>DATARK010000029.1:0-10143 GCA_036264175.1 Solirubrobacteraceae bacterium
GCGACGGGCCGCGGCCTTCGCGCTCAGACGATGTGGCGGTCGTGCACTGCTCGGAGCTGCGTGAGCTCGACGAGCTGACCTGGGGCCAGCTGAGCGCGCAGGTCGCCGCAGCGGCCGCCGGGCTGCGCTCGCTGGGCGTCGCGCGCGGCGATCGCGTGGTCGCCTGCATGCCGAACATCCCCGAGACGCTCGTGGCCTTTCTGGCGACCGCGTCGATCGGCGCGATCTGGTCGAGCGCCGCGCCGGAGTTCGGCGCGCGCAGCGTGATCGATCGCTTCGCGCAGATCGAGCCGAAGGTGCTGCTGAGCGTCGACGGCTACCGCCACGGCGGCAAGGACTTCGACCGCACGGCCGTCGTGGCGCAGATTCTCGACGAGCTGCCGAGCGTCGAGCACACGGTGCTGCTCGGCTACCTCGACGCCGACGCAGAGCTGGACGGCGCGATCGCCTGGCACGAGCTGCTGGCCAGGGGCGAGGGCGTCGAGCTGAGCTTCGAGCAGGTGCCCTTCGACCACCCACTGTGGGTGCTGTATTCCTCGGGCACGACCGGACTGCCCAAGGCGATCGTGCAGGGCCACGGCGGCATTCTGGTCGAGCAGTTGAAGAAGCGCATGCACCTGGACCTGCATCCGGGCGATCGCATGTTCTGGTTCACGACGACCGGTTGGATGATGTGGAACTTCCTCGTCGGCTGCCTGCTCTCAGACGCCGCGATCGTGCTCTACGACGGCAGCCCCGCGCACCCCGATCTCGGTGCGCTGTGGCGCCTGGCCGAGCGCGCGCGCATCACCTGCATGGGCGTCAGCGCCGGGCTGCTGGCCAGCTGCGAGAAGGCCGGCGTGCAGCCGCACCGCGACTTCGACCTGCGCGCGCTGCGTGCGATCGGCTCGACCGGCTCGCCGCTTGCGCCGGAGAGCTTCAAGTGGGTCTACGAGCACGTCGGCGAGGACGTTTGGCTGTTCTCGACCAGCGGCGGCACCGACGTGTGCACGGCTTTCGTCGCCGGCTGCCCGCTGCTGCCGGTCTACGAAGGCGAACTGCAGTGCCGCGCGCTGGGCTGCGCTGTGGAGTCCTGGGACGAGCAGGGCCACGCGCATGTCGATCGCGTGGGAGAGCTGGTGATCACCGAGCCGCTGCCGTCGATGCCGCTGTACTTCTGGGGCGACGAGGACGGTGAGCGCCTGCGCGAGAGCTACTTCTCGATGTATCCCGGCGTGTGGCGCCACGGCGACTGGATCCGCATCACGCCGCGCGGCGGCGCCGTCATCTACGGACGCTCGGACTCGACGATCAACCGCCAGGGCGTGCGCATGGGCACCAGCGAGATCTACCGGGCGGCGAGCGCCGTGCCGCAGGTGCTCGATGCGCTGGTCGTGGACATTCCGGCGCGCCCGGGCGAGGAGGAGTTGCGCATGGTGCTGTTCGTGGTGCTCGAGCCGGGCGTCGAGCTCGACGACCAGCTGACCGCGCAGATCAAGCGGCGCATCCGCGAGGACTGCTCGCCGCGCCACGTGCCCAACGAGCTGCGCCAGATCGCCGAGGTCCCGCGCACGCTGTCGGGCAAGGTGCTCGAGGTGCCGGTCAAGCGCATTCTCATGGGCACGCCCGTCGCCGAGGCGGCAAGCGTCGACTCGCTGGTCAACCCGCGCGCGCTGGACTACTTCGTGGATCTCGCGCGCGAGCTGGACGTCGACGCCGCCGACTCGCCGGCGCGGCGTTGACTCACGCCTCGCGGCAGGGGAAGTAGGGCTTCAGCACGGCGTTGACGAATCGCCCCTTGCTGTCGGCCGCCGCCAGCGCCTGCCAGATCACGCGCGGCACCTGTTCGTAGACGTAGGTCCCGCCTTCGATCAGCTCGACGTGCACCTCGTGCGCGTCGTCGTAGCCGATCGCGGCTATCCAGCTCGACCTCACAGCGTGCATCGAAGGCATGCTCGACGCTGACGCTAGCGTCGGCGTCGCCGGACGCAAACGGTCGTCTACAACCCCAGCGAACGTCCGACTATCTCCTTCATTATCTCGTTTGCGCCGGCATAAATGCGCGTAACGCGGGCGTCGGCGAACGCGCGCGCGATCGGATACTCGAGCATGTAGCCGTAGCCGCCGAACAGCTGCAGGCAGCGGTCGACGACACTCCCCTGCAGGTCGGTGCACCACCACTTGGCAGTCGCCGCGTCCTCGGGCGTCAGCTCGCCGGCGTCCAGTGCGCGCGTGCACTGATCGACGAACGCTCGCGCGATCTGCACTTCGCCGTGTGCCTCTGCCAGCGTGAAGCGCGAGCTCTGAAACGAGCCGATCGACTGCCCGAAAGCCTGGCGCTCGCGCACGTACTCGAGCGTCCACTCCAGCGCCGCCTCGGCCGCGGCGACCGCCGACGCGGCGATCGACAGGCGCTCCTGCGGCAGGTTGGACACCAGGTAGCGAAAGCCCTCGCCCTCGTCGCCGAGCAGGTTCTCGACGGGCACGCGCACGTCGGAGAACGACAGCTCGGCGGTGTCCTGGGCATGCTGGCCGATCTTCTCCAGGTTTCGTCCGCGCTCAAAGCCGTCCATGCCGCGCTCGACGATCAGCAGGCTGATGCCGCGGTGGCGTTGGGAGGGATCCGTCTTGACGGCCGTGATCACCAGGTCGGCGTTGATGCCGTTGGTGATGAACGTCTTCGACCCGTTGACCACGTAGTGCTCGCCGTCGCGAATCGCGCGCGTGGACATCGACGCGAGGTCAGAGCCGATGCCCGGCTCGGTCATCGCGATCGCCGTGATCAGCTCGCCCGAGGCGATGCCTGCAAGCCATCGCTCGCGCTGCTCGTCGGTGCAGTAGCTGAGGAAGTATGGCAGGCAGATGTCGTTGTGCAACGTGATGCCCAGCCCGAAGCTGCCGACGGCGGCGCGCTGGGTCTCTTCGCCGATCACCAGGTTCAGGCGGAAGTCCTCGGCGGCCGCGCCGCCGTATGCATTCGGCACGGCCATGCCGAGAAAGCCGCCGCGCCCGGCCTTCGCGAACACCTCGCGCGGCATCAGGCCGGCGCGCTCCCACTCGCCGTAGCGACCCTCCTCGCCGATCACCTCGCGCTCCAGAAACGTGCGAAAGCTCGCGCGGAAGTCCTCGTGCACGTCTTCGAACAGATCGCGGCGCATGGGCGCGGACCCTACCTCGCCAAAGGCGAGAGAGTGCGCCCGAGGAGGCCGTGGGTCAAGCGCATCGAGGACGCAGCGAGCGTGGCGTCCTACGGACGCGAGCGACCGAGGACGAAGGCGCGCGCCGTGCCCACGGCATCCTCAGCGAAACTGCGGCTTAGCCAGCAGCAGCTGCACGTCCTGGATTCGCCGCTCGCGAAAGCCGCCCTCGCAGTAGCTCAGGTAGAGCTCCCACAGCCGGCGAAAGCGCTCGTCATAGCCGAGCGCGGCCAGTCGCTCGGTGGCTGCCAGAAAGCGCGCGCGCCAGTGCTCGAGCGTCAGCGCGTAGTGCGCGGTGATGTCGTCGACGTGCGCCTGGCGAAAGTCCGTCACGCGCGCGACAGAGCGCGCGATGATCTCCATCGACGGCAGGCAGCCGCCGGGGAACACGTGCGTGTTCATGAAGCTCTTGCCGGCCTTCTCGACCTCGTAGGCGTCGTCCTTGATGACGATCGCCTGCAGCAGCATCGCGCCGTCGTCCTTGACGAGCTCCGAGCAGCGCTTGAAGAACGTCGGGAAGTACTGCCAGCCGACGGCCTCGATCATCTCGATCGAGACCAGCTTGTCGTAGCTGCCCTTCAGGTCGCGGTAGTCGTTTGAGAGCACCGTCACGCGGTCCTGCAGCCCGGCCGCGCGCACACGCTCGCTGGCATAGGCGTGCTGCTCGGCGGAGATCGTCGTGGTCGTCACGCGACAGCCGTAGCGCTCGGCGGCATAGACCGCAAAGCCGCCCCAGCCGGTGCCGATCTCCAACACGTGGTCGTCCGGCGAGAGCTTGAGCCGCTCGCAGACGCGCTGCAGCTTGGCAAGCGAAGCCTGCTCGAGCGTCGCCTCGGGCGACTCGAAGACCGCGCAGGAGTACATCATCGTGGGGTCGAGAAAGTGCGAGAACAGCTCGTTGCCGAGGTCGTAGTGAGCCGAGATGCGTTCGCGCGCGCGCCCCGGCGTGTTGCGTGCCAGCCAGCGCGCCCAGCGCTGAACGGGGATCAGCGCGGGGGCGAAGGTGCGTCGCAAGCGGTCAAGCGTGCCCACGTTGCGCGCGGCGATGCGCGTCAATGCGACCAGGTCGTCGCAGTCCCACAGGCCGTCCACGTAGGCCTCGCCGAGCCCCACGCTGCCGCGCAGCAGCTGGCGATAGAAGCGCGGCGAGCGCACGCGCAGCACCGCCGACAGCGGACTGCGCGCGACGCGCTGGCCGAACACCAGCCGGCGTGAGCCCTCGACGACGATCAGCTCGCCGCCGCGCGCGCGAGAGAGCAGGCGCAGCGCCAGCCAGCGGGCGAAGCGGTCGGCCAGCGACCCGGCGCCGTCGAAGGGGTGGCCGTCGCCGGCGCGCGCGGGCGTGGGAGGCAGCAGCGGCGCGGCCGGGTGCACGGCGCTCATGCGCTGTCCTGTGGCTTGAGGCAGGCGCTTGCCTGTGCGCCCGGGCCGGGGTTTGCGTGGTAGGTGGCGCCGCGCAGACGCAGGCGCAGCGCGTGTGCGTAGATGCGCGCGGTCAGGCGCAGCGTCAGCGCTGGATAGCGCACGAGCGCGCTGCGCAGCGCGCTCGGCGTGATCTCGCGCCGGCCCAGCGACAGCGTCGCGTCGAAGGCGCGCGCGCCGTCGTCGGCGTGCGCTGACTCGATGTGCACCGACAGGCGCTCGCCCGGCTCGCTCAGACGCCAGTCGTAGGTGTGGCGCATGTCCATCAGCGGCGACACGTGAAGCGCCTTGGCAAAGCGGCCGTGCAGCACCGACGTCGAGCCGTGCTCGCTGCGCTCGCGCGCGGGCATGACGTAGGAATGGCGCTCGCCCCACGGCGTGTTGGTGACGTGCGCCACGACCGCTTCGACCTGGTCGCCGGCGGCGTCGAAGCAGTAGTAGAAGCTCACCGGGTTGAAGCAGTGCCCGAGGTAGCGCAGGTGCGTGAGCACACGCACCGGGCCCTCGATCGCCAGGCCGGTGTTCTCGGCTACGACCTCGGCGACGGCGTCGCGCAGCGGCGTGCGCGGGTCGCCGAGCTGATCGGCGCGGCGAAACCACGCCGGCGCCGGGCGCCGCGCAGACCACAACAGGCTCGCGTCGAACAGCTGCGGCAGCTCGTCCAGGTCCAGGTAGGCCATGAACAGCGGAAAGCGAAACTCGTCGCGCGGCGACACGCGGCGGTGGCGCACGGAGCCCTCGTACAGACACGACGCATGCGTGTGCGCGCGCGCGCCCTCGCGCACGTCGGACGGGCGCGTGGCGAGCGCGGAGCTCACAGGCTCACTCCGAAGGGGCGGCAGGCCTGCAGCGCGCTGACCACGCCGTCCTCGTGAAAGCCCCAGCCCCAGTAGGCGCCGCAGTAGTGCGTGCGGCCGGCCAGACCGCTGATCGAGGAATGCTCGGCCTGCGCGGCGACGCCGCTGGGCGTGTACATCGGGTGGGCGTAGGGGATCGTGCGGATGATCTTCGCCGGGTCGATTGCCTCCGTGCGGTTCAGTGTGACGCAGAAGTCACGGTCGGCGCTGAGCCGCTGCAGGTGGTTCATGTAGTAGGTCACCGTGCTCAGCGGCTTGGGCTCGCGCAGCAGATGGAAGTTCCACGCCGAACGCGCCGCGCGGCGGCGTGGCAGCAGCGTGCTGTCGGTGTGCAGCACGGCCTCATTGGGCTGGTAGGCGATCGAGCCGAGCAGCCGGTGCTCGCGCTCGGAGGCGTCGGCGAGCATGCGCAGCGCCTGGTCGGAGTGCGTGGCGATGATCACCTGGTCGAAGGTCTCCGCACCGGCGCCCGAGGCGACGACCTCCACGTGGCCGTCGTGGCGTGTGACCGAGTCGACGGGCGTACGCAGGCGGATGCGCCCGGCGAACGGCTCGGTCAGTGCCTCGACATAACGCGCGGAGCCGCCGGCGACCGTCGCCCACTGCGGCCGATCGCGAAAGCCCAGCATGCCGTGATTGGCGAAGAACTCGGCGATGAAACGCGCCGGAAAGGAGCCGGCCTCGCGCGGGTCCGCCGACCACACGGCCGACAGCTGCGGCACGATCAGCCGCTCGATGAACGCACGCGAGAAGCGGTGGCGCGCGAGGAAGTCGCTCATCGACTCGCCGCTCTCGTCGTGATCGAGCAACCGGCGCAGCGCGCGGTTGAAGCGCAGCAGGTCGACGATCATGCGCCCAAAGCGCGGGCTGACGGCGTTGCCGGGCTGGCAGAACAGCCCTCGGGGCGTGCCGCTGAACTCGAAGTCCGGCTCCTCGCCCTTGACCGAGAAGCTCATGTGCGTCGGCTGGCGTGCGACGCCCAGGCGGTCGAGCAGGCGCGTGAAGTTCGGGTAGTTGCGGTCGTTCATCACGATGAAGCCCGTGTCCACGTGATGTGTCTGATGCGCCGTGTCGACGCGAATCGTGTTCGTATGCCCGCCCGCGTAGTCGTTTGCCTCATACACCACGACCTCGTGCTCGCGGTGCAGCAGATGCGCTGCGACCAAGCCGGAAACGCCCGCGCCGACGACCGCGATCCTCACAGGAACGCGTCCCCGATTGCCGTCCTGGTGTCCTCTGCCGAGCGCATCTCGTCAGCCAATCTACGCCGCAGACGGCCTCGTGGATCACATCGCCGGGCATGCTCGTTTCGCTCGCTGGCAGGAGTGAGTGCCTGAGGCGTCGAACAAGACCGCCGATGAAGCGTGTTGCCACACCTCCCACCGACCGTCCGGCGTCCAACGGCTCTCCGGTGTCGGGCACGAGCGAGCACCAGAGCCTGTCCAAGTACATCCGCGCACGCTTCGACGAGTGCTCGCGCTCGCAGAAGGACGTCGCGCAGTACATCGTCGACCACCTCGACGAGGCCGCCTTTCAGACCGCCGAGGAGCTGGCGCGTCGTGCCAACACGTCGAGCTCAACGGTCGTGCGCTTCTCTCAGGCGCTGGGCTTCGAGGGCTTTCCCGAGCTGCAGGCCGCCGCGCGCGAGGAATACCGCCGCGTGCACGCAAAGACCGCCGAGCCCGGCGCGTCGTCGCCGTCGGCGCCGCTGTTCTCGCTCGACCAGAACGAGTTCGAGACGGCGCTGGCCGCCGATCACCTGAACGTGGAGGAGACCGCGCGCAAGGTCTCACGCAGCTCTGTCGAAGCGTTGATCGAGGCGATCGTGTCGGCCGACAAGGTGCTCGTCGCCGGCACAGACCAGATGGCCTTCTTCGCCAGCTACCTGCGCCATCTGCTGATGCTGCTGGACCTGCGCGTCGACGTCGTCGCCAGTCCATCGCAGGAGGCGCTCAGCCGCCTCGGTCGCATCGAGCAGGGCACGCTGGTGATCGGCCTCTCGGCCGGACGCCCGCATCCGCTGGTCGTGCGCGCGATGAAGCTCGCGCGTCATCGCAAGGCCAAGACCGCCGCGATCACCGACGCGACGCTGTCGGAGGTCGCCAAGCTCGCGCAGATCAAGCTCTACTACTCCTCCAACAGCCCCGCCTACGTGCGCTCGCACACGGCGCTGCTCAGCCTGATCCAGGCTCTCGCCTACGGCGTCTACGCGCAGGACTCCGCGCAGTACGACGACCGCATCAAGGCTTTCCGCCTCAAGTAGAGCCAGCGCGCCCGGCTAGACTTGCCGCATGCGCGACGAGTCGACATTCCGCGTCAAGACCGGCCTTGCGGAGATGCTCAAGGGCGGCGTGATCATGGACGTGGTCAACGCCGCGCAGGCGACCGTCGCCGAGGAGGCCGGCGCCGCGGCGGTGATGGCGCTGGAGCGCGTTCCCGCCGACATCCGCCGCGACGGCGGCGTCGCGCGCATGTCTGATCCGGAGATGATCGCCGGCATCCAGCAGGCCGTGAGCATTCCGGTGATGGCCAAGGCGCGCATCGGGCACTTCCTCGAGGCGCAGGTGCTGCAGGCGCTGGACGTGGACTATGTCGACGAGTCCGAGGTGCTCACGCCGGCCGACGAGGCCAATCACATCGACAAGTGGGCGTTCAAGGTGCCGTTCGTGTGCGGCGCGACCAACCTCGGCGAGGCGCTGCGACGCATCGGCGAGGGCGCAGCGATGATCCGCTCCAAGGGCGAGGCGGGCACGGGCGACATCGTCGAGGCCGTGCGCCACATGCGCCAGATCAACGGCGAGATCCGCCGCCTGGGCACGCTGCAAGACGCCGAGCTCGCCAGCGCCGCCAAGCAGCTCGCAGCGCCGCTTGACATCGTTCGCCAGGTCGCAAGCGATGGCAGCCTTCCGGTCGTGTTGTTCTGCGCCGGCGGCATCGCCACGCCGGCCGACGCCGCGCTGATGATGGCGCTCGGCGCCGAAGGCGTGTTCGTCGGCTCGGGCATCTTCAAGTCAGATGACCCGCCCACGCGGGCGCGCGCGATCGTCGAGGCGACCACGCACTGGCGGGACCCCGAGCGCGTCGCCGCAGCCTCGCGCGGCCTCGGCTCGGCGATGGTCAGCCTGGAGAGCTCCAAGCTCGACGGCGAGCAGCTCTTGGCCCAGCGCGGTTGGTGACGGACGCCATTCGGGCCGGATCGGGAAGGCCGTCGGGCGTCCTGATCGGCGTATTGGCTTTGCAGGGGGACTTCGAGGCGCACGGTCACGTGCTCGAAAGGCTCGGCGCGGGCGTGCGCGAGGTGCGCGTCGTCGATGACCTCGACGGCATCGCCGGCCTGATCATTCCGGGCGGCGAGTCGACGACGATCACGCTCGGCATCGCTCGCGAGGGGCTGGCCGAGCCGATCGAAGCCTTGGTCGCGCGAGGATTGCCCGTGTTCGGCTCATGCGCCGGCCTGATCATGCTCGATCGCGCGCATCTCGGCCTGATGGACATGCTCGCCGAGCGAAACGCCTTCGGGCGCCAGATCAAGAGCTTCGAGGCCGACGTCGAGGTCGCCGGGCTGGCCGGCGGCCCGCTGCACGGCGTGTTCATTCGCGCGCCCTGGATCGCCGAGCACGGCCCGCAGGTCGAGCTTCTCGCCGAGATCGACGGCCACGCCGTGGCGGCGCAGCAGGGAAGCACGCTCGCGGTGGCCTTTCATACAGAGCTCGGCGACGACGATCGTCTGCACGAGCTGCTGCTCGACTGGGCGCGCACATTCGCCGATGAGCGCAGCGCGTAGTCCGGTAGCCATCGTATATACGCCGTAGATACCATCGCGCGCGGTCCGCGCAAGCGAAGACTTCCCTTGCGATCAGCTGAGGCGGGTCAGCTAAGGCGCGGCGGGCTCGCGGCCGGGCGCGAGCGTCACCGGCGCGGCCAGCGGTGCGCCGTCGCCGCCGGGTGGTGCGGCAGCTTCGAGCGCCGGCCAGCCCTGATCGATCGCGTTTTCGGCGTGCTCGGCGGCGATGCCGCCGCGAATGCCGAACAGGCGCTTGGCGCGCAGCAGGTAGATCACCACGGCGAGGTTGATGATGAAGGCGATCACCTTGAAGACCGTCGCGCGGTTCGCCAGCTCGTAGACCTCCAGCGGCAGCAGCGACGTGGTCACGATGAACGTCAGGTACTCCGCCCAGCGCCGCTGGTACCACAGGCCGACGCCCTCGATGCCCTCGACCAGGCCGTAGACCAGCAGCACGCCGCCGACCAGGTGCAGATGCGACGAGGACGTCGTGAAGGCGTTGTCGATCTCATGCAGCAGGCCGTGCGAGGCGTGCGTCTGGCTCGCCGCCACGCCGCCCTGCAGGTCGGCGACGACTTTGTAGAAGGTGTGGCGCAGCGTCGCGCGGTCGGCGGCGAACAGCAGCACGAGCACGCCGAGCGCGGCGAGCACGAGGAAGTGAAACGCACGGTCGACGGCGATCAGACGCAGCACGAGCTTGTCGCGCAACGGCCGCCCGCGCAGCGGCAGCTCGACCTCGGCGCGATCGGGCAGGGTCGCCCTCACCGGATGTTCGGGCGCGGGGAGCGTCACCCACGAGTCGCAGCGCAGGCAGCGATGCCAGCGTGTACCGCTCTCGTCTTCGCGCGCGAGGAGTGCGTCCGCGAGACGTAGCTCGGCGGCGTCGCTCCCGACGAGTGCATGG
>DATARK010000080.1:0-6508 GCA_036264175.1 Solirubrobacteraceae bacterium
GACAAGCCCAACTACTTCAACGTGACCGTGTGGGGCGCGCAGGGCGAGAACGCCGCTCGCTACCTGTCCAAGGGCCGCCCGGTGGCGATCGACGGCCGCCTTGAGTGGCGCGAGTGGGAAGCGCAGGACGGCACAAAGCGCCAGGCAACCGATATCATTGCCGACTCGGTGCAGTTCCTCGGCTCGCGAGACGACGCCTCCGGTGGAGGCGGTTTCGGGGGTCGTCAGGGTAACGGGGCCTCAAGCGGAGGCGACGTGCCCGTGGACGAAGGCGACTTTCAGCCCGCACCGGCTGCCGGCGGAGCCGGCGACGACGACATTCCGTTCTGAGATTTAGCGAGGTAGCTGTGCATTCAGCCGTTCTGAAGCCTGTCCCCCACCAGCGCGCCCACGCGCAGGGCCGCTGATGGCCAAGGCACGCGGTCGCGGCAAGCCGGTTCGCCGGCGCGACAAGAAGGGCGGCATCGGCAGCGGGCGACGCAAGTCCTGTCAGCACTGTCGCGACAAGGTCGACCAGGTCGACTACAAGGACGTCGCATCGCTGCGCAAGTTCATCTCCGAGAAGGGCAAGATCCGCTCGCGCAGGATCACCGGCTCCTGCCGGCGCCACCAGGTGCAGATCGCTCGTGCCGTCAAGCGCGCACGAGAGCTGGCGCTGCTGCCGTACGTGAACGAGGGCGGTCGCGAGGACAGCCCCCGACGCGAACGCGGCGACCGCGACAGGGACCGGTAGAGCGCCATGCCCGAGGCGATCCTGCTGCAGGACGTGGACACGCTCGGCGAGCAGGGCAACGTCGTTGACGTCTCCAAGGGCTACCTGCGCAACTACCTGATGCCGCGCAAGCTCGCCCAGCCGGCGACGCGCGGCGCCGTCGAGGCGATTCGCCAGCGCCAGGACGCGGCCGAGCGCGCCGCGCAGAACGCGATCGAGAAAGCCGAGGAGAACGTCAACCTGCTCAACCGCACGGTGTTGACGATCCCCCAGCAGGCCGGCGCAGACGGCCGCCTGTTCGGCTCGGTGACCGCGCAGGACATCGCCGCAGCGATCAAGGAAGCACGCGGGCTGAAGCTCGACAAACGCAACGTGCACCTGCCGGAGCCGATCAAGAACGTCGGCACCTACATGGTCGTGGTCGACGTCGTCGACGGTGTGACGGCGACGATCAAGACGATGGTCGTCGCCAAGAAATAGACCGCGGCGCCGCCGCCCTCGCTGCGAACATATGTTCGTGGCGAGGACAAGAGCTTTTACTCTCGCGATTTGCGGACTCGCACGCGCGGCCGGCGCGGGGCCGTCCCTACACTCGCCCAACCGATGAGCGCCGTCTCGACAGTAAACGGCGCGGGCGGCGCCTCCGCGGCGCTGGCCCCGCCGCACAATCTCGACGCCGAGCAATCGGTGCTCGGCGCGATCCTGCTGTCAGATCGCTCGCTGTATGCGCTGGTGATCGAAGAGGGCCTGCGCGCCGACGACTTCTACCGCGAGCGCCACGGCACGATCTACGAGGCGATGCTCGCGCTGTACAACGAAAGTGAGCCTGTCGACACGCTGACGGTGATCGACCGCCTGCGCCAGATGGGCAAGCTCGAGGAAATCGGCGGGGACGTCGCGGTCGACGAGCTGGCGGGCGTGGTGCCCGCCGCCGGGCACGCGCGGCGCTACGCGCAGATCGTGCGCGAGAACGCTCTGCTGCGACGTCTGCTGAAGGCCTCCTACGAAATTCAGGAGAGCGTCGTCGGTCACCAGGCTGCGCCGCGCGAACTCGTCGAGCAGGCCGAGAAGGCGATGCTCGAGGTCGCGCGCGACGACCGCCAGCAGGACTTCCGGGCAATCGAGGAGGTGCTGCACGAGGAGCTGGACAAGCTGCATCGCCTGTCGATCGAGGGCACGTCGCTGACCGGCACGCCTTCGGGGTTCAAGGACCTCGACGAGATCACCGGCGGCTTTCAGCCTGGCAATCTGATCATCATCGCCGCGCGCCCGGCGATGGGCAAGAGCGCGCTGGTCTGCAACATCGCCGAGAACGCCGCCGTCGAACACAAAAAGCCCGTGGCGCTTTTCTCGCTGGAGATGGCCGAGGCCGAGCTGGCCCAGCGCTTCGTCGCCTCGCAAGCGCGCATCAAGGGCGAGGAGCTGCGCAAGGGGCGCGTGGCCGAGCAGCGCTGGCCGAAGATCCTCAAGGCCTCGCAGGTGCTGGCCGCCGCGCCGCTGTGGGTCGATGACTCCAGCGACGTCGGCATGCTGGAGATCCGCGCGAAGGCGCGGCGCCTGCACAGCCAGTGCGAGGGCGGGCTGGGCCTGATCATCATCGACTACCTGCAGCTGATGCGCACCGACAGCCGCTACGACAGCCGCGTGACCGCGGTCGGCGAGCTGAGCCGCGGCCTGAAGATCCTCGCGCGCGAGCTCGGCGTGCCGGTGATCGCGCTGTCGCAGTTGAGCCGCGCGGTGGAGACGCGCCAGGACAAGAAACCGCAGCTGTCAGACCTGCGTGAGAGCGGAAACCTCGAGCAGGACTCCGACCTGGTGATGTTCATCTACCGCGACGAGTACTACGACGAGGACTCCGAGCGTCCCGGTGAGGCCGACCTGATCATCGCCAAGCATCGCAACGGAGCCGTCGGCAAAGTCACGCTGACCTTCCAGAAGGAGTACCCGAAGTTCATGAACTACGCCGGCGAGCGATACGCGTCGTGAGCGCCGGCGAGCTCGGCTCATCCGGCGCCAACGCAGCGGCGCTGCCGTGCCCGCTCGGGCTGTGCGATGGCAGCGGCTTTATCGTCGACGAGCAGAGCAACACGGCGTCGGACTGCCGTTGTCGCGCCGGGCGCATCTCAAAGCTGCGCACGGCCGGCATGGAGGGGCGCGTGCCCAAGCGCTATCGCGGCGTGTCCTTCGACCGCCCGCCGGTGCCGGAAATCGCACGCTCTGCGCCCGAGCAGGTGCAGGCCGTCAGGCGCTACGTGCGCGACATCGACGTCAACCTCGACGCCGGCCATGGGCTGTGGCTGATGGGTGACGTCGGCACGGGCAAGACGACGCTCGCGATGATCGTCTCCAAGGCCGCGCTGGACGCCGGACGCTCCGTCGCGATCTACTCGCTGCCGCGACTGCTGAACCTGATTCGCGGCGCGATCGAGACCGAGGACGGCATGGTCGGCTTTCTCGAGCGTCTCGCTGCGGTCGACCTGCTGCACATCGACGATCTCGGCGTGGAGAACACGACCGAGTGGGTGCTCGAGCAGCTCTACTCGATCGTCAACACCCGCTATGAGGACGAGCGCGCGATGATCGTCACGACCAACCTGCGCTACGAGGAGCTGATCGACCAGCTCGGCGAGCGCACCGTCTCACGGCTGGTGGCGATCTGCGGCAACGGCCTGCCGCTGTATGGCGAGGACGACCGCCGTTCGCTGCGCGATGCGCGCGAGCACCCGCAGGCCGTGCAGACCGACCCGATCGCCACGTCGCGCTCGGGCTGAGCCGCCCCCTCGTAGACTGAGCCCCACATGCCCGGAATCGTGATCGTCGGCGCCCAATGGGGCGATGAGGGAAAGGGAAAGATCACCGACCTGCTCGCCGAGCAGGTCGACGCGGTCGTGCGCTTTCAGGGCGGCAACAACGCCGGCCACACGATCGTGCGCGACGGTGAGGAGTGGAAGCTGCATCTGATCCCCTCCGGCATCCTCTACCCGGGCAAGCGCTGCGTGATCGGCAACGGTGTGGTGATCGACCCGAAGGTGCTGATCGGCGAGCTCGACGCGCTGCGCGCTCGCCGTGTGGACATCGGCGGGCTGCGCATCTCGGCCAACGCGCATCTGATCATGCCCTACCACCTGCTGCTCGACCACGCCGGCGAGGCCAAACTGGGCAGCCTGCAGATCGGCACGACCAGGCGCGGCATCGGGCCGTGTTACGCCGACAAGGCGGCGCGCCTGGGCATTCGCCTGCAGGACCTGCTCGACGAGAAGATCCTAAAGAAGAAGATCGTCGCCGCGATGGAGCCCAAGCGCCTTTCGCTGCGTCCGTTCGAGAAGGATCCGTCGCTTGACCTGCACACGATGACCGAGGAATACCTGACCTTCGGGCACCGTCTGGAGCAGCACATCGCGGACACCTCAAAACTGATGTGGGACCTGCTCGACGACGGCAAGAAGGTGATCTTCGAGGGTGCGCAGGGCGCGATGCTCGACATCGATCACGGCACCTATCCGTTCGTCACCTCTTCCAACCCGCTGTCGGGCGCCGCGTGTGTGGGCACCGGCGTCGGCCCCAAGAGCATCGACGAGGTGTGGGGCATCGCCAAGGCCTACACCACACGCGTCGGGGCGGGACCTTTCCCGAGCGAGCTGCACGACGCGATGGGCGAGCGCATTCGCGAGCACGGGCACGAGTTCGGCACGACCACCGGCCGGCCGCGTCGCACCGGCTGGCTGGATCTCGTCGCGCTGCGCTACGCCGCGCGGCTGAACAGCCTGACCGCGCTGGTCATCACCAAGCTCGACGTGCTCTCCGGCCTGGATCGCATCCAGGTGTGCACGAGCTATCGCGGCGCCGAAGACGCCGTGTTCGAGGACTTCCCCTACCACCAGACGGTGCTTCACCACAGCACCGCCGAGCTGACCGAGCTGCGCGGCTGGAGCGAGGATCTCGGCGAGTGCCGAGTCCCGTCGGACCTGCCTGAGGCGGCGCTTGAGTATCTGCAGTTCATCGCCGAGTACGTGCGCGCGCCGGTGGCGCTCGTCGGCGTCGGCCCAGGACGCGAGCAGACGCTGTGGACAGACGCAGGCATGCAGACGCTGCTGCGGCCGAGCGCAGCTGACGCCGACGCGATCACCGCTTGAGCCCATCCAACCTCCGGCCGGCCTCGCGCCCAGCGGCCGTCTAGCCTGAGGCCATGGCCTCAGCTCAAGACGACGCTCCGTACCTGCAGGCGCTGATCGAGTACGCCGAGCGCGACCCTGCGCGCCTGCACGTTCCCGGCCACAAGGGCGGTCCCGGCGCCGACCCGCAGCTGCTCGAGGCGCTGGGCGAGCGGGCCATCGGCCTGGACATCCCCGCGCTGACCTACGGCATCGACATCGGTCCAGAGCCGACGCCGTTCGAGCAGGCCCAGCGGCTGGCCGCCGACGCCTGGGGCGCCCATCGAGCGTGGTTTCTCGTCAACGGCGCATCGCAGGGCAACCTCTCCGCAGGGCTCGCGCTAGCCCATCACGGCGACGAGGTCGTCGTGCAGCGAAACGCGCACTCCAGCGCCGTCGACGCGCTGATCCTGTCCGGGCTGCGCCCCACGTTCGTCGCGCCGCAGGTCGACCCCGAGCTCGGCATCGCGCACTGCCTGCTGCCCGCCACGCTCGACGAGGCGCTCGCGAGGACACCCGGCGCTGCAGGCGCGTGGGTCGTCTCGCCGACCTATTTCGGCGCCGTGGCCGATGTGCGCGCGCTGGCCGAGGTCGCGCATTCCTATGGCGTGCCGCTGATCGTCGACGAGGCGTGGGGCGCGCACATGGCCTTCCACGAGGATCTGCCGGCGCACGCGCTCTCGCTCGGAGCCGACCTGGTGATCTCCAGCACGCACAAGATCGTCGGCAGCCTGACGCAGTCGGCGATGCTGCATCTCGGCGCCGGCGGCGCGGAGATGATCGGCGAGGACGCCGTCGACCGTGCGGTCACGCTGACCGAATCGACCAGCCCCAGCTCGCTGCTGACGGCCTCGCTTGACGCGGCGCGGCGGCTGGCCGTCCACAGCGGTCACGATTTGCTCGCGCACACGATGCAGACGCTCGCCGACACGCGTGCACAGATCCGCGCGATCGACGGTCTGGACGTGCTCGACGAGCGCATGACCGGACGAGCCGGCGTGTTCGCCTATGACCCGTTGCGCCTTGCCGTCGACGTGCGTGGCATCGCCGCGACCGGCTATGAGCTGGCGCCAATGCTGCGTGAGATCGGCGACATCAACCTCGAGCTGTACGGCCAGAACGTCGTCGTGGCGGTGTTCGGCATGGGCGAGCGCGCGCTGCCTGAGGCCGCGCGCCTGGTCGGAGCGCTCCAACAGGCCGCAGCGCAGGTGGGGCTCGACCCCTCCGGCGCGAGCACCAGCTTCGCCGCCGCGCCGCCCTGGGGCGAGCTGGCGATGACGCCGCGCGACGCCTTCCTCGGTGCCCAAGAAGCGGTGCCCGCCGACCAAGCGGTCGGGCGCATCGCCGCAGAGTCGCTGGCCACCTATCCGCCCGGCATCCCCAACGTGCTTCCCGGCGAGCGGCTGACAGCCGAGACGCTGGCCTACGTGCGGCGAACGCTCGAGCTCGGCGGCAGCGTGCGCGGCGCGAGCGACCGCCTGCTGCATACCGTGCGCGTGGTCGTCGAGGACCGGTGAAGGGGCCGTGGCCGTGAGGGCGCTGTCGGTGGCGTCGCTTGTGTCGCTGGCGCTTGGCCTCCCGGTCGCCGGCGCCTGCCTTCTCCCGTTTGCCCACGCCTCCGGCCTTGGGGGCGCCGGCACCTCGG
>DATARK010000116.1:0-20958 GCA_036264175.1 Solirubrobacteraceae bacterium
CTGCAGGTGATGTTCGAGTACCAGACGGCGATCTCCGAGCTGACCGGCCTGCCGGTTTCCAACGCCTCGACCTACGAGGGCCCCTCGGCGGTCGCCGCAGCCGCCTACCTGGCCAAGCTGCACAACTCCAAGCGCACGCTCGTCGCCAGCGCCGGCCTGCACCCGCACACGCTGCAGACGCTGAAGACGCTCGCGCACGGCTATGACATGGACGTCGTCGAGGTGCCGCTGTCAGAAGGTGTAACGAATGCCACCGCGTGGGCCGAGGCGATCGACGCCGACACCAGCGCGGGGATCTTCGCGCAGCCGAACTTCTTCGGCGCCGTCGAGGACGCCGCCGCGCTCAGCGCCGCCGCCAAGTAGGCCGGCGAGCCGGTGGTGATCGCTCAGGCCGATCCGATCGCGCTGGGCATTCTCGCCACACCGGGCGATTGCGGCGTCGACGTGTGCGTCGGCGAGGGCCAGCCGCTGGGCAACCGCCTGGACTTCGGCGGCCCGTCGTTCGGCTTCTTCGCCGCCCGCGAGCAGTACCTGCGCCGCATGCCCGGGCGCATCGCCGGCGAGACGACCGACGTCGACGGGCGCCGCGGCTTCGTCCTGACGCTGCAGACGCGCGAGCAGCACATCCGCCGCGAGAAGGCCACCTCGAACATCTGCACCGCGCAGGCGCTCAACGCGCTCGCGGGCGTCGTGCACCTGGCCTGGCTCGGGCGACGCGGCATCGTCGAGCTCGGCGAGCTGCTGCTGGCACGAACGCACTACGCGCGCGAGACGCTCGCGGCGCTGCCCGGCGTGCACAGGCTGCACGAGCAGCCGGTCGTGCGCGAGTTCGCGCTGCGCCTGGACGCCGACGTCGCCGGCGTTCGCCGGCGCTGCCTGGCCCACGGCGTCAACCCGGGCGTCGACGTGCACGCACTGAGCGGTCGCCAGGAGGATCGCGGCGTGCTGCTCGTGGCGCTCACCGAGAAGCGCTCGCGCGCCGACATCGACCGTCTGGCGGCGACGCTCGGTGCGGCTGTCGCAGCCGAGCGAGACGGCGCCACGACGGGCTCTGAGCAGGTCGCACAAACGGCAGGCGTGGCATGAGCGCGATCGACGAAAACCACCTGCACGCCGATCCGGGCATCGACGGTCACCACCCGCACCACGGTGCGCCGGTCGGCGCCGCAGCGGCCGGCCCGCTGCAGCGCGAGCGCGCCACGACGATCTTCCAGAAGGGCGCGCCCGGCCGCCGCGCGTTCGCCTGCCCGCCGCTGGACGTGCCCGCGCCCGACGCCGAGTCGGTCCTGCCGGCGCGCTTTCGCCGCGCGCAGCCGGCGCGGCTGCCGGAGGTCTCAGAGCCGGAGATCGTGCGCCACTACGTGGGCATCTCCAAGCGCAACTTCGACCTGGACTCGGGCTTCTATCCGCTTGGCTCGTGCACGATGAAGCACAACCCGCGCCTGCACGAGCGCGCCGCGGCGCTGCCCGGGCACGCCCGTCTGCACCCGCTGCAGGACGCCGAGCGCGCGCAGGGCGCGCTGGAGCTGATGTTCAACCTGCAGAACGCGCTCGGCGAGATCTCCGGCCTGCCGCACGTGTCGCTTCAGCCGTCGGCCGGTTCGCACGGCGAGCTCGCCGGCGTGCTGCTGACGCGCGCCTATCACGAGGATCGCGGCGAGACGCGCCACAAGGTGCTCACGCCCGACACTGCGCACGGCACCAATCCGGCGACCGTGACGATGGCCGGCCTGGAGGTCGTCAAGCTCGCGACCAACGCCGACGGCGGCATCGACCTCGACGACCTGCGCGCCAAGGCCGACACGGACGTCGCCTGCCTGATGCTGACCAACCCCAACACGCTCGGGCTGTTCGACCCGAACATCGAGGAGATCGCCTCGATCGTGCACGACGTCGGCGCGACGCTGTACTACGACGGCGCCAACCTCAACGCCGTCATGGGACTGTCGCGTCCCGGCGACATGGGCTTTGACATCGTGCACTTCAACCTGCACAAGTCCTTCACGCAGCCGCACGGAGGCGGCGGTCCTGGCTCGGGGCCGATCGCCGTGTCAGATCGCATCGCGCCGTTTCTGCCGCGGCCGGTCGTCACGCGCGGCGACGACGGCTCGTTCGCGCTCGACGAGGACTCTGACAACGGCGGCGCGAAGTCGATCGGCCGCCTGCGCGGCTTTCACGGCAACTACGGCTGCTTCGTGCGCTCCTACGCCTACATCTGCTCGCTCGGCGCCGACGGCCTGAAGGACGCCTCGGAGGTCGCCGTGCTCAACGCCAACTACCTGCTGGCCCGCCTGCGCGAGAAGGGCGTCGCCGAGCACCTGCCGCTGGCCTACGGCGAGCTGTGCATGCACGAGTTCGTGCTCTCCGGCGGACCGATGAAGCGCGCGCTGAAGATCAAGACGCTCGATCTGGCCAAGCGCCTGCTCGACTTCGGCTTTCACCCGCCGACCGTCTACTTCCCGCTGCTCGTCGACGAGGCGCTGATGGTCGAGCCGACCGAGACCGAGACCAAGGAGACGCTCGACGCGTTCGCCGACGCGATCGCACAGATCCTCGCCGAGGCGACCAAGGACCCGCAGATCGCGCTGGACGCGCCCTACTCCACGCCCGTGCGCCGGCTCGACGAGGTGGCGGCGGCAAAGCGTCCGGTGATACGCCAGGCGCTCGACTAGGCTCGCGGCGATGGCCACGATCGCTTACCGCGAGCTCGGCAGCACCGGCGTCAAGGTCAGCCCGCTGTGCCTTGGCGCGATGATGTTCGGCGCCTGGGGCAACACCGACCACGACGACTCCGTGCGCATCATCCACCGCGCGCTCGACGCCGGCATCAACTTCATCGACACCGCCGACGTGTACTCGCGCGGCGAGTCCGAGCAGATCGTCGGCAAGGCGCTGGCCGACGGCAAGCGCGACTCGGTCGTGCTGGCCACGAAGGTGCACGGCAAGATGCACGACCACGACCCCAACCAGTTCGGCAACACGCGACGCTGGATCGTCCAGGAGGTCGACAACAGCCTGCGTCGCCTGGGCACCGACTGGATCGACCTCTACCAGATCCACCGTCCGGAGATCGACACCGACATCGACGAGACGCTCGGCGCGCTCAGCGATCTCGTTCGCGCCGGCAAGGTCCGCTATATCGGCAGCTCGACCTTTCCGCCGAGCCAGATCGTCGAGGCGCAGTGGGTCAGCCAGAAGCGCGGGCGCGAGCGCTTCGTATGCGAGCAGCCGCCGTACTCGTTGTTGCACCGCGCCGTCGAGGCCGAGGTGCTGCCGGTGTGCGCCAAGTACGGCATGGGCGTGATCCCCTGGAGTCCGCTCGCCGGCGGCTGGCTGTCGGGCAAGTACGACAAGGGCGGCGAGTCGCCGGCCACAAGCCGCCGCGCGCAGATGATTCCCTCGCGCTATGACATGACCATGCCGGCCAACCAGCGCAAGCTGGAGGCGGCACAGGCGCTGGGCGAGCTCGCCGCGCAGAGCGGCCACACGCTGATCGAGCTCGCGCTGGCCTTCGTCATGCGCCACCCGGCGGTCACCGCGCCGATCATCGGCCCGCGCACGTCCGAGCAGCTCGACAGCCAGCTTCCGGCGCTCGAGACCTCGCTGAGCGACGACGTGCTCGATCGCATCGACGAGATCGTGCCGCCGGGCCAGAGCGTCAATCCCGACGAACGCGGCTGGGACCCGCCGTGGCTGACCGACAGCGCGCTGCGGCGGCGCTGAGCGAGCGGCGCTGGGCGACATGCGCATCTTCTCCGGCATCCAGCCGACCGGCCGCAAGCACCTGGGCAACTACATCGGCGCGATCGCGCAGTACGTCGCCGGGCAGGACCGCGGCGAGGCGATCTACTGCATCGTCGATCTGCACGCGATCACGTTGCCCTACGAGCCGTCAGAGCTGCGCGAGCGGACGTATGACACGACCGCGATTCTGCTCGCCGCCGGCGTCGACCCCGCCCGCTGCATCCTGTTTCGCCAGTCCGACGTTGCACAGCACACCGAACTAACCTGGCTGCTGTCGAGCCTGACGGAGTTGGGGCGCCTGCAGCGCATGCACCAGTTCCGCGACAAGTCGCAGACGCAGCGCGAGCTCGTCTCGTCGGCGCTGCTCTTCTACCCGGTGCTGCAGGCCGCTGACGTGCTCGCCTACCGCGCCACCGAGGTCCCCGTCGGCGAGGATCAGCGCGAGCACCTGGAGCTGATGCGCGACGTCGCCCGGCGCTTCAACGCGCGCTTCGGCGACGGCGAGGACGTGCTCGTCGTGCCCGAGCACCGCATCCCCGAGGTCGGCGCGCGGATCATGGATCTGCAGGAGCCCACGCGCAAGATGTCGACCAGCGTCGGCTCCGAGCAGGGCACCGTGCACGTGCTCGACGAGCCCAAGGCGATCGAGAAGAAGATCAAGAGCGCCGTCACCGACTCCGGCGACGAGGTACGGCGCGGCCCTGACAAGCCCGGCGTCGGCAACCTGATCGAAATCCTCGCCGCCGTGCGCGGTTCAGAGCCGGCGACGATCGAAGCCGAGTTCGCCCAGGCGCGCTACGGCGAGCTCAAGGGCGCCGTCGCGACCGCCGTGGTCGAGTACCTGACGCCCGTGCGCGAGCGCTACGCGCAGTTGCGCGGCGACGAGCAGGCGCTCGATGCGATCCTCGACGGCGGCGCCGCACGCGCTCGCGCGATCGCCGCCGAGACGCTTGCCGACGTGCGCGAGCGCATGGGCTTCGGCTCTCCACGTCAGGCGCGGACAGTAACTTGACGCCATGAGCACCGAAGGTGCGATCACGGGCGGCAGGATGCCGACCGTCCACATCAGAGCGGCCGACTGGACGGAGGCCGGAGCATGAGCATAAGTACGCTCGAGCTGGACCTCGAGGTCTTCACCGGCCCGTTTGACCTGCTGCTGACACTCGTGCTGCGCGAAGAGGTCGACCTGCTCGAGCTGCAGCTCGCCGAGGTCGTGCTGGCCTACCTCGATCATCTCGAAGAGCGCGGCGAGCTGGACCTGGAGACCGCGACGGAGTTCATCGTGTTGATCGCCGCGCTGCTGGAGCTGAAGTCGCGCCTGATGCTGATGGGCGACGAGGAGCAGGAGCTCGACATCGAGCCCGAACAGGCAGCCGAGGAGCTGCTCGCGCGCATGCTCGACGCGCGTCGCTATCGCTCGGCCGCGGGGCATCTCGGCGAGCTGCTGGGCGCCGAGCGCGGCGTGCGCTTTCGCGAGGCGCCGCTGCCGCCAGGCCTGCGACGCACGGTCGTGCCGGCGGCAGACGGCTCGCAGGACCCCGAGGCGCTCGGCGAGGCCATGGGCCGCCTGCTGACGATGCCGCCGCAGATCAGCCTGCGTCACGTCTCCACGCCGCGCGTAGCGGTGTCCGAGCGCCTGGCTCTGCTGCGCGGCCTGCTGCGCCGCGGCGCCTTCAGCTTCGAGGAGGCCGTGCGCGGCGCCGATCGCATGACCGTGGCCGTCACGCTGTTCGCGCTGCTCGAGCTCTACAAGCGCGGCGAGGCCGACTGGCAGCAGGGCGAGAGCTTCGGCGAGATCGCCGTGAGCCCGCCGCCTGCCGCACTCGGCGCTGCGCCTGTCTCGCTGGCCACCGCCGGCGCCGGAGGGTCGGCGGGGTGAGCGACGTGCAGGAGCCCGACGAGGCGCCGAAACTCGCGCGCACGATCGAGTCACTGCTGTTCCTGTCTACCGACCCGCTGAGCACGAGCGAGCTGGCCGAGGCCACGCAGGCCGGCGAGGGAGCGGTCGCCGCCGCGCTGGCGCTGCTGGCCGAGCGTCATTCGCCCGGTCGCTCGGGCATCGCGCTGCGCGAGCTGGGCGGCGGCTGGACGTTCGCCTCAGATCCCGAGTCCGAGGAGGCCGCGCGACGGCTGTTCAGCCGCCCGCGCGTGTCCACGCTGACGCCGGCGCAGGCCGAGACGCTGGCGATCGTCGCCTACCTGCAGCCCGTGTCGCGGCCGGAGATCGCGCGCATTCGCGGCGTCAGCGCCGACTCGGCAGTGGCCACGCTGCTCGACCGCGGCCTGATCGAGGAGGCCGGGCATTCGCAGTTCGGCGCGGTCGTCTACCGCACGACCACGCAGTTCCTCAAGCTGTTCGGCCTGCGCGGTTTGGACGAGCTGCCCGACGTCGCGCAATGGGACCCCACGCCCGAGGAGCAGGCCGAGCTGCGCGAGCGGCTGCTGCGCGCGGGCGAGGCCAGGGCGGGCGGCGGGGATTCCTAGCGCGGCAACGCTCCGCTGCGTGGATGAGGTGTGTTCTCTTGAAGCTGGCGATAGCCATCGTATGTACGACGTGAATACCATGGCTATCGGTGGCTGTTAACGACATCGTCAAGCCCGCACGGTGTAGATACGATGGCTATCGGCACGTACATCTACATGGCACTAAATCGCCGTTGCGTAATACGATGGCTATCGTGCACGAGCCGCGAGTTGGCCGCAGGCGGCGTCGATGTCCTGTCCGCGCGTGAGGCGGATGGTCGCGGGGATGTCGTTGGCGACGAGCGCGTCGCGGAAGGCGGCGATGGATGCGCGCGTGGAGCCGTCGTAGGGCGAGTCGGTGGGGTTGTAGGGGATCAGGTTGACCTTGAAGATCGAGCGCTCGCCCTCGCGCTTGGGCGCCAGCGCGCGGGCCAGCGCCAGAGCCTGCTCGTAGCGGTCGTTGACGCCCGCGAGCATCACGTACTCGATGAACACGCGGCGGCGCTTTCGCTCGTAGAAGCGGTGGCAGGCGTCGATCACGTCGCGCAGCGGGTAGCGGTCGTTGACCGGCATCAGCTGAGAGCGCAGCGCGTCATCGGCGGCGTGCAGCGAAAGCGCCAGGCGCAGGGGCATGTCCTGCTCGGCCAGCCGTTCGATGCCGGGGATCCAGCCGACGGTGGAGATCGCCGTGTGGCGGTGGCCGATGCCGACGTCGGGCAGGCGTTCGCAGGCGGCGAGCACGTTGTCGAGGTTGAGCATCGGCTCGCCCATGCCCATGAACACGCAGTTGGTGACGCCCTGCGGCGCGGACTCCAGACGGCGGAAGTGCAGAGCCTGGTCGACGATCTCAGAGGCCGTCAGGTTGCGCGCGAACTTCATCTGTCCGGTCGCACAGAAGCTGCACGTCAACGGACAGCCCGACTGCGAGGAGACGCAGATCGAGCGCCGTCCGTCGCGATAGCGCATCAGCACGGCCTCCAGCGGACGCCCGTCGGCCGTGGCGAACAGCGCCTTGACCGTGCCGTCGCTGGCGCGCGCCTCGTCGCGCAGCGTGAGGCTGGAGAACGGCAGCTCGCGCGCAAGCGTCTCGCGCAGCTCCACCGGCAGATCGGTCATCTCGGCAAAGCTGCGCGCGCCGCGCGCCGTCCAGGCCCACACCTGGCGCGCGCGAAAGCGCGGCTGGTCGTGCTCGGCGAGCGTCTTCTCGAGTAGTGGCAGGTCCATGGGCTTTGGTTTGCGCGCAGCGGCCTGGTAATGGTTGCAGCAGATGAGTCGAGTGCCCGAACCCGCCGTCGCAGGCACGCCGCTTCGCCGCGGTCACGCGCGCTGATGCGTCTGGCCAAGTACCTGGCTCACGCGGGCGTCGCCTCGCGCCGCGCGGCGGAGAAGCTGATCGCGGCAGGAAGCGTGAGCGTTGACGGCGAGGTCGTGCTCGACCCTGCACGCGATGTGACCGACGAGCATCGCGTGAGGGTTGAAGGGCGCGAGCTTTCGGGCGCCGAGCGGCGCGTCACCTACGCACTGCACAAGCCGGCGGGAATCGTCTCGACGGCGCGCGACACGCACGGGCGCAGGACCGTGCTCGACCTGGTGGCCGAGCCGCAGGCGCGCCTGTATCCGGTCGGGCGCCTGGATGCCGACTCCAGCGGCCTGATTCTGCTGACCAACGACGGCGAGCTGGCCAACCGGCTGACGCATCCGAGCTTCGAGGTGCACAAGACCTACCGCGTGACGCTCGGCGGCGCCCCGATCGGCGACGCGGCGCTGCGGCGACTGCGCGACGGCGTGCGGCTGGAGGACGGGCTGACAGCGCCGGCGCGCGCGCGGCGTCTGGGCGAGCACGAGCTCGAGCTGACGATCCATGAGGGGCGCAACCGCCAGATTCGACGCATGTGCGCGGCCGTCGGGCACCCGGTGCTGGCGCTGGTGCGCGTGCGCTTCGGCCCGCTGGAGCTCGACGATCTGCGTGAGGGCGAGCACCGCCTGCTGTCAGAGCACGAGCTGGGGCTGCTGCGGGCGCTCTGACACAATCGCCTGCATGCGACTTTTCGCCCTGCGCGGCGCCAACAGCGTCGAGCGCAACGACGCCCAGGACATACTCGACGCGACGACCGAGCTGATGCAGGAGATCATGCGTCGCAACTCACTGGCACCCGAGACGGTCGTCAGCTGCATCTTCACCGCGACGAACGATCTGAACGCCGAGTTTCCGGCGGTCGCCGCGCGCAGTCTGGGCTTCGAGGGCGTGCCGCTGCTGTGCGCGCGCGAGATCGCAGTGCCGCGCTCGCTGCAGCACGTGATTCGCGTGCTGATCCACTACTACGCCGAGGACGATCACGTTCCCCAGCACGTGTACCTCGGCGAGGCGAGCGTCCTGCGCGAAGACTTACAAGCGGCACAATAGGCGCGTGCCACTGGAGTTCTCAGAGCGCGTCAGCAGGCTGCCGAGCTACCCGGTCGCCGGCGGCTACGCCGACGACGCGCCGGTTGTGCGACTGGCCAGCAACGAGTCGCCCTACCCGCCGCTGCCGCAGGTGCGCGAGGCGATCGAGCGGGCGCTGGCGACGCTCAACCGCTATCCCGATCCGTCCAGCTCGCGCCTGCGCGCGCGGCTTTCAGACCGCTACGGCGTGGCGCAGTCGCGCATCGCGATCGGCAACGGATCGTGCGACATCCTGCTGGCCGCCGGCGAGGCGCTGCTCGAGCCGGGCGCCGAGCTGGTCTACTCGTGGCCGTCGTTCTCGGTGTATCCGCACCTCGGCGCCGCCTCCGGCGCTCGCGCGATCACCGTGCCGCTGGACGTCGATGCGCGCCACGACCTGCCGGCGATGCTCGCAGAGATCACCGTCGCGACGCGCCTGGCGATCGTCTGCAATCCGAACAACCCGACGAGCACGGCGATCGAGCTGGAGCAGATAGCGCAGTTCCTCGACGAGGTGCCGCCGCACGTGTGCGTGATCGTCGACGAGGCCTACTGCGAGTTCAACCTGCTGCAGGACCCCGACGCGTCGATCGACCTGCTCGCACAGCACCCCAACCTGATGCTGCTGCGGACCTTCTCCAAGGTGCACGGCCTGTGCGGGCTTCGCGTCGGCTTCGCGTTGTGCGGTTCGGATCGCCTGCCTCAGGCGCTGGACCAGGTGCGCCAGCCGTTCTTCTGCAACGCGCTCGCGCAGGCGGCGGCGCTGGAGGCGCTGGAGCACCAGGACGCGGTGATCGACCGCGTCGCGCGCAACGTCGCCGAGCGCATCTCCGTCGATGAGCGCCTGCGCGCGCTGGGCATCGAACCGGCGGAGTCGCAGGCCAACTTCTGCTGGTTCTCGCTGGGCCAGGAGAGAGACGAGCAGGTCGTCATGCGCGGCCTGCAGGAGCGCGGCGTGCTGGTGCGCGGCGGCGCCGCGCTGGGCGAGGCGGGATCGCTGCGCGTGACCTACGGCACGGCCGCGGAGAACGCACGCTTTCTCGATGCGCTTGCCGAGGTGCTTTGAAGGTGCTACAACGTCGGCCAACGACCATGTCTCACGCCGCCCCCGCATCCACGCTCAGCTGCACCGCGCGCGTCGAATGGTCGTATTACGCCCGCACCTGGCGATTTAGCTAGGCGCTTCGGCCAGGGCCCGTTCGCGAGCGGGCGCCTGTCGCCGCACCGGGTCCCCAAAGCAGGGGACCGAGCGCCTTTCAGACGGGACCGAAGCGTCCCAGCTCGCGGGAGCCGGACGGCTCCGGCCACGCAGCTGTTCACACCACTGATTTGGGATTGCTGAAAGGATGAATCGATGATGATCGTGATGAAGGAGACCGCGACCGAGGAGCAGGTCGAGGCGGTCGTAGAGAAGATCGAGAGCGCGGGCGCGCTGGCCCACCGCATCGTCGGCGCGCGCCTGACGGTGATCGGCGCGATCGGCGACGTGGAGCAGGACGTCAACGTCGAGGGCCTTGGGCTGGAGGGCCAGCCGGGCGTGGATCGCGTGATGCCGATCCTCAAGCCCTACAAGCTGGCATCTGCGCAGATGACCCACGGCGAGCGCTCGGTGCTGGATATCGCCGGGCGCAAGGTCGGCGGCGAGCACTTCGCGCTGATCGCCGGTCCCTGCACCGTGGAGTCGCGCGAGCAGACCCTGCAGACGGCGCGTGTCGTGCGCGACGCCGGCGCCACGCTGCTGCGTGGAGGCGCTTACAAGCCGCGCACCTCGCCATACGCCTTCCAGGGCCTCGGCCAAGAGGGTCTGCGCCTGCTCGCCGAGGCCAAGTCGGAGACGGGCCTGCCGGTTGTCACCGAGCTGATGGACATGTGTGACATCGACGCCGTGCTGGAGGTCGCCGACGTCGTGCAGATCGGCGCGCGCAACATGCAGAACTACCCGCTGCTGGCCGAGATCGGCCGCTCGGGGCGCCCGGCGCTGCTCAAGCGCGGGCTGTCCTCGACGCTCGACGAGCTGTTGATGGCCGCCGAGTACATCCTCAAGGAAGGCAACCCCAACGTGATGCTGTGCGAGCGCGGCATTCGCACGTTCGAGACCGCCTACCGCTTCACGCTGGACCTGATGGCGGTGCCTGTGCTCAAGGAGCTCTCGCACCTGCCGGTGATCGTCGACCCCAGCCATGCCGCCGGCCGGCGCGAGCTGGTGCTGCCGCTGTCGATGGCCGCCGCCGCCGTGGGCGCCGACGGCATCATCGTCGAGGTTCACCCGAACCCCGACGAGGCGATCTGCGACGGTCCGCAGGCGCTGCGTGCGGACGAGTTCGCGCAGTACGCGCTAGCCGTCGAGAACGCGGCGCTGCTGGCCGGAAAAGCGCTCGCGAGAAGGGAGCCGGCTGTTGCCTGAGCTTCCCGGCGCCGAGCTGCGGCCGGCCGACTTCGTCCGAGACAGGCGGATCGAACGCGTGGTACCGCTGCTCGCGCCCGATGCGCTGCTCGAGGAGCTGCCTTTGAGCAGCGTGCAGGCCGACGTCGTGGTCCGCGGCCGGCGCGAGGTCCAGGCCGTCCTGGAGGGCGCCGACGAGCGGCTGCTGGTCGTCGTCGGACCCTGCAGCGTGCACGACCCCGACGCGACGCTGGAGTACGCGGCGCGCCTGGCGAAGCACGCGTCCGATCTCAGTGGCGAGCTGCTGATCGCGATGCGCGTCTACTTCGAGAAGCCGCGCACGACGACCGGTTGGAAGGGCCTGATCAACGACCCGCACCTCGACGGCTCGGGCGACGTCAACGCCGGCCTGCACCTGGCGCGGCGCGTGCTGCTCGGCGTGCTCGACAGCGGCCTTCCCGTCGGCTGTGAGTTCCTCGATCCGATCACGCCGCAGTACATCGCCGACGCGGTCTCCTGGGGCGCGATCGGAGCGCGCACGACCGAGAGCCAGATCCACCGCCAACTGGGCTCCGGCCTGTCGATGCCGGTCGGCTTCAAGAACCGCACCGACGGCAACGTGCAGGTCGCCGTGGACGCCGTGCGCGCCGCGGCGGCGCAGCATGCCTTCGCCGGCATCGATCCAAACGGCACGCCTGCGATCCTGTACACGCGTGGAAACGCCGACTGCCACGTGATTCTGCGCGGGGGCAAAGGTCAGCCCAACTACGACGCCTCCGGCGTGGCGGCTGCGCTCGATCTGCTCGAGGCCGCCCAGCTTCCTCGGCGCGTGATGATCGACCTCAGCCACGACAACAGCGGCAAGCAGCCCGAGCAGCAGCCGGCTGTCGCAGCGGATGTGGGCGGGCAGGTCGCGCAGGGCAGCGAGGCGATCGTCGGCGTGATGCTGGAGTCGTTTCTCGTCGCCGGCCGACAGGATCTGACGCCCGGTGTCGAGCTGCGCTACGGCCAGTCGATCACCGACGGGTGTGTGGGCTGGGAGACGACCATCGGGGTGCTGAAGGGCTTGGCACGATCCGTGCGCGATCGCAAAGCCATGCGGACGCACTCGGCGCAGCGCTGATCGGATGCGGATCGCTGTCCTCGGGGTCGGGCTGATCGGCGGCTCGATCGGCTTGGCGGCCCGGCGTCGCGCCGACGCTCAGGTCTGTGGCTTCGATCCCGACGAGCAGGTGCTGGCGCGCGCGCTGGCGGCCGGTGCAATCGACCGCGCCGGCGTGGATGTGGCCGATGCCGTGCGTGGCGCCGACGTGGTCTTCGTCGCGGCTCCGGTCGGCGCGCTCGTGCAGACGGTCGACGAAGCGCTCGCGGGCGCCGGGCCGGACTGCGTGGTCAGCGACGTCGGCTCGACCAAGCGCGTGCTGGCGGGGGCGGGGGCGGACGAGCGCTTCATCGGCGGTCACCCGCTGGCCGGCGCGGAGACCTCCGGCGTCGAGCATGCGCGCGAGGATCTGTTCGACGGTGCCGTGTGGTACCTGACGCCGGCGGCCAACAGCGCGGGCGTGCTCTACGAGCGCCTGCACCGTCTGCTGACGGCGATCGGCGCGCGACCGGTGGCGATCGACGCAGAGACGCACGACAGGCTGCTCGCGACGATCTCGCATCTGCCGCACGTGCTCGCAAACGTGCTGGCGGCGCAGGCGGCGAGCGCGCTGGACGTGACGGCCGAGGGGCGCGTGCCGGCCGTCGGGCCGAGCTTTCGCGACGCCACGCGCGTGGCGGGCGCCAACAGCGCGATCTGGACGGACATCTACCTGGCAAACGCAGATGCGCTGATCGCCGCGATCGACGCCTTCGCCGAGCGCCTGGCCGAAGTGCGCGCCTGGCTGGCGGCTGCCGATGCGCAGGCGGTGGCGGCGTGGAACGACAGCGCGCGCGAAGATCGTGACGAGCTGCTCGGCGCGGGCCTGACCGGCGGGCCGGTCAGCGAGCTGCGCGCTTCGGTGCCCAACCGGCCCGGCGTGATCGCCGAGATCGCTTTAGCACTCGGTCGCGCGGGCGTGAACATCCGCGACATGGCGCTGTCGCCGTCGGAGGACAACAGCCAGGGCGTGGTCGCACTGTGGATCGGCGGCGAGGCGCAGGCCTCGCGCGCCGAAGAGCTGATCGACGGCCTGGGCTTTCCGGTGGCGCGCGCATGAACGGGCGAGCATGAACAAGCGCTTTGAGCCGGCGCGCGGGCTGACCGGCGAGCTGCGCGCGCCACCTGACAAGTCGATCTCGCATCGCGCCGCGCTGCTCGGCGCGATGGCCTCCGAGCCGGTGCGCATCGAGCACTACCTGCACGCGGCCGACACCGACTCCACGCTCGCCGCGGTGGCCGCTTTGGGCGCGCTGGTGGAGCTGCGCGACGAGGAGGTGGTCGTGCGCGGCACGGGACTGCGCGAGGCGCGCGAGCCCGACGGGCCGATCGACGTCGGCAACGCCGGAACGCTGCTGCGCCTGCTGCCCGGCTGGCTGGCCGCGCAGGAGGGCCGTTCGTTCACGCTCGACGGCGACGAGTCGATTCGCCGCCGGCCGGTCGACCGCATTGCAGAGCCGCTGCGTGCGATGGGCGCACAGCTGAGCGCGCGCAACGGCCGCTTGCCGCCGCTGGTCGTGCGCGGCAGCCACCTGCGCGCGATCTCCTATGACCTGGAGGTCTCCAGCGCGCAGGTCAAGTCGTGCGTGCTGCTTGCGGCGCTGGCGGCCGACGGCGCGACGACGCTGTCAGAGCCGTCGCGCAGCCGCGACCACACCGAGCGCATGCTGCTGCGCGCGGGCGTGGGCATTCACCGAAACGGACGGCACGTGACCGTCGTCAACACCGACGAGCTGCAGCTCGAGAGCGTGCGCGTTCCCGGCGACCCCAGCTCCGCGGCCTTTCTGATCGCCGCCGGCATGCTCGTGCCGCACTCGCGCCTGCTGATCGCAGACGTGGGCGTCAACTGGACGCGCACGGGCTTCATGCGTATCGCGCGGCGCATGCAGGGCATCGTGCTCGGCGACCTCGAGGACGAGAGCGGCGAGCTCACGCCCGAGGAGCCGGTGAGCGATCTCGACGTCGCCCACGGCGCGCTGGAGGGGACGGTCGTGGAGGCCGAAGAGGTGCCGCTGGCGATCGACGAGCTGCCGCTGGTCGCGCTGCTGGGCTGTTTTGCCGAGGGCGAGACGGTCGTGCGCGGAGCGCAGGAGCTGCGCGTGAAGGAGTCAGACCGCATCGCCGGCGCGGTCGAGGGCCTGCGCGGGCTCGGCGCGGAGATCGAGGCGACCGAGGACGGCTTCGTGGTGACCGGCAGCGGCGGCCTGCGCGGCGGCACGATCGACGCCAAGGGCGACCATCGCATGGCGATGATGGGCGCCGTGGCCGGTCTGGCCTCGCAGGAGGGCGTGGAGGTGCTCGGCATGGAGGCGGCGGCGGTCTCCTACCCGCGGTTCGTCGAGGACCTGGCGAGCCTTTGCTCGTAGCGATCGACGGACCGGCCGGAGCGGGCAAGTCGACTGTCGCGCGCGCGGTGGCGCGCGAGCTGGGCTTCACGTATCTGGACAGCGGCGCGATGTATCGCTGCATCGGGCTGCTGGCGCTGGCCGAGCCGCAGGCCGACCCGGCGCAGCTGGCGCGCGCGGCGCGCATCGAGTTCGTCGCGCCGGACGCGGTGCTGCTCGACGGCCGTGACGTGACGGCGGAGATTCGCAGCGCCGAGGTCTCGCAGTCGGCGTCTGCGGTGGCGCGCGAGGCCGGCGTGCGCGAGGCGCTCGTGGCAATGCAGCGAGCGCTGATCGCGCGCGGCGACTGGGTCGCCGAGGGCCGCGACATCGGCACTGTCGTGGCGCCGGACGCGGAGGTGAAGGTCTTTCTCACGGCCAGCGCGCACGAGCGCGCGCGTCGGCGCGCGGTCGAGCTCGGCGCCGACGAGGCGACGGTGCTGGCCGAGCAGGCGATGCGCGACCAGCGCGACATGGAGCGCGAGCACAGCCCGCTGCAGGCGGCCGATGGCGCGGTGGTGCTGGACACGACGGAGCTCGGAATCGACGAGGCGGTGGCGCAGGTCGCGAGGCTTGCCAGGCAGGTGCAGCGAAGCTAGCCGGGCATACTGACCCGATGAAGGTCGCAATCGTCGGTTATCCGAACGTCGGCAAGTCGTCGCTGATCAATCGCCTCACGGGCACGCGGGAGGCGGTCGTGCACGAGCGCCCGGGGGTCACGCGCGACCGCAAGGAGCTCGACTGCGAGTGGAACGGGCGCCTGTTCAAGCTGATCGACACGGGCGGCGTGGATTTCGAGGACGAGGACCCGCTGGCGGGATCGATCCGCGACCAGGCACGCGCGGGGCTGGCCGACGCGCAGGTGGCGGTGCTGGTCGTGGACGCGCGCGCGGGCGTGCGTCCGGGCGACGAGGAGATGGCCGACCTGCTGCGCCGCTCGCCGCTGCCGACGATCGTCGCGGCGAACAAGTGCGACGGCGTGGCCGAGCTGCCGCTGGCGGCCGAGTTCCACCGCCTCGGCCTGGGCGAGCCGCTGGCCGTCTCCGCGGCGCAGGGGCTGGGCTCGGGAGATCTGCTGGATCGCATCGTCGAGCTGCTGCCGGAGGGCGACGATCGGCCCGACGACGACACGGTGCGCCTGGCGGTGATCGGCCGCCCGAACGTCGGCAAGTCCTCGCTGGTCAACCGCTTTCTCGGCGAGGATCGCGTGATCGTCTCAGAGGTCGCCGGCACGACGCGCGACGCGATCGACATGCCGCTGCTGGTGGGCGATCGCAAGCTGACGCTCGTCGACACGGCGGGCATGCGCCGTCAGTCCAAGGTGGCCGACTCGGTGGAGTACTACACGGCGCTTCGCTCGCAGCGAGCGGCCGAGCGCGCCGACGTGGCGCTGGTCGTGTGCGACGCGACCGACGGCGTGACCTCGCAGGATCTCCGCGTGGCAGAGCTGGCGATGAAGGCCGGCTGTGCGACGGCGATCGTGTTGAACAAGTGGGACATTCGCGAAGGCAGCGAGGACGATCTCGACCACGAGCGCGCGCACGTCGCCGAGAAGCTGCGGCTGCGCCCGCGCGTGATGACCGCCAGCGCGAAGACCGGCCGCCACGTGGCGCGGCTGCTGACCGAGGCGATCGCGCTGGGCGATCGCATGGCCGCGCGCATTCCCACGCCGGAGCTCAACCGCTTTCTCGCCGAGGCCGTGCAGGCGCGCCAGCCGCCGGTCGGCACGCGCCGCGGCTCCAGCCAGCACCGCCTGAAACTGATCTACATGACGCAGATCGCCGAGCGCCCGCCGCGCTTTGCGATCCAGGTCAACTCGCGCACGCGCGTGACGCGCGACTACGCCTACTTCCTGGAGAACAGGCTGCGTGCGCGCTATGCAATGGATGGAATACCTTTGATAATCGACTTCGTCGAGCGAGGTCAGCGAGGTCGCGCCGACAAGCGTGGTGCGGGCAGGGGGGAGTCGCCCGGCGAAGCCCGGGCCGCGTCGAGCACACGCTGAGGGCCTGTCGCGGGGCCCTTCCCCTAGACTTTCGCGGCTCTCGACGGCCCCGCCGCAAACGAAAAACGAGACTGGAGTCGATTCCTGCTGCTATGACCGCGCTTTCAGACAACGAATTCCTGTTCACGTCCGAGTCCGTCACCGAGGGACACCCGGACAAGATCGCCGACCAGATCTCCGACGGCGTGCTCGACGCCGTGATGAAGGACGATCCATATGGCCGCGTGGCGTGCGAGACGCTCGTGAACACCGGTCTGATCGTGGTCTCTGGCGAGATCTCCACGGACACCTACGTTGACATCCAGGAAATCGCGCGCGAGACAGTTCGCAAGATCGGCTACACCGACGCAGACCTTGGCTTCTCGGCCGATTCCTGCGCCGTGCTGAACGCGATCGACAAGCAGTCGCCGGACATCGCCCAGGGCGTCGACAAGGCCTACGAGGCGCGCACGGACGCCAGCGACGACGACGAGCTCGACGTCGCCGGCGCGGGCGATCAGGGCATGATGTTCGGCTATGCGACCAGCGAGACCGAGGCGCTGATGCCGCTGCCGATCTCGCTCGCCCACCGACTGGCCGAGCGTCTCGCGGCGGTGCGCAAGACCGGCACGCTGGACTACCTGCGCCCGGACGGCAAGACGCAGGTGAGCGTGCGCTACGAGGACGGCAAGCCGGTGCAGATCGAAAAGCTGCTGATCTCCACGCAGCACGCCGAGGGCGCCGAGGCGCTGATCCCCGATGACCTGTGGGAGCACGTCGTCGAGCCGATCCTCCCCGACGGGATGTACGACTCCGCGCAGCTGCGCAGGAACTTCCTGGTCAACCCGACCGGGCGCTTCGTGATCGGCGGCCCGGTCGGCGACGCCGGGCTGACCGGGCGCAAGATCATCGTCGACACCTACGGCGGCATGGCGCGCCACGGCGGCGGCGCGTTCTCGGGCAAGGACCCGTCGAAGGTCGACCGCTCGGCCGCCTACGCGGCGCGCTGGGTGGCCAAGAACATCGTCGCCGCCGGCCTGGCCGAGCGCGCGGAAGTCCAGGTCGCATACGCGATCGGCGTGGCGCACCCGGTCTCGGTGATGGTGGAGACCTTCGGCACCGAGCAGCAGGGCGCGACGCGCGGGCAGATCGCACGTGCCGTCGACGAGGTCTTCGACCTTCGCCCGGGCTCGTTCCGCGAGGAGCTGAATCTGCACCGCCCGATCTACCAGAAGACGGCCGCCTACGGGCACTTCGGCCGTGACGACACGGACTTCACGTGGGAGCGCACCGACAAGGCCGAGGCGCTGCGCTCGGCCGCTGGGGTCTAGCGCCCTGAGTCAGCCGCCGCCGGGTCTATGGTCCGGCGGTGTCCTGCATCGCCCAGGTGGAGCCGGTGACGAAGGCTCGCGCGCTGCGCGGGCCGTTTGACTACCGGCTGCCGGAGGAGCTGAGCGACGGCGCCGTCGGCGTCGGCTCGATGCTCGTGGTGCCGTTCGGCCGGCGTGAGGTGCTCGGTGTGGTCGTCGGTTTGGCCGAGTCCAGCGAGGTCGCGACGGACAAGCTGTTGGCGCCGCTGCGCGCGCTCGAGCTGGGCGTGCCGGGCGAGATGGTCGCGCTGGCGGAATGGATCGCCGCGGAGTACTGCTCGACGCTGGCGCGCGCGCTTGGCCTGGTGCTGCCCCCGGGAGCGACGCGCAGGTTGAGTGGGCGCAAACGCCGCGCGGTCAAGCGCTCGGAGCATCTGGCGGTGGGCCTGCGCTCGCCGCAGATGCCGCAGGCCACGGCCGAGCAGCAGGCGGTGCTCGAGGTGCTGCATGCAGCCCTGCGCGAGCGCACCGCGCACGAGCGCCTGCTGCACGGCGTGACCGGCTCGGGCAAGACGGAGATCTACCTGCGCGCAGCAGAGACGGCGCTGGCGCAGGACCGCGGAGCGATCGTGCTCGTGCCGGAGATCGCGCTGACGCCGCAGATCGTCGGCCGCTTCATCGAACGCTTCGGCGAGACGGTCGCGGTGATGCACTCGCAGCTGCGACCGGGCGAGCGCTATGCCGAATGGCGCCGCCTGCGCGAGGGCGACGCGCGGATCTGCGTCGGCCCGCGCTCGGCGGTGTTCGCGCCGATCGAGCGGCTGGGGCTGATCGTGGTCGACGAGGAGCACGACTCCTCCTACAAGCACGAGGGCGACCCGCGCTATGACGCGCGCGACGTGGCGGCGGAGCGCGCCCGACGCAGCGGCGCGCTGCTGCTGCTGGGCAGCGCGACGCCGCGCGCGGAGAGCGCCCGACGTCTGGATCGCTCGACGCTGCGCAACCGCGTCGACGGGCGTCCGCTGCCGCGCGTGGAGGTGCTGGACATGCGCGACGACACGGCGCAGGGCGCGCGCCAAGCTCTGCACCCGACGACCGCACAGGCGCTGAGTGAGGTGCGCGCGGCGCGCGCCAAGGCGATCGTGCTGCTGAACCGCCGCGGCTGGTCGAACTTCCTGTCCTGCCGCTCGTGCGGACGCGTGTGGGGCTGTCCCTGCTGCGATGTCGCCTTGGTGCTGCATCGCGCGGGCGGCTTTCTGGCCTGCCACCACTGCGGCCATCGCCAGCGCGCGCCGCAGCGCTGCGAGGTCTGCTCGTCGAGCTCGGTCGCACGCCACGGCGCGGGAACCGAGCGCCTGGCCCACGAGCTTGCGGCGGTGCTCGACGAGGATGGCGCCTTTCCGATCTTCCGCCTGGACGCCGACGCGGTCGCCGGCGCGGGCGGTGGGCCGGCAGCGATGGCGGCCGCGGGCGCTCAGGCGCCTGCCGACGTGCAGGGCGGCGTGGGTGCGCTGCTGCGCCGCTTCGAGGCGGCCGACAGTGGCGTGCTGATCGGCACGCAGATGGTCGCCAAGGGCCACGACTTCGCGGACGTGACACTGGGCGTCGTGCTCGACGCAGACGCGACGCTGCGCTTTCCGGACTTCCGGGCGGAGGAGCGCACGTTCGCGTTGATCGCTCAGCTCGCCGGACGCGTCGGGCGCGGCGGCGAAGGTCGCGTGCTCGTGCAGACGATCGCGCCGGACGCGCGCGCGATCGAGCATGCGGCGCGCCACGACAGCGATGGCTTTCTGGCGGGGGAGCTGCAACGTCGCGAGGCGCTCAGCTATCCGCCGTTCTCACATCTGATCCGCGTCGTGTGCTCAGCCGAGCGCAGCGTCGACGCGCGCGCGGCGGCAACGGCCGTGCGCGAGCGCTTCGCAGCGCACGCCGCCGAGCCGAGCGCCGCCGGCGCGACGGTGCTGGGCCCGGCCTCGCTGTTTCGCCTGCGCGGTCGCGAGCGCGAGGTGCTCGTCGTCAAGGCGCCGCAGAGACGCGGCGCGGTGCACGCGGTCGGCGAGGCGGTGCGCGAGGTCGCTGCGACGCGCGCGCATCGCGGCATCAACTTCAGCGTGGACGTCGATCCGCAGTAGTGCTTCTACAGTCGCCTGGTGATAGCTGTCCGCCGGTTCGCATGAAGATCGAGGGGGCGCAGATGAGCCGACTCTGTGGCGTCGCGTGCGCGCTGCTCGTGCTCGTGGCGATGCTCGCGACCGCCACGGTCGCCGGTGCGCGGGGCCGCCGCGCCGCAGAGGCAAGCGCCAAGGCGCCGGCCGGCGATCGCGCGCTGCGCCACCGCGTGCATCGGCCGCCCGCGCGCACAGCGATTGTCAACGGGACGCAGATCTCGATCGCGCAGGCGCCCTGGCAGGTGGCGGTGCTCGCCGAATTCGCAGGAGAAAGCCTGCTCTGCGGCGGCTCGATCATCGGCCCGAAGGAAGTAGTCACGGCAGCGCACTGCGTGTTCGACGAGACGACCGATCAGCCGATCCCCGCCGCCGACTTCGAAGTACGCGCCGGGACGGCGGACCTGCTCGCCTCCGAACCGACGCTCCAGGAACGGTCGGTCTCGTCCGTGCGCCCGCATCCCTACTACAACCCGACCGAACCGCTGCCGCGCGCCGACGACCTCGCCGTGCTGACGCTCTCCGCGCCGTTGACCGAAACGGCCGGCTCGGTGCAGAAGCTCGCGTTGAGCGCGCTCGGCGTGGGTCCGCCCGAAGGCACAGCGGTCGGCTTGACGGGCTTCGGCGAGGAGAGCTCCAGCCCGCCGGACCTGAATGGCAAGCTCAACGCGATCTCCATGACCACCGCCTTCCCGCGCCGCTGCGGCGGCGAATCCGATGCGCTGTATGTCTGCGCGAGCACGCCCTCGGGCTCGCTGTGCAGCGGAGACAGCGGCAGCGCGCTGACCACGCCGGGCTCGCCGGCCACGGCGATCGGCGTCACCGACACTGTGCAGATAATCCAAGCGGTGGCTTGCCGACCGGGTGCGGGAGGGGGCTTTGCCAACCTCGCAGCCCCGGAGATCGCCGACTTCGTGGGCGGCAGCGAAAGCCCGCCGCGCGCGCCACGCGGCGGTGGCGAC
>DATARK010000005.1:0-16202 GCA_036264175.1 Solirubrobacteraceae bacterium
GAGATCGGCGGGAAGTCCGAGCCGCTCGTTCGCCTCGACGGTGTCGAGCCCCTCCTCCTGCAGCTTGTAGGCCCGGAGCTTGTTGAGCAGGCCGATCCCGCGTCCCTCCTGGGAGAGGTACAGCAGCACGCCGCGACCCTCCCGCTCGATCATCGACAGCGCCGATTCGAGCTGCTCGCCGCAGTCGCAGCGCAGTGAGTGGAACACGTCGCCGGTGAGGCACTCCGAGTGGACTCGGACGAGCACGTCGGGCTTGCCTGCAACCTCGCCCTTCACGAGCGCGACGTGGTGCTTGTCGTCGACCAGCGAGCGGTACCCGACCGCGTCGAACTCGCCGAAGGTGGTAGGCAGGCGGGTCGACACGACGCGCTCTATCAGGCGGTCGTTGCGCCTGCGGTAGGCGATCAGGTCGGCGATCGTGACCATCTTCAGGCCGTGTCGCCTGCAGTACTCGGCGAGGTCCGGAACGCGTGCCATCGAGCCGTCCTCGTTCATCACCTCGCAGATCACGCCGGCGGGGATCAGGCCCGCCAGGCGCGCCAGGTCGACGCTCGCCTCGGTGTGCCCAGTGCGCTCGAGCACGCCGCCCGGCTTGGCCTTCAGCGGGTTGACGTGGCCGGGCTGGACGAGGTCGCCGGGGCGGCTGCGCGGGTCGATGGCGACCTGCATGGTGTGCGCCCGGTCGTGTGCGGAGACGCCCGTGGTGACGCCGTCTCGCGCCTCGATCGTGATCGTGAACGGCGTCTGCAGCGCCGACTCGTTCTTCGCCGTCATCAGCTCGAGGCCGAGCTCGTCGCAGCGCTCCGGCGTCAGCGCGAGGCAGATCCAGCCGCGCGCCTCCTTGGCCATGAAGTTGATCGCCTCGGGCGTGACGAACTGCGCGGCCATCACCAGGTCGCCCTCGTTCTCGCGGTCTTCGTCGTCGCAGACGACGACCATGCGCCCGCGGCGAATCTCGTCGATCGCCTCCTCGATCGTCGCGAACGGCGTGGTGGTGCGCTGCGCGCCTTCGCTGCGCCCGCTCATCGCGCCCCCTCCGCGTGGACGGCGACAAGGCCCGCGCCGATCAGCCGCTCGACGTGCTTTGCGAGCACGTCGACCTCGATGTTCACGTGCGAGCCCTCGACGGCCTCGCCGAGCGTCGTGCGCTGCAGCGTCTCGGGAATCAGCGATACGGCGAAGCCGCGCTCGTGCAGCGCGCTGACGGTCAGGCTGACACCCTGCACGGCGACGGAGCCCTTCTCCACGAGATAGCGCTCCAAGCGCGGGTCGACCTCGATCTCCAGCACGCGGGCAAAGCCGTCGGGGCGAATGCGCGTGATCGTGCCGGTGCCGTCGACATGTCCCTGCACGACGTGCCCGCCGAGCCGATCGCCGGCGCGCAGCGCCAGCTCCAGGTTGACGGGAGCTCCGGCCTGCAGCTCACCCAGCGAGGAGCGCGACAGCGTCTCGCCCATGGCCTGCGCGTCAAAGCCATCCTCGCGCACGTCGGTGGCCGTCAGACAGACGCCGTTGACGGCGATCGAGTCGCCCTCGCGCAGCTCGTCGGCGAGTGTCGTGGCGATGCGCAGGCGCGCACCACTGGAGTCGCGCTGGAGCTCTGCCACGCTGCCGATGTCGGCGATCAGCCCGGTGAACATCTCTATGACTCCGTCGCTCGGGTCGCGCAGCGGGTGATCATCGCGCCGTCACCACTCGCGCAGTCGCGCTGAGATCAACAGGTCCTCGCCGATGCGCTCGCACTCGCAGGTCAGCGCGCGCATCGCCTCGGAGATTTGCTCGACGCCCATGCCCTCAAGCGGGTCGCGGGCAGAGCTGCCGCCGAGCAGCAGCGGCGCGAGGAACAAGCGCACCTCGTCGATCTCGCCGGCGTCGAGGAAGGCGCCGGCCAGGTGCGGGCCGCCCTCCAGCAGCACGGAGGCGACGCCCATGGTGCCGAGCTGCTCCAGCGCCGCGCGCACGCGCGCCGGCTCGTTCTCGCCTGTCGCCACGAGCACCTGGGCGCCGGCGGCTTCCAGCGCGTCGGTGTCCGCGCGCGCAGCGGCGCGCGAGACAACGACCGTCAACGGGATCTCGGCGGCCGCAGCGACGAGCTGGGAGCTCGGCGGAAGCCGCGCGAGCGTGTCGAAGACGACGCGACGCGGCTGGTCGGCGGGCTCGGCCGGCGCGCCCTCCGGACGCGCGGTCAGCTGCGGGTCGTCGGCCAGCGCGGTGCCGATGCCGACGACGACGGCGTCGACCGACGCGCGCCACTGGTGCGCCAGAGCACGGCTGTTCTCGCCGCTGATCCACTGCGAGTCGCCTGAGCGCGTGGCGACCTTGCCGTCGAGCGTCATGGCCGACTTGAACAGCACCCACGGCCGGCCCACGCGGGCGTGCTTGCGAAAGGCCTGGTTGAGCAGCCGCGCACGGGCGGCCAGCTCGCCGTCGGCGACGATCACCTCGACGCCTTCGTCGCGCAGAATGCCCAGACCTCGACCGGAGGCCTTCTCGGTCGGATCGTCGGAGGCGATGACCACGCGGCGGATGCCCGCGGCGAGGATCGCATCGGTGCACGGCGGCGTCTTGCCCTCGTGGCAGCAGGGCTCCAGCGACACATACAGCGTCGCGTCGGCGAGGTCCTGCACGCCGCAGGCCTCGATTGCGTTGACCTCGGCGTGTGCGGCGCCATAGCGTTCGTGCCAGCCCTCGCCGATCACCTGCTCGCCGCGCGCGACCACCGCGCCGACGACCGTGTTTGGCTTGACCTGGCCGACGCCTTTGCCAGCGAGCTCGATCGCGCGTGTCAGGTGCGCCGTGTCGGTGTCGATGCCGATCGCCATGTCTGTCAGCAGGATAACCCTGCTCAGCGCCCGCACCGGCCGCCGTGCAGGCGGTAGACGGTCATGTCGGGGCCCGGCCTGCTGTAGGCGAGCGGGTAGTAGTCAAAGCTCCAATCGAAGCCGAACGCCACGGGGCGCTCGCCACGGGCATAGGGCGAGGCGCGAAAGACGACTTCGCCTTCGCGCTCCAGCGCGTGGTAGTAGGCGACCGCCAGCGGCGCGCCGCCGCCGTTGGCGAAGGCGCGTCCGGACTGCGTGGAGCCGCTGACGACGAAGCAGTAGCCGTGGCGGCGGTAGTAGCCGAGCAGCGCCGGGCTGAGCGTGCGCTCGTAGTTCTCGATGCCGACGATGTGCAGGCCTCCTTCGAGCAGTTCGCCCGACGCAGAGATGCGCGACAGCAGCCCTGAGTACTTGTGCCAGCGGTAGGCGTTGGTGGCCGTCGCGTGCCCCGGGCGAACTTCGCGTGCCCACGCGTCGGGTGAGACGGGCTCGGCGACGATCTTGGCACCGACGGGCACATTGGCGACCATCCACTGGCGCGTGATGTTGCGCGTGTCCGCACGCGAAAGCACGAGCCCGCTGTGCACGCTGAACACGAGCCCCTGAGCGAGCACGAGTGCGGCCAGCAGGACGGCCAGAGCAACGCCGATCCGGCGCCCCGCCCGGCCCCTGCCGTCGCCGCCCTCCCCGCCGTCGCCCTCTCCGCCGTCGCCCTCTCCGCCGTCGCGGTCGCCGCCTCCACGAGCATCCGCTCGGCGCGCCCCGCGGGTCGTCGACGCGCGAGCGAGCAGGCCTGCCAGCTGACCTGCGCACCACAGCACGAACACGGCCGCCAGCAGGCACAGCAGCGGGAAGATCGGCAGCAGCCAGCGCCCGAAGTAGCGCCCCTGAAGACCCATGAAGGCGATGAACAGGATCGGCGCGGGCACCAGCAGCCAGCCAAAGCGCACGCCTCTGCGCCAGACGACGATCGCGCCGCCGAGCGCGGCCAGCGCCGGCGCCCAGCCCAGGCCCCAGGTGAGCGTCCACAGGTAGTAGGCCAGGCCGCCGTCGTGCGGCGCTCCGAGCTTGCCCTGCGATTCGGCCGAAAGCGTCGATTGGTGCACGAGTTCGTGGTGAAAGGCCTTGTAGTCCAACAGCGAGAAGGGGTTGGCGACGAAGAAGGCCAGCAGCGCAGCGACGGCGCCGAGGCCAACGCCCAGCAGCGCCTCGCGCGCGGCGTTGGGCTCGCGCTGCAGATAGCGTCCGGCGATCGCCGCGGCCAGCGGCAGCAGGACGATGCCGGCGGTGTACTTGGTCGCGCACGCCAGCCCCAGCCCGACGCCGGCGAGCAGGTAGTCGCGCCGGCGGCCTTTGCTCAGCACGCCGGCGCTGCCGAGCAGCGACAGCGTCAGCGGCGCGAGCGTGGGAACGTCGTTGAGCGCCAGGTGCGAGTAGAAGACGGGCAGGAAGGCGACGGCCTCGATCGCCGCCGCGAGCAGCCCGACGGCACGGCCGAACAGCCGCGCGCCGGTCGCGTACAGCAGCCACAGCGCCGCCACGCCGAGCACCGCCGCGGCGATGCGCCCGAGCGTGTAGACGTCGGTGGGATGCAGCGCGAAGGCGTGATGAACGCCGGCTTTGCCGCCGTAGGCCAGCGCGTAGAGGTAGTGCAGGACGTACGTGAAGGCCGGCGGGTTGGCGAAGTAGTGCGGGTTGAGGTCGTGCCCGAACATGGCCACGGCGCGCGGCACGAAGTGGTCGGCCTCGTCGGCGTTGTAGGCGTAGGGCAGGCCTTGGGCGACGCCCCACAGGCGCAGGGCGAGGCCGCCGGCGAGCACGACCGCGAGCGCCGGCCATGCCCAGCGGCGCGGCAGCTCAGCAGTTGGCATAGATCGCGTAGTAATGGCTGGTGAAGATGCGCCGGTAGCCATCCTGCGGGATCTGGTCACGCGGGTCGTCGCCGACGTCGACGATCGCCTCGAAGAACACGGCGCTGCCGAGCGGATAGACGGCGACGCTGCCTCGGCGGATGCGATCGGCCAGCGCGTGCGAGCCCTTGGCCACGTCCGCACGCGCCTGACTGCGCGCGACGATGTTGTGCTGGCTGGTCGTGTCGAGGATCCAGCGCGCATCGGGAATGAGCTTGTTGTTGGGCAGTGTCACCAGCGGACAGCGCCGCAGTTCGCGCTTGACCTCAGGCGCGTTCAGCGCGACGGCCAGCCCCTTGTGGAAGTCCTCGTGGTAGGCGAGCGTGTTGCGCAGGCTGGTCAGGCTCAGCGTCGTCGCCGCGGAAGCCGTGCCGTAGATCACCAGCAGCGCGGCAAAGCCCATCCACACGCGGCGCAGCAGCGTGCCGCGCTCGAGCATCGCCCAGCCACCGACGGCGACGGCACAGAACAGCAGCAGCATGATCGCGCCGCCCATCAGGTAGCGGTCGATCACCGACGCTCCGGCCGCGCCCTCGAGCACGAACACGCCGAGCAGCAGGATCAGCGCGACGAGCGGCGTGAGCACGCGCCTGGGCGTCAGCCAGATCGCCAGCGGGATGCCGGCCAGCGCACCGAGCACCACGGGCAGCTTGTCGATGCGCACGGAGAAGGTCCACAGCGACGCGATGACGTTGGTGATGCCCTGTGTGCGCCCCAGTTCCTGGGCGAGCCCGGCGGTCGAGTTCAGCGAGTAGAACGGCTTGCCGGTGACGATCAGATCGACGAGCACCCACACGAGCGGCCCGATCGCGGCGATCGCCAGGTACTTCAGGCGGGTGCGGTTGTCGGCGCGCCACGAGCACCACAGCCAGTAGGCGCCGGCGATCAGCCAGGCGTCGGGTCGCAGCAGCCCGGCCGCCGCCAGCGTGACGAGCACGGGCGTGCCGCGTCGCGGCTTTTCGACCTCCATCACGACCGCCCAAACGATCAGCGCCACGTAGGAGATGTCGAGATAGCCCTGCGCCGCGAGGTTCTCCAAGAAGAAACGGCTGAGCACGAGCAGCGCCGCGACGACGCCGACGACCGGGCCGAAGCACAGCCGGCCGAGCCGATACATGCCGGCGACGAGCGCGACGTAGGAGCCGATCGAGCCGAGCACCATCAGGCGTGCGCCGCCCTGGCCGAAGATCGAGCACAGCGCGCCGAAGGCGATCGCCAGCGGGTGCTCGGTGGGGCCGCGATAGACGCGGAAGTCGGGCAGGTGCGCGTGCAGCAGGTCGCGCCCCCACAACAGCGCGTAGAAGGAGTCGTAGGTCGGATAGGTCGGCAGCGCGAAGTAGCCGATCAGCGCGCCGACGCACATGACCGCGAAGGCGATCTTCGCCCACGTGGGGCCCGGAATGGCGCGCAGCGGCCCGAGCCGGATCGAGCCCGGGCCAAACCGGGTGAGCGTCGCGCTTTCCATCGAGACTCGGCCGGCTGGCGCCGGCTCCGGCGCCTCCGCGCGCCCAGCGCCTAGATCGCGGCCTGCGCTTTGGGATACTGCCGGAAGCCAAGTCTAGGCAATCTCGCCGATGAAGCTGCGGCATCTCCCCACATGAAGCTCATCATCCAGATCCCCTGCTTCAACGAGGCAGACCAGCTGCCGCAGACGCTCGCCGACCTGCCACGCGAGGTCGAGGGCTTCGAGGTCGTCGAGCGACTGGTGATCGACGACGGCTCGACCGACGAGACCGTGGCGGTGGCTCGTGAACACGGCGTCGAGCACCTGGTGCGCCTGACCAACAACAAGGGCCTGGCGACCGGCTTTCAGGCCGGCATCGACACGGCTCTGAAGCTCGGCGCCGACGTGATCGTCAACACCGACGCCGACAACCAGTACTACGGGCCGGACATCGCGCGGCTGGTCAAGCCGATCCTCGAAGGGCGCGCGGACATGGTCGTGGGCGACCGCGAGGTGACCGGCATCGATCATTTCTCGCCGCTGAAGAAGTCGCTGCAGCGCCTCGGCTCTTGGGTCGTGCGCCAGGCCTCGGAAACCGATGTGCCGGACACGACGTCGGGCTTTCGCGCCTACAACCGCGAGGCGGCGATCCAGATGCTGGTCGTCTCGAAATTCACCTACACGCTGGAGACGATCATCCAGGCCGGCAAGCTGCTGGTCGCTGTCGACCACGTTCCGATTCGCACCAACCCGAAGACGCGCGAGTCGCGCCTGTTCCCCTCGATGGGCTCCTACGTGCGCCGTAACGCGGTGTCGATCTTCCGCATCTACGCCCAGTACGAGCCGCTGCGCGTGTTCTGGAGCCTCGCACTGCTGATCGGGCTGGCATCGATCGGCGTGTGGGTGCGCTTTGCGGTCTCCTACGTCGAAGGCAACGGCAAGGGCCACGTGCAGTCGCTGATTCTCGGCGCGGTGCTGTTCATCGCGGCGGTCGTCCTGTGGGCGTTGGGCGTGATCGGCGATCTGCTGGCCGCCCAGCGCGTGATGACGCAGAAGACCTTCGAGCGCGTGCGGCGCATCGAGCTGGCGCTCGGCGTGCCGCCGTCGCACTACGAACGGGGCCCGAGCCCGGATGCACAGACGCCGCCGCCGGCACACGACGGGCCTGAGCGCGAGGAGCAGGCGGTGCGGCTGTGAGTGGCGTGACCGTCTCCAAGGACGGCGTTGTCACGGGCAACACCTACGACAAGTACGGCTCGACCAACCCGCTCGTGCGCCGGCTGATGGAGTCCTTCGAGAGCACGCTCGACGAGTTGATGCGGCGCGCCGAGCCGCGCTCGCTGCTGGACGTCGGCTGCGGCGAGGGCGTGCTCGTGCATCGCTGGGCGCTGAGCCTGCCCGACAGCCGCCTGGTCGGCATCGACCTGGAGGAGGAGTCGATCCAGGCGGGCTGGTCTGAGCGCCAGGCGCCCAACCTGGAGTACCGCACGATGCCCGCCGAGGACCTGCCGTTCGCGGCCGACGAGTTCGACCTGGCGACGGCGATCGAGGTGCTCGAGCACGTGCCCGACCCCGAGCACACGCTCGCGGAGATGGCGCGCTGCGCGCAGCGCCACCTGCTCGTGTCGGTTCCGCGCGAGCCGCTGTGGCGCATGCTGAACATGGCTCGCGGCGCTTACATCGGCCAGCTGGGCAACACGCCCGGGCACGTCAACCACTGGTCCAAGCGCTCGTTCACGCGCCTGCTGTCCCAGCATGGCGAGGTCGTCGAGCTGCGCTCGCCGTTCCCGTGGACGATGCTGCTCGTGCGTCTATAGATGACACCCGCGACTCCGTGAGCGCACCGCGGGGCGAGCGCCGACAGCGCTCATATGGCAGTGGCGCGAGGATCCTGTCGATCGGCATCGCGTCGACGGGTCTGCTGACGTTCGCCTACTTCTCGATCGCCAGCCACGTGCTCGGCGAACAGTCGGCCAAGCGCATCGACCTGCTGTGGTCGGTCATGTTCGTGATCATCTCGGTGATCTATCGGCCGATCGAACAGCTGCTCTCGCGCACGATCGCCGAACGCCGAGCACGCGGACAGCGGTCGCACACACTGCGCGTGCCGATGCTGATCCAGGCCGGATTCGCGCTGATCTTCCTGATCGTCGCGCTGGCGCTGCAGGACACGCTGGTGGACGATGTCTTCGAACACCAGCAGGCGCTCTACGACGTGCTGGTCGTCGGCACGCTGGCCTACGCCGCCAGCTACTTCGCGCGCGGCTGGCTCGCCGGCCACCAGCGCTTCGGCCTGTTCGGCGCGCTGGTGCTGATGGAGTCGGTCTCGCGCATCAGCTTCGCGCTCGCGGTGGCGATCGGCATCGCCAGCGGCCAGACGGCGGTGGCGCTCGGCATCGCCGCGGCGCCTTTCGTCTCGCTGGTGGTCGTGCCGGCCGCGTTCGCGCGCACCAGCTCTGCCGCACGCGCGCCCGGCGCCGCCGCCCCCGACGATGGCTACTACGAGGGGCCGCTGGAGGCGGCGATCGCCGTCGACGAGGCCGACGCCGCACTCGCCGGCCCCGGCACCGAGGGCGTGCAGGAGACGGCCGCTGGCCGATCTTCGATCGGTGATGACCTGTCACTGCGCCGCGGCGGCGGCTTCGCCGTCTGGGTGGCCGGCATCATGCTGTCCGAGCAGACGCTGCTGAACGCCGCCGTGCTGACGGTCGACGCGACCGCGAGCAAGCGCGCGCTGGCGGGCATCGTGTTCAACGTGCTGCTGATCGCGCGCGCGCCGCTGCAGCTATTTCAGGCGATCCAGACTTCGCTGCTGCCGCACCTCACCGGGCTCGAGGCGACGGCCGGCCACGAAGCGTTCGCAAAGGCGATTCGCACCACGGTGCTGGCGATCCTCGCCTTCGCGGGCGTCGTCTCGCTGGGGCTGCTGATCGTCGGGCCGTACGCGCTGCGCCACGTGTTCTTCGGCCAGGACTTCACCTACAAAGGAACCGGCCTGGCCCTGATCGGCATCGGCATGGGGCTGCATCTGACCTCCGGCGCGCTCAACCAGGCGGCGCTGGCGCGAGACCGCGCGCGCGCCGCCGCCGCCTGCTGGCTGCTCGCCGCAGCGCTGTTCGTCGCATGGATGCTCACACCGGCGATCTCCGAACAGCTGCTGCGCGCCGAGGTCGGCTACGCCGGCGCCACGGCCGTCTTGGCGCTCGCGCTGACCGTGCTCTACCGGCGGGGCACGCGCCAAATCGCCGCGCGCGCGGCCCGCTAGCAGAGCGGATCGCCAAGACATCTCGCCGGGGCGGGGAGCTCAGTCGGCGTTCACCGAATCGGCGATTGCCCGGTAGGCCCCCGCGGGGTCCTCCGTGCCGAAGATCGCCGATCCCGCGACGAACACGTTGGCGCCCGCCGCTTGACAGGCGGGCGCCGTGTCCGGCGCGATTCCGCCGTCGACCTGCACGGCCGCGTCGTCGCCGACGATCGCGCGCACGCGCGGCAGCTTGTCCAGCGAGTGAGCGATGAATGCCTGGCCGCCCCAGCCGGGGTTGACGGTCATGCACAGCGCCATGTCGATCGCGCCGTGCAGCTCCGACAGCGAGCCCACCGGCGTGCCCGGGTTGATCGCCACGCCGACGCACGCCCCTAGCTCGCGCGCCATCGCCGCGGCGTAGGCGACGTGCGGCGTGGCCTCGGCGTGGAAGGTCACCGAGTCGGCGCCCGCCTTGACGAAGTCCTCGATGTGACGCTCGGGCCGCTCGATCATCAGGTGCACGTCGAGCATCGCCCCGGCCTCGCGCGCCTGAGCTGCCAGCCCCTCTACCACCAGCGGCCCGACCGTGATCGGCGGCACGAAATGCCCATCCATCACGTCCACGTGAATCACCCGCGCCCCAGCCGCCAGCACCTCCCCCACCTGCTCACGCAGCTGCCCGAAGTCCGCTGACAGAATCGACGGCGCAACACGAACCCCGCCGAGCAGTTTTCGCGTTGAATCGCTCATATGGGCTGGAGCATCGAATCCCCACAGTGATTGCACTTCATGATCGCGGTGGAGGACATGCGCACGATCGTCGAGTGCTCGCCGCAGTTGGGGCAGACCGACGTGAGCTCGAAGCGATGCAGGCAGTACACGCAGCGGTAGCGGCCGGGAAGGTTCGTGGAGCGCAGCCACGGCTCGCCGCAGTTGGGGCACAGCGGCCCCAGATCGACCGCTTTGGCGGGCGCGCCTGGCTCGCTGTCCACGGCTTCAGCTCCGGCGCAGCCGCGCGATGAAGAAGCCGGCGGTGTCGTCGCGATGGGGCAGCGTCAACACCGAGCCCGGCAGCCGCGGCCGCTCGCGGCTGGGCCGCTGCGAGGTGAACGCCGGTAGTTCGCCGGCCAGATCATCGAGGCTGAAGTCGGCGTGAGAGTCCAGAAAGTTCGCGATCACGTGCTCGTTCTCGGTAGGGGAGATCGTGCACGTAGAGTAGACAAGCACGCCTCCCGGACGTAGCGCCTGGGCTCCCGCGGCGAGTATCGCGCGCTGCAACTGCGCCAGCTCGGCGACCGCGCCGGCGCTCGCGCGCCAGCGCAGATCGGGGCGCGCCTGCAACGTTCCCAGGCCCGAGCAGGGCGGGTCGACGAGCACGCGGTCAAAGCCCGACTCGCCGTTCCAGGCGGCCGCGTCAGCCACCTCGACGCGCACGTTTGCGGCATGCAGCCGCTCGGCCGTGCGCGCCAGATCTGCCGCGCGGCGGCGATTTCGCTCGATCGCCAGCACCTCCCCTTCGCCCTTCATCAGCGCGGCCAGATGCGTCGTCTTGCCGCCGGGCGCCGCGCACAGGTCGAGCACGCGCTCGCCGCTGCTCGGCGCGAGCGCGCGCGCCACGAGCATCGCCGCGCGCGACTGTGCGTGAAACGCCCCCGCCTGCCACAGCGCAGACTCCTCCACGCCCAGCGGGCCCTCCAGCACGACGGCCTCCTCCAGCGTCCGATCGCCGTGCGACTCCACGCCGGCCGCGCGCAGATCGGCGGCGAGCTGCTGCGCGTCGGTCACCAACGTGTTCGCGCGCAGCGCAAGCTCGCTGGGCTCGTTGTCGCGGGCCATCAGCGCACGCGCGCCCTGTGCTCCGAGTTCCTGCCACCACAGCCGCGCCACCCACTCCGGGTGCGAGTGCTTGACGGCCGCCTGCTCGGGCGTCGCGTCGTCGAGGCGGCCGAGCAGCGCCGGCGCGCCCTCGCGTGCGGCGCGGCGCAGCACGGCATTGACGAGGCCGTGACCGCGCCCCGGCGAGGACTTGGCCAGCTCCACGGCGTCGCCCACGACGGCGCGGTCGGGCGCACCCGACAGGTACAGCAGCTCGTAGAGGCCAAGGCGCAGCGCGGCGAGTACCGCGGCATCGAGCCGCCGCGGAGCGCGCTCAGCCAAGCGAGCGATCAGGTGATCGAGCGTGCCCTTGCGCTGCACCGCGCCGTAGGCCAGGCGCATCGCCAGCGCGCGGTCGCGGCGATCCAGCCCGGCGGCCTCGGAGGCGAGCGCCAGGTCGGCGTAGGCGCCCTGCTCGAAGACGCGGCGCAGGACGGCGTAGGCGCAACGGCGCGCGGGCGCGATCGCCGCTCGTGGCTGTCCGGACACAACCCCAATCATGGCTATCCGGCGCGGCCGGCCGGCGTCGCCGACAGCGCATCGGCCAGATCGCCGGCCAGGCGCTCGGCCTCCGGCTGCGCAAGCGTGGCGATCGTCACGCGCACCGCGGCGGGACTCTGCGCCAGGCGGAAGGGCGCTCCCGGCGCGACCACCCAGCCGCGCTGCAGCAGCGTGCCGACGACGCCCGTCTCGTCGTCGACGGGCACCCACACGTTCAGACCGGATGCACCGACGGCTTTGATCGAGCGCGCGCGCAGCGCGGCGAGCAGACCCTCGCGACGTGCTCGGTAGCTCTCGCCGGCGTGCTCGATCTGCGCCAGCACAGTCGGCTCGCGCCACAGCTCCAGCACGAGGCGCTGGAGAATGTGGCTGACCCAGCCGGGGCCGGTCTGCTGGCGACCCTGCACGCGCGCGAGCGTCTGCGCGTCGCCCGCCAGCACCGCCAGACGCAGGTCCGGACCGAGCGCCTTGGCGACCGAGCGCGTGGCGGCCCAGCGCTCGCGGCCACCGACCGTCGTGTGCAGCCGCGCGCCGGCGACCGGCCCGAGATGGTCGTCCTCGATGACCAGCGTGCGCGGCGCCGCGTCGAGCACGCTGCACAGCTCACCGGCGCGGCGTGCGTCCAGCGCAGCGCCGGTGGGGTTCTGACCGCGCGGTGTGAGGATCGCCGCAACGGCGCCGCGCGCGAGCGCCTCGGCGAGCGCCTCCGGGCGCATGCCGCGATCGTCGACCGCCACAGGCTCGAGCGCCAGCCCGCGAGCGCGCAGCAGGTCGAACAGCGCGGCGTAGCCGGGGTTCTCGACGGCCACGCGGTCGCCCGGGCGAAGGTGCGCCTCGATCACTCGCTCGATCGCGTCCAGCGCTCCGCTGAGCACGCACAGCGACTCGGCGCCGATGCCGTCGGCGCGCAGTTGCCGGCGCGACAGCTCGGCGAGCTCGTCGAGCACCGCGGGCTCTCCATACAGGCGCACCGGCAGCTGCGTGCGCGCAAGCGCAGCCGAGAGGTCGGGCAACAGCGAGGGGTCTGGATTGCCCAGCGAAAGGTCGCGTGCGCCCGGCGGAACCGGCAGGCGCACCCGCGCCGCGCCGATCGGCGGGCGTTCGCCGATGCGCGCGCCGCGCCGCGGCTCGGTCACGACGAGTCCTCGGCGACGCAGCTCGGAGATCGCCGCGGCGATGGTCGCCGGGCTGAGATCGAGCTCCAGCGCCCAGTGTCTGACCGACGGCAGGCGCTCGCCGGGCGCCAGGCGCCCCGCAGCGACCGCGGACTCCACCCCGTCGACCAGCTCAGCAGCGCTCGCCGCGGAGATCCGATACTGTGTCAGTTCAGTCACTTCTCTGTACTATGACAGATGGGAGAGACGCGATGCCGGACTTGCGATCCAACGAGCCCGACGACCTTGGCGGTGATGGCCCGGCCGCGCTGGGCGCGTCGGCCGGCGCGCCAGCCGTCAGCGAGCGCGTGCGGCTGCGTCGCCGCCGCGAACGCGGCAGCCATGAGCGCGCGACCATCGACGCGATCCTCGACGAGGCGCTGATCGCTCACCTGGGCATCGCCGATGCAAGCGGTCAGCCGTTCGTGCTGCCCATGTTGCACGCGCGCAGCGGCGATCAGGTGTACCTGCACGGCTCCAGCGCCGGGCGCGCCATGCGCACGCTCAGCGCAGGCGTGCCGGCATGCCTCACAGTGTCGCTGCTCGACGGCCTCGTGCTCGCGCGCGCGGCGATGCACCACTCGGCCAACTACCGCTCGGTCATGCTGCTGGGCACGGCGCGGCTGGTCGACGCGCCGCAGGAGAAGCGAGCGGCGCTGGAGGCGATCGTCGAGCACATCGTGCCCGGCCGCTGGGCCGAGACGCGCCCGCCGTCGGAGAACGAGCTGAAGGCGACGTCGGTGCTCGCGCTGGCGATCGACGAGGCCTCGGCGAAGACCCGCACGGGGCCGCCGGTGGACGACGAGGAGGACTACGAGCTGCCGGTGTGGGCGGGTGTCATACCGCTTGTCAGCCAGGCCGGCCAGCCTCAGCCCGACGCGCGCCTGGCCCCCGGCACGCCGCTGTCGGCATCCGCTGACGGCTATGCGCGGCCCGGCAGCCCGCGCCCGCGCAGATAGGCGCCCGCGTCCATCGCGCGCGCCCCGGGCGGCTGCACGCGCAGCAGCTCCAGCGCGCCGCCCTCGCAGGCCAGCAGCAGATGCCCGTCGCGCTCGAAAACGCCCGGCGGCCGATCGCCGTTGGCGTCGCCGGCCTCAGCGACGGCGGCCGCGTGAACGCCCATCATGCTGCCGTCTGGCAACTGCACGCGAGCGCCGATGTGCGGGCTCAGCGCGCGCACCACGCGCTCGAGCTCAGCGGCCGAGCGCGAGGGATCGAGCAAGCGGTCCTCGGGCGTGATCTTCTCGGCGTAGGTCACGCCGACCTCGTCCTGCTCGACGAACTCCAGCATGCCATCGGCGGCTTTGCGATCGAGCGCATCGAGCAGCAGGTCAGCGCCGAGCTGGGCGAGGCGCGGCGCCAGCGAGCCGTAGGTGTCGTGCTCGGCGATCGGCTCGGCGCCGGCCAGGCAGATCGGCCCGCTGTCCAGGCCGGCGGTCAGACGGATGATCGAGACGCCGCTAACGGCGTCGCCGGCCATCATCGCCCGCTCGATCGGCGCCGCGCCGCGCCAGCGCGGCAGCAGCGAGGGATGCACGTTGAGCAGCTCGTGAGCCGACAGCAGCGGCTCCTTGATCAACGCGCCGAAGGCGCACACGACGACCGCATCCGGCTCGGCCGCGGCGATGCGCGCGAGCGTGGCGTCGTCGTTGACGCTGTCGGGCTGCTCGAGCGCCAGCCCGAGCGCACGCGCCCGCTCGGCCACCGGCGGCGAAGCCAGCCGGCGACCCCTTCCACGCGGGCGGTCCGGGCGCGTCAAAACCAGTGACGGACGATGCTGCGCGCGCGCCGCGAGGCGCTCGAGAATCGTCGCGGCGAAGTCGCTGGTGCCGAGGAAGACCGTGCTCAAGTCGCGTGCGAGCCGGCGCTAGGCCGCGCTGGCCGTCTCCTGCGCCTCGCGCATCGCGCGCATCGCCTCCTTGCGCGCCTCGCGCGAGATGCGGTCGAGGATCAGCACGCCGTCGAGATGGTCGATCTCGTGCTGGATCACGCGTGCGGTCAGACCCTCGGCCTCGACCTCGAGCTCCTCCCCATGTCCATCCTGCGCGCGCACGCGCACGCTCGCGGCGCGCTCGACCTCGACGTGCACACCAGGCAGGCTCAAGCAGCCCTCTTCGGCGGCCTCCAGCTCCTCGCTGCGCCACTCGATCACCGGATTGACAAGCGCGGTCAATGGGTCCTCGGCGTAGGCGCGGTAGACCAGCACACGATGCAGCACGCCAAGCTGCGTCGCCGCAAGCCCCACTCCCAGCGCGTCGTGCATCAGCTCGCCCATCCGCTCGATCTCCGCCTGCAGGCGCTCGTCGAAGCGCTCGACCGGCAGCGCGGTGGCACGCAGCACCGGATCGCCGAGCTTGCGCACGTGCGCGAGCGCCGCGTCGCGTCGTTCGCGCGTCTCGGGATCGAGCTCGGCAGGCTCGGGTGCGTCCTGCTCGCGCTCGACCTCCACGTCGGCGTCCTCGGAGGTCGGCGTCGGCAGCTCCTCGAGCTCCGGCTGCTCGGCTCTGTCCTGCGCGTGCGCCACGCGCTAAGTCTAGGAGGAGCCGCCGGCTAGGACTTCGTCGAACGCACGAGGCGCACCGTGCTGGTTCTCCGCAGCATCGGAGGCGGGCGCAACTGGACCAGCGTCAGGCGCGCGGCCAGACGCCCGTGCGCGGACGCGAGCAGTGCGCGCCCCTGCGCAGTCAGCAACAGCCTCACGTTGTAGCTTCGGCCCTGCGCCAGCGAGAAGGCCGTCGTCGAGGCCAGCGAGACGACGCGCACGCTGCGCCTGCCCCGATGCACGACCGTGCGCTTGACGCTCAGCGAAAGCCTGCCGCTGCATTGACCGAGGCCGATGCAGGCGAGCCTCACCAGCGCCGCACCTGACCTGCTCACCGAGATGCTCGTGCTGCGCAAGGACACCCTGCTCACCATCTCAGGGGGCACGATCGCCTGTGGCGCAAGGCCGGGCTGCGCGCCGGCCCCACTCGCCGCGCCGGGCGCCGCTGTGACGGCCAGGACCAGGCCGATTCGCGCGGTACCGGTGCCACCTGAGTTGGCGGCGCGCACTTCGCAGGTGATCAGGCGCCCGACGTCGGCCGGCGTCAGCAGGTAGGTCTGCGCCGGGCCCGACTGCAGCAGCGGTCCGCCCGGACCGTCGCTGAACACGAACGTGAACGTCGGCGAGCTGCTCCATGTCCCCGGCAGGCAGGTCACCGTGTCGCCGACGCTCGTCACGTTGCTGATGGCGATGTCGCCACCGCCGCGTGG
>DATARK010000011.1:0-9287 GCA_036264175.1 Solirubrobacteraceae bacterium
CCCCGAGGACACACGCAGCTACGAGCCAGATGACCCACACGTCCATATCTTCAGGTTATCCCTCCGCCGGGTGCGCGGCGCACCATCACTGTGCGATCAGTGCGCGCGCAAAGTCCTCTGAGTCGAATGGACGGAGGTCCTCGACGGACTCGCCGACGCCGATCAGCTTGACGGGCATGTCCAGCTCGCGCGCGATCGCCAGTGCGATGCCTCCGCGCGCCGTGCCGTCGAGCTTGGTCAGCACGACGCCGCTGACCTGCGCCGCCTGCGTGAACAGCTTGGCCTGGCGCAGGCCGTTCTGCCCGGTCGTGGCGTCGATCGTCAACAGCGTCTCGTGCGGCGCGCCCTCGAGCTGGCGTGCGATCACGCGACGCACCTTGGCCAGCTCGCCCATCAGGTCGTCCTGCGTGTGCAGGCGCCCGGCCGTGTCGATGATCACCACGTCGACGCCCTCGGCGCGGCCCTTGGCGATCGCCTCGAAGGCCACAGCCCCAGGGTCTGAACCGGGCTCACCGGTGACGATCTCGCATTCGGCTCGCTGCGCCCAGCCTTCGAGCTGCGCGGTGGCCGCCGCGCGGAACGTGTCGGCCGCGCCGAGCAGCACCGTGCGCCCGAGCTCGTGGCGCAGGTGCCAGGCGAGCTTTCCGATCGTCGTCGTCTTGCCGGTGCCGTTGACGCCCACGGCCATGATCACGGTCGGATGCGCGCGCAGGTCGATGCGCGCCTCGCCGACCTGCGTGGCCGCCGCGAGCAGGTCGATCAGCCGCTCGCTGAGCGCCTCGCCGCCCTCGAGCTTGCCCTCGGACGCTTCGCCCTCCAGCGTCGCGACGACAGAGGCGGTCGTGGCGGCGCCGACGTCGGCCATGATCAGCGCCTCCTCCAGACGTTCCCAGGTGTGCTCGTCGAGCACGCCGAACAGCGTCGCCTGGATCTCCGAGCCAAGCGCCTGGCGCGTCTTGGCCATGCTCTCGCGCAGGCGTTTGAAGAGCCCTCCGCGTTTGCGGCCCAACGACGCCGGGTCAGCTCCCTCGCCGCCGGAACCCTCGGCCGCGCTCGCGGCGCCGTCGGAAGCACCCGAGGCGTCCGGCTCTCCGACGATGAACAGATCGCTCCAGTCGCGCGCCACGGGGGCGCGAACATATCAGGCGACCTCTGCGACCTCCGGCAGCTGCGACTGCTCGCTGGGCAGGCGCCTGGAGAGGACCTTGGAGACGCCGTCGCCGCCCATGGAGACGCCGAACAGCCAGTCGGCGGCCTCCATCGTTCGCTTCTGGTGGGTGATCACGATGAACTGCGCGCGGTCGGCGTAGCGGCGCAGAAGCGCCAGAAAGCGGTCGAGGTTCAGATCGTCCAGGGCGGCCTCGACCTCGTCGAGGATGTAGAACGGACAGGGCCGCGCGAGGAACACGGCGAACAGGAAGGCCAGCGCCGTCATCGACTTCTCGCCGCCGGAGAGCAGCGACAGTCGCTTGGTCGACTTGCCGGCCGGCGTGATCTCGATCTCCACGCCCAGCAGGTCCTCCTCCTCGCGCTCGGCGAGCTCCGCCTCCTGCTCCGCGGCAGCTTCAGCTGCCTCGGGGTCGGCCTCGCGTGCTGCGCCGCCGGCGCTCTCGCCGAGCACGCCGGCCGCCGGCGTCGATCCCTGCTTCAGCGGCTGACCGCCGAGCACCGCACGCGCCGGCTGCTCTTCGCTGACCAGCCGCAGGCGTCCCGAGCCGCCGGGGAAAACGTCGCCGGCGAGCTCCTCGAAGTTGCGCGCGGCCGCCTCGAAGGTCTCCTGGAAGGTCTCCTGGATCTGGCGATCGGTCTCGCGGATCACCGAGCGAAGCTCGCGCAGCGCGGTCTCCAGATCGGCGCGACGACCCTCCATCTCCTCGACGTGCTCGACCGCCTCGGCATACTCCTGCTGAGCCAGCGGGTTGACCGGTCCAAGCTGCTCGCGCCGGCGGTTCAGACGCTCCACGCGAGTGCGCAGCGCGGCGATCTCCTCCTCGCCCAGCGGCTCGGCGGGGGCGTCGTCCTGCTGTGACTCGGCGTCACCCTCGACCGATGCAGGCAGACCGAGGCGCTCGGCGACGCCGCGCAGCTCCAGCTCGGCCTCGCCGGCCTGGTCGCGCAAACGCTGAGCGGCGACCTCCGCCGCGGTCACCGTCTCGCCGGCGGCACGCAGCGAAGCCTGTATCTCGGCCTCCAGTGCGGCGCAGCGCCGCAGCTCGCCGGTCATCTGCTCACCTGCCAACCGATCGGCGTCGAGCTCTGCCTCGAGCACAGCGACGCGCTCCTGGACGGCCTGTGCCGCCGCCGTCAGCGCCGCCGCCAGGCGCTCGGCCCGTGGCACCAGCTCGCGATCGAGCGTCAACTGCCCACGCATCGCGGCGATCTGCGCGTGGCGCTGCTCGGCCTCGTGCGCCCGGCGTTCGACCTGGCGACGCTCGGATGAGAGCTCGCCCTCCAGCTCGGCCTTGCGCACGGCCAGTGGCCCCTGCGCCGGCGCCGCACGGCGCTGCTCGATCAGCCACTGGCTGCGACGCACCGCCTCGGCCGCCTCGGTCTGGGCGCGCTCGCTGTCGCGCAGCCCCGCGTCGGCTTCGCGTCGCGTCTCTTCCAGCGCGCGCAGCTTGGCCAGCGCGGTGTCGCACGAGCCCTTGGCCGACTGCTCGTCCTGCGCGGCGCGCTCGACCGAGACGATCAGCCGGTCGCGCTCGTTGCGCCTGGCCAGCACGCGCTCGGTGCCGCCCTCGCCGAGCTGGCGAACCTCGCCCCAGCCCGCGAACCACACGCGTCCACGGCGGGTCACGCCGACGCCGACGAAGTCCCGCGGCAGATCCTCCAGGCGCTCGACAACCCATGCGTCGGCCAACAGGCGGCGCGCCAGCGCGAGCACGTCGGGCGGTCCGTCGACGAGCTCGATCAAGCGTCGTGCACCGGCGACCGGCGCTCGCGCGCCGTCTCGGTCTGCATGTCCGCCCGGTAGCTCTGTGGCCGTGGCGAGCAGTGCCGTGCCGCCGTCGGGGCCGGCGCGGTCGAGCAGCGACTCGGCTCCGGCGACATCCTTCACCAGCGCCGCGTCGAGCCGGCCGCCAAGCGCAGCGGCGAGCGCGAGCTCGTAGCCGTCCTCGACGCGCAGGTCCTCCGACAGCGCCCGCGGGGCGTCGTCCTGCGGCTCGCTTCCAAGGCCGGCGTGCCCGCGCAGGAACTGGTTGGCGGCCGCCAGCTCGGCGCCGACGCGTGCGGCCTCGCGGCGGGCATCCTGCACCGCGCGCTCGGCGCCGAGGAGAAGCTCGCGCGCCTTTGCGACCTCGCCGTCGGCCTGCTCGCGCGCCGCGTGCGCGGCCAGGAGCTCGGCGTCGGCCTGCTCGACTTGCGCGCGCTGCGCTGCAAGCTCGCTCTCCAGCTCGGCGACCTCCGCGCCGACCTCCTGCTCGCGCCGCTGGGCAATCTGCGCGAGCTCGGCCTCCAGGGCCTCGATCCGCGCTTCGGGCTCGCCGGCGCCCTGCAGCTCGCCCTCGCCAGGCGCTTGGTCTGCCGCGCTGATCGCGCTCAGCTGATGCGCCACGCGCTCTGCGCGGCGCGCCATGGCCTGGCTCTGCGCCGCCACCTGCTCGCCGCGCAGACTCAGGCGCTCCTTGGCCGAGCGGCCCTCGTACACGCGCTTGGACAGCAGGTCGTGGCGCTCGCTGCGCTCTGACAGCGCGCTCTCGGCCTTCCCGCGCTGCTCGATCGTCTCCTGCAGGCGCGTCTCGACCTGATCTCGCGCGGAGCGCGCCTGTGCGACGGCAGACTCTGCCGCGGCGAGCTCGACGCGGCAGGATCGCGCCGTGTCGCGCGCGAGCTCCCAGCGCGCCTGCAGGGTCTGGCGCTCCAGGCGCTCGTGCAGCTCGGCGGCTTCGGCCTGGCGCTTGAGCGGACGCAGCCGTGTGCGCGCCTCGCGCTCGACGTCGAGCGCGCGATCGAGGTTCTCCTGGGTGCGCTCCAGCTTGAGCTGTGCGCGCCGGCGGCGCTTGCGGTGCTTGCCGAGGCCCGCCGCCTCCTCGATCAGCATGCGCCGATCGCGCGCCTTGGACGTGACGATCGCCTCCACGCGCCCCTGTGAGATGACCGAGTGGGTCTCCTTGCCCAGCCCAGTGTCCGACAGCACGTCGATCACGTCGGTCAAGCGGCAGCGCGCGCCGTTGAGCCGGTAGCCGCCGTCGCCGTTGCGCTCGAGCCGTCGCAAGATCGAGATCTCGCTGAGCGGCAGATCGACGGTGCCGTCGGAGTTGTCGAGCACGATCTCGACCTCCGCCGCACTGCGCGCCTGCACGCCATGGCCGCCGCCGAAGATGACGTCCTGCATGGACTGGCCGCGCACGGCCAGCGGCGACTGCTCGCCCATCGCCCACAGCACTGCGTCGGTGACGTTGGACTTGCCCGAGCCGTTGGGCCCGACGACGACGCTGACGCCCGGACCGAAGTCCAGGCGCGTGCGATCGGGAAACGACTTGAAGCCCTTCAGCGTGAGCGACTTCAGGCGCATCTGGCTCCTAGGTCTCCAGTCCCTCGACGGCCTCGCGCGCGGCGTCCTGCTCGGCGTGCTTCTTCGAGCGCCCGCGCCCGCTGCCCAGCTCCCTGCCGCCGACGCGCGCCGCAACCGTGTAGGTCCGCGCGTGTGGCGGGCCCTCCTCCTCGGTGACCGCGTAGCTGACCTCCTCGCCGCGCCGCGCGAGCAGCTCCTGCAGCGCGGACTTGAAGTCGACCGGGTGCTCCAGTGCCTCCTCGATCTCCGGCGTGAAGGCCTCCACGACCGCTTGCGCGGTCCGCTCGTAGCCGGCTTGCAGGTAGCAGGCGCCGATCACCGCCTCGATCACCGAGGCGAGCACGCGCTCTGTCTCCACCAACGCGGCCACGCTGTCGCCTACGCCCGCCGGAGCAGCCGCGCGCAGCCGCTCGGGAAGCGCCAAGCGCTCGGCGACCGCACGGCAGGACACGCCCGAGACGGCCTGCGCACGAATCTTCGTCAGCCTGCCCGCACCGAAGCGCTCGGCCTCGAGCCTGGGGTACAGATGGGTGGTCACAGCCAGACCCAGCACGCTGTCGCCGAGGAACGCCAGCCGGGCGTATGAGTCTCCGCGCCGCTCGCTCCACGAGGCGTGCGTGAACACCTGACGCGCCAGGTCGTCGGGGAGTTCTTCCAGCAGCTCTGCCAGCAGCTTCATCTGCGCCCATCGGTCGCCCCGTCCTGGTGGGCCAGCACGAAGTCGACCGCCTGACCGACCGTGAGGATCTGCGCGGCCTGCTCGTCGGACATGCTCACGGCGTAGGTGTCCTCGAGCTCCTGCACGAGCGTGTAGAGATCCAGCGAGTCCGCCTCCAGATCGTCCTTGAAGCGCGTGGCCTCGCCGATCGCCGTGGGCTCGACGTCGAGTTCGTCGGCCAGGTGCGCCTGGATCAGCGAGAACACCTGCTCGCGCGTCTGCGCGGTCATGCCTGCGGGCGCGCGAACGCGCTGCAAGGAACTCGGCGCTCGCGCGCAGAGCCCCCCGTCATAGAGGGGATCGCAAGGCTCATTCGGTGTGCGCCAGGCTAGCGCCCGGCGCGGACAGGGGAGCCTCTCTGAGCGCCCCTGCTGCGGCCAGCGCGCGGGAGGTCTGACCGACGACATCCTCGCGCGCGCCGCGCTCGGCGCGCAGGATCGCCTCGGCAAAGCCCACGCGCGAAAAGCGCCCATGCGGCACGACGCCCAGGCGGCGCAGACCGAGCAGATATGCGCCGCCCTGAAGCTCGGGGTCGATCTCCGCGCGAAAATCGCCGAGAGCTCCTCGCAGCAGCGCGCCGCCGAGCTTGGCGCGCGTCGAGGAGGTGGCCGCGTCGCGCACGGCCCGCAGGATCGTCTGCGAGACGCTCTCGATCGCCTTCAGCACGACGTTGCCGGTGAAGCCGTCGGTGACGATCACATCGGCCACGCCCGTCGTCACGTCGCTGCCCTCGACGTTGCCGACGAACTCGAAGGCGCCTTGGCCACCGCCGAGGCGCTGCACCAGCTCGGCGTTGGCTTCCACCACAAGCGGGCTGCCGCGGCCGGCCTCCTCGCCGTTTGACAGCAGGCCGACGCGCGGGCGCTCGACACCGAGCACGGTGTGCGCGAGCGCGGCGCCCATGAATGCGAACTGCACGAGATGCTCGCGGCGAACCACGGCGTTCGCGCCGACGTCCAGCAGCGTCACCGGGCTGTTGGGAACCGGCAGCGGCAGCGCCAGCGCGGGCCGATAGATGCCCTGGGTGCGCTTGATGTTGAACAGCCCCGCCGCGAGCGCGGCGCCAGTGCCGCCGGCGCAGACCAGGGCGTCGGCGCGACCGGCGGCGACGGCCCGTGCGGCCTGCACGATCGAGGCCTCGGGGTTGGCGCGGACGGCCTTCACCGGGTCCTCGCTCTTGGCGATCGACACCGGCGCATCGACGATCTGCACGCCCTCGCCGGGTTCGCCCAGCTCGCCGGCGGGCCCGAACAGGATCACGCGCGCACCGCGCGCGGCGGCGATCGCCGCGCCGGCGGCGACCTCCGACGGGCCCAGGTCGGCGCCGTTGCAGTCGACGGCCACGACCGGGCCGGTTATGGACGCTGCGGCGGTGTTCGGCGAAGGCGACAGCGGCCGGGGCGCGGCGGCGCCGCTACTCGTCGTGCTCGTGCTCGTGGTCGTGCGCGTGCGCTGCGGGCGCGACGACCTCGCGGCCGGCGTAGAAGCCGCACTGCGGGCAGACCCTGTGAGGCCGGCGCGGGCTGTGGCATTGCGGGCAGGCGTTGACGGCGGGCGTGCCGATCTTGTGCTGCGCGCGGCGCTTTGCCGTGCGGCTGTGCGATTGCTTTTTCTTGGGGACCGCCATGGACGCCAGAAGGCTACCAGCCCAGGTGCGCGCTACTCGAGCTTGAGCTCGCGCAGCTTGGCCCAGCGCGGGTCGGGGGCGCTCTCGTGGCGATGCTCGGGTCCGGCCGCGTTCAGATCGGCCGCGCAGATCGGACACAGGCCCGCGCAGTCCTCGCGACAAAGCACCTTCGCCGGCACGGCCAGCACGAACGCATCGCGCGCCCAGGCGGCCAGATCGAGCGTCTCGTCGCGGACGTAGGGGCTTGCCAGCTCTTCGCCTTCGCCCGGGCGATCGACCTCGCGCGCGTCGACTGAGAAGCTCGGCCGGGCCTCCTTCAGACAGCGCATGCACGGCCCGGCGAGCACGGCTGAGAAGCGCAGGCGAAGCGCGTAGCCGCCGCCCATCATGCGCGAGACGTCAAGCACTACGGGCACGCCACGCGAGGTCGACTCGCCGGCCTGTACGTCGTATGACTCGCCGCCCAGGACCACCGGCTCGACCGGCACCGACAGGTCCAGCTTGCGGCCCTCGCCGGAGCTGAGGCGCAGGGCTGCGAGGTCGAACTCGTGCGCTTGCGCCGGCATGCCACCAAGGCTAGCGACGGCACTCTGCCCTGCTCCATGGCCGCGGCCGCGAGCGGCGCAGCGGACGGGCCAGCCTAGGCCGCCTGCAGTTCGCGCTTGAGCACCTTGCCGGTGGCGTTGCGCGGCAGCTCGTCGAGGAACACAACCTCGCGTGGCACCTTGTATCGCGCGAGGTTGGCCTTGACGTGGGCCTGAACCTGCTCCTCTGACAGCTTTGCGCCGTCGCGCAGCACGACGAAGGCCTTCAGGCGCTGGCCGAACTGCTCGTCGGCGACGCCGACGACCGCCGCCTCCTCGACGGCCTCGTGATCGGCCAGCAGATCCTCAACCTCGCGCGGAAAGACGTTCTCGCCGCCGCTGACGATCATCTCGTCATCACGCCCGTCGACGAACAGGCGTCCATGGGCATCGAAGTGACCGACGTCGCCGGTGCTCATCAGGCCACCGACGATCTCCTTGCCGCCGCCGCCGGTGTAGCCCTCGAACATCATCTCGTTGGCGACGAAGATGCGCCCTCCCTGCCCGGCGGCGACCTCGCGCCCTTCGGCGTCGAGCAGCTTGACGATCGTGCCGATCGGCGGCCGTCCGGCGGTGCCCGGCGCGGCGCGCAGGTCCTGGGGCGTGGCGATCGTCGCCCAGGCGACCTCGGTGGAGCCGTAGAGGTTGTAGAGCACGTCGCCGAAGGCGTCCATCGTGCGCGTCGCCAGCTCGCCCGGCAGCACCGAGCCGCTGGCGGCGATGATCTTCAGACAGCTTGTGTCGTATCGCGCGAGCGTCTGCGGGCCGAGGTCGAGGATGCGCTGCAGCATCACCGGCACGACGGCGAGCGTGCTGGCGCGGTGCTGCGAGACGGCTCTGAGCGTCTCCTCGGGCTCGAACTTGCGCCGCAGCACCAGCGTCGAGGACAGCGCCAACCCCAGCGTGAAGTGGGCGTAGCCCCAGGAATGGAACAGCGGCGCGGCGATCACGGTCGTCTGGCGCGCCTTCAGCGGGATCTTGGAGAACAGCGCGGCGGCCGGCTCCAGCGTGTCCGGCTGTTTGCGCGACGCGCCCTTTGGCGAGCCGGTCGTGCCGGAGGTGAGAATGACCACGCGCCCTTTCTCCTCGGGAGGGCTCAGCTCGGAGGTCGCGGCATCGGCGATCAACTGCTCGATCGTCGGCGCCGAGGCCTCCTCGCCCGGCTCGCTCCAGGCGACGATTCGCCGTCGCCCGGCCGCGCCCTCGCCGACGAGCTCTGCGAACTCCTCGTCGTAGATCACCGCCGCCGGGTCTTCGCGCTGCAGCACGTCTGTGATCTGCGGCCCGGCGAATGCGGTGTTCAGATACAGCGCTCCGGCGCCGAGCTTGGCGCACGCCACCGTCGACTCGACGAAGCCGCGGTGGTTGCGACACATGATCGCGACGCTGTCGTCGGCGCCGATGCCGCCATCGGCCAGCGCGTGCGCCAGCGCGTTGGTGCGACGGTCGACCTGCGCGAACGACAGCGTGCCGCGGTCGTCGATGATCGCCGGCCTGTCGGGAAAGCGGATCGCGCCGCCGGTGTACGCTGCGGCCGAGCTCGGGCCCCAGCGACGCAGCACGCCGAGCGAGCGCAGCGTCTTGTCGGGCCGCTCCGGGTGGGCGATTCCGGTGCCCAGCAGCGCCCGCGCGACCTGCAGTTTGTAGGAGACCTCGCTGGCATCCATCGCCGCGGACCCTACCCCACGTGTGCTCGATCCAAGCGCGCCGGCACTGCGGCGCGCCCGGTCAGCTCACTTCAGCTGGTTCGTCCTTGCCCTGTAGTCGCTCGCGTCCGCGCTGCACGGCGGCGATGAACTTCGACAGGTTGACCTCGAGCGTGTTGAGGATCTCGTCGGCGTA
>DATARK010000034.1:0-3708 GCA_036264175.1 Solirubrobacteraceae bacterium
GCGCTTTGTGCCGTCCTGCGCTTCCCACTCGCGCCACTCAAGGCGGCCGTCGATCGCCACCGGGCGGCCCTTGGACAGGTAGCGAGCGGCGTTCTCGCCCTGCGCGCCCCACACGGTCACGTTGAAGTAGTTGGGCTTGTCCACCCATTCGCCGCTGGCGCCGTCCTTGCGGCGCGTGTTGCAGGCGATGCGCAGGCTGCACACGGAGTTGCCGCTGGGCAGCGAGCGCAGCTCGGGGTCGGCGGTCAGGTTTCCGGTCATAACGACCCTGTTGATGTTGGTGGCGGCCATGGCTGGCTTCCTTTCAGCTTGTCTTGGTCCCGCGCATGCGGTATCCGCGTTGCAGCAGCTCAGGCGTCGAGTCTAGAGCCGCACGCGGGCGCGAACGTCCGCAAAGCCGCTAATTGCGACCCGCGCGCTCGCTGCTGCGCGCGCGGGGGGAGGTGCCGAAGATCTCGTCCCAGTAAGGAGCGCTGATGCCGAAGCCGCGCGTGTCGTCCTGGAAGTGATGGCGCATGTGACGCTCGCGCAGCGTGCGCCCGAGCCATCCGTGCGGGCGGAAGTGGTGCAGGTAGTAGTGCATCATGTCGTAGACCAGGTAGCCGACGAAGAAGCCGGCGCCGAGCCCGGGCGCGTAGCGTCCGCCGAAGATCAGATACAGCAAGCCGAACACGCCGGCGGCGAGCGGCACGCTGACGGCCGGCGGCATGACCAGACGCATCGGGTCGTTGGGGTGGTCGTGGTGAACGCCGTGGATGATCCAGTGCAGCCGCGCGCCGAGGCCCTTCTCCGGCTCGAAGTGAAAGACGATGCGGTGCAGCCAGTACTCGAACAGCGTCCACATCGCGTATCCGCCGACGGCCAGCGCGAACGTCAGCAGGACGCTCACTTTCGACAGGCTCCAGCCGGCGAGCACGGCGATGCCCGGCACGAAGATCAGCACCGGCACGAGCGGGTGCACGCGCGACAACGCATCGAGCACGCGCGACTCGAACATCGGCGGCGAAGCGCGCAGCACGTCGGTGCGGCTGGCCGCCCCGTCGTTCATGTCTTCAACCCAGCCCACCAAGCGATCTTATTACGCCTTCGCTCGCGACATGACCGCCTGACGCCGCTCTTGCGCGAGCGGTCGGCCGGCGCGGCGTTAGGAGGGCTCGCCGACGGCCACTTCGGCGTCCGGCTGAGCTGCCTCGGGCGCGCTCTCGGCGGCCTCGGGCGCGGCCTCGGCGGCAGGCGCGGGCTCGACCGCGGGCTCTTCGGCGGCTGGCTCCGGCGTCTGCGCCTCGGCCTGAGGCGTCTCAGGCGGTGCCTCGACGGCCTCGTCGGTTCGACGCGCGGCCGTGGTGGCGCCGCTGCTCATGTCCGGCGGCGCGGCCACGCCGGGGGCCAGCTTGATGATGCGAAAGCGCAGCACCTCGTCGGCCAGGCGCAGCGTACGGTCCAGGCCGCTGAGCAACTGCTTGTCGGCGACGTGGAACTGCAGCAGGTGATACTGCGCGCTGGCCTTGCGATCGATCGGGTCGGTCAGTGCGCGTTCGCCCCAGTCGTCGTGGCGCAGCAGCTCGCCCTGGGCCTCGATTGAGGCCCGCGAGTCGGCCACGACCTGCGCGCGCGTGGCGTCGTCGGCCTGCGGGTCGAGCAGCAGAACGAGGTCGTATGTGGGTGCGGGCAGCGTCATATTCGAGCGCCCGGAGGCGCTGCGCTGCAAGGTTAGCGGGTCCGGCCCTTTGCGCGGATGTCCGCGAGCTGCTCGTCGATCCAGTCGCCGGGGTCGCGCGAGGTGACGATCTCCACGAGCCCTTCGGCGCGCCTACGCTTCTCCTGCGGGGGCATCGTCAGAGCCGCGTGGATCGAGTCGGCGGTCTCCTGGATGTCGAACGGGTTCACCGACAGCGCGTACTCGCCGAGCTCCTCGTGCGCGCCGGTGTTCTCGGAGAGGATCGAAACGCCCTCGCGCTCGTTGACGATCGGCCCCTCCTTGGCGACAAGGTTCATGCCGTCGAACATCGCGTTGACCAGCAGCACGTCGTAGTGCTTGTACGCCGCCACCGCCTCCTCCAGGTCGTCGCGCAGCTTCAGCTGGATCGGCATCCAATCGGGCGTGCCGTGGCGGTGGTTGACGACTGCCACCAACGCCTCGATCGCCTCAAGGTACTCGGCGTACTGCGGCACGTCGGTTCGCGAGGGCATCAGCTGGGCAACGAACGTGACGCGCTCTGAGAACTCGGGGTGCTGCTCGAGGAACAGGTCGAATGCCGAGAAGCCGCGCAGCACGTTCTTGCTCAGGTCAGCGCGGTCGACGCGCAGGATCAGGTGATCTCGCCGGCGGCGCAGCAGCTCCTGCTCGAACTCCTCCACGCGCGCACGCCGCGCCACGCGACGGGTCGCCTCGTGATCGATCGGCAGCGGATACGCGCGCACCCAAACCTCACGGCCGCCCGGCGCGACGACCACACCGCGCTCGAAGTCGATCTCCAGGCCCATCAGATCGCGACAGCACTGTAGGAAGTTGCGTCGGTAGGAGCGCGTGTGAAAGCCGATGATGTCGTTGGCCAGCAGGCCCGTGAAGATCTCCTCGCGGATGCGCGTCGGCAGCACGCGCCAGGCGTCGGACTGCGTCCAGGGGATGTGCACGAAGTGGTGCAGGAAAGCGTCCGGGCGGGCTCTGCGGATCAGCCCCGGCAGCGTGTAGAGGTGGTAGTCGTGAATCATCACGACAGGCTCCTCGGCGCCCTCCAGCTCTTCGATGACCGCCTCGGCCAGGTCTTCGTTGACGGCGTTGTAACCGAACTCGAAGGCCTCGATCTCCTCGCGGCGGATGTCCGGCGCGTTTGACAGGTCCCACAGGTAGTGCTGAATGAACCACAGCATCGGGTTGGCGACGACGTTGTAGAAGCGGTCGTAGGCGTCGGGATCTGAGATCACCAGGCGCACGCGGAAGTCGACGTCGCCGGAGGGCGAGCGCACCGGGAACGACTTCTCGTCGTGTTCGCGCGAGGCGCGTGCGTCGTACTCGCTCATTGCCGAGGCGATCCAAATCGCTTCGCGGTGTGAGGCCAGTCCGGTCAGCGCCGTCACGACGCCGCCGGAGCCACGCTGGGTCTCGCCCTGGGCGTCAAATGTGACCGGTCCGCGGTTGCTGACGAGCACCAGCGGCACGTCCTTAGTCATCCTCGTGCCTCCCTCGAGTCGGCGTTTTGACGGGAACGCTCGACATCCATGCTGATGTTGCTCGCGCCTCCGTCCAGTCGGCGCTTTGATGCGAACGCTCGACGTCCCTGCTCACGAGCTGGTCTTCAGCTCGGTGAAGATCTTCAGGTAGTCGCGCAGGTAGCGCGGCGTGAGGAAGTGCGTGCGTACGTGCTCCTTGCCACGCCTGCCGAGGAACTTGCCGAGTGCCGGGTCCTTGAGCACCTCCAGCGCGCGGTCGGCGCATTCCTCGGCGCTTGAGACGAGAAAGCCGGTCACGCCGTCCTCGATCTGCAGCGGGATGCCGCCGACGTTGCCGCCGATGAACGGCCGCGCCTTCCAGATCGCCTCAGAGACCGTCAGGCCGAAGCCCTCGCGCGTGGACTTCTGCACGAGCACGTCGGAGTGCGACTGAAAGGCGTTGACCTCGATGGCGCCGACGTTGTTGAAGTTGTTGAGGATGTGAATGTCGGGGTCGCCATCGGCGTGCGCGATGGTCGCGTTGAAGAAGTCCCACCC
>DATARK010000109.1:0-5698 GCA_036264175.1 Solirubrobacteraceae bacterium
GCCGAGACCGGCCGTGGATGGCCATGGGAACGGCCCGCGGCCCCGGTGCGCCAGCGGGCCTTTTCCGGTCCATTTCGGCCGTAGGATCGGCTTCGCGGCGCGTTTTGAGGCCCCCTGCGCTGCTACGCTTTCGGGCTCCGCCTCAGGTGCCCGCCCACCCGCGCCAAGGCCCTCCCAGCCCGTGCGGGCGGGGCGGCCGAGCGTGCGGGATGCACCGCCCCAGGAGCACTCCCATGACTTCGCACATCACGCAGCCGCCAACGGCCGTCGGCCTCTACGACCCCCGCTACGAGCACGACGCGTGCGGCGTGGGGATGGTCGCGCGGCTCGACAACCAGCCGACGCACGACGTGATCGTCAAAGCGATCGCCGCACTCGAGAACCTCGAGCACCGCGGCGCCACCGTGGCCGACCCCTGCACGGGCGACGGGGCCGGGATCCTGATGCAGATCCCCGACGAGCTGATGCGCGCGGTCGCCGGCGTCGAGCTGCCGGCGCCCGGGCGCTACGGCGTGCTGATGTGCTTCCTGCCGACCGAGCAGACGGCCCGCGCCGAGGCCGAAGCGCTGCTCGAGCGGACCGTCGAGGCCGAGGGCCAGCGGCTGCTCGGCTGGCGCGACGTACCCGTCGATGCCAGCCACACCGGCGAGGTCGCCGGCGCGTGTCGCCCTGTGATCCGCCAGCTGTTCGTCGGCGCCGGGCCGGAGCACGCCAGCGACCAGGACGCCTTCGAGCGCAAGCTGTATGTGATTCGGCGCGTGTGCGAGCTGACTGCCGAGCAGCCGGGGCTGTATGTCACGTCGAGCTCGTCGCGCACGCTCAACTACAAGGGCATGCTGATCAGCTTTCAGCTGGCGGCGTTCTACCCGGACCTGCGCGACGAGCGCACCAAGAGCGCGCTCGCGCTCGTGCACTCGCGCTTCTCCACCAACACCTTCCCCAGCTGGGAGCTCGCGCACCCCTATCGCGTGATCTGTCACAACGGCGAGATCAACACGGTGCGCGGCAACGTCAACTGGATGCGCGCGCGAGAGAGCGAGCTGCGCAGCGAGCTGTTCGGCGAGGACCTGGAGAAGATCCTGCCGGTCGTAAGCCCCGGCAACTCCGACTCGGCGACGTTCGACAACGTGCTCGAGCTGCTGATGCTCGGCGGGCGTTCGCTGCCGCACGCGGCGATGATGATGATCCCCGAGGCCTATCGAAAGCGAGAGGACCTGTCGGAGGACCTCAAGGGCTTCTACGCATTTCACTCCTGTCTGATGGAGCCGTGGGACGGGCCGGCGTCGGTGGCGTTCACCGACGGGCGCGTCGTCGGCGCGACGCTCGACCGCAACGGGCTTCGCCCCGGCCGCTGGGTGGAGACGACCGACGGTCACGTCGTGCTCGGCTCGGAGATCGGCCTGCTGGACATTCCGCCGGAGCAGATCCGCCGGCTCGGGCGCCTGCAGCCGGGCAAGCTGTTCCTGGTCGACCTGCAGAGCGGGCGCATCGTCGAGGACGAGGAGGTCAAGCGCGGCGTGTCGACGCGCAAGCCCTACCGCGAGTGGTACGCGCGCAACGCCGTGCCGTTCTCCGAGCTGGAGCCGTCTGACCAGGTGACGATCTCAGACCAGCCCCTGCGCACCCGCCAGCGCGCGTTCGGCTACTCCCAGGAGGACCTGCGCATGCTGTTGACGCCAATGGCGCGCGACGGCGCAGAGCCGGTCGGCTCGATGGGCAACGACCTCTCGCTGGCCGTGCTCTCCGACCAGGCGCCGCCGCTGTTCTCCTACTTCAAGCAGCTCTTCGCGCAGGTCACCAACCCGCCGATCGACCCGATCCGCGAGGAGATCGTGATGAGCCTGGCGACGAGCTTGGGCTCCGAGCTGAACCTGTTCGAAGAGACACCTGAGCACGCGCACAAGCTCGTGCTCGAACAGCCGATCCTGCTCAACCGCGAGCTGGAGACGCTGCGCCACGTCCACCACGACGTGTTCGCCGCCCGCACGATCAACACCACGTGGTCGCTGGAGCGTGGTGCGGCGGGCATGAGCGAGGCGCTGCAGCGGATCTGCGAGGAAGCCTCCGAGGCGATCGCCGAACGCGTCAACATCATTGTGCTGTCAGACCGGCTGGTCGGACCGCGGCGCGTGCCGGTGCCTTCGCTGCTGGCCGTGGCGGCCGTGCACCACCACCTCGTGCGCGAGGGCACGCGCCTGCGCGCCGGCATCATCCTGGAGTCCGGCGAGCCGCGCGAGGTGCACCACTTCGCCACGCTGATCGGCTACGGCGCCGTGGCGATCAACCCGTATCTGATGCTCGAGACGCTGGACGACATGGTGCTCAACCAGCGCGCGATCAAACGCCCCGGCGAGGGCGGCGAGGAAGTCGACGTGGGGGCGGTCGAGGCGGCCGAGAACGTCGTCAAAGCGCTCGGCAAAGCGCTGCTGAAGACGATCTCCAAGATGGGCATCTCGACAATCCACTCCTACTGCGGCGCGCAGATCTTCGAGGCGGTCGGGCTCGACAGCAGCGTGATCGACAGGCACTTCACCGGCACCGCGTCGCGCATCGGCGGCGTCGGCGTCGACGTGCTGGCGGCCGAGGCGATCGAGCGCCACGCGCGCGCCTACCCGCTGCCCCAGGATGATCTGCTGCCGGTCGGCGGCGTGTATGCGTGGCGGCGCGACGGCGAGCACCACATGTGGAACCCCGAGACCATCGCGCTCGTGCAGCACGCCGTGCGCGAGGCCAACGGCGACGTGCCGGCGGCGCTCACGGGCGACGCGGCGGCGCTGGAGACCGTGCGCGACAGCGCGGCCTTCGAGAAGTACCGCGAGTACGCGCGCGCGATCAACGAGGACGCGGCGCGCAAGGCCACGCTGCGTGGACTGCTGCGAATCGGCCCCGGCGAGGGCGAGCAGGCTGCGACGGCGATCCCGCTGGAGCAGGTCGAGCCTGCCAGCGAGATCGTCAAGCGCTTCTGCACGGGCGCGATGAGCCTCGGCTCGATCTCGCGCGAGGCGCATGAGACGCTGGCGATCGCTATGAACCGCCTGGGTGGACGCTCGAACACGGGCGAGGGCGGCGAGGACCCCTCGCGCTTCACGCCCGACGCCAACGGCGACCGCCGTCGCTCGGCGATCAAGCAGGTCGCCTCCGGGCGCTTCGGCGTGACGATCCACTACCTGGTCAACGCAGACGAGCTGCAGATCAAGATGGCCCAGGGCGCCAAGCCCGGCGAGGGCGGCCAGCTGCCGGGGCACAAGGTCGACTCCTACATCGGCTCGATCCGCCACACCACGCCCGGCGTCGGCCTGATCTCACCGCCGCCGCACCACGACATCTACTCGATCGAGGACCTCAAGCAGCTGATCTATGACCTGCGCTGCGCCAACCCCGAGGCGGAGGTCTCGGTCAAGCTCGTCTCCGAGGTCGGCGTCGGCACGGTCGCCGCCGGCGTCTCCAAGGCCAACGCCGACCGCGTGCTGATCGCCGGACACGACGGCGGCACCGGCGCCTCGCCGCAATCCTCGATCCAGTCGGCCGGCATCCCCTGGGAGATCGGCCTGGCCGAGACGCAGCAGACGCTGCTGCTGAACGACCTGCGCTCGCGCATCAAGGTGCAGACAGACGGTCAGCTGAAGACCGGGCGCGACGTGGTGATCGCGGCGATGCTCGGTGCCGACGAGATGGGCTTCTCGACGGGTCCGCTGATCGCCACCGGCTGCATCATGATGCGCGCCTGCCATCTGAACACGTGCCCCGTGGGCATCGCCACACAGGACCCTGAGCTGCGCAAGCGCTTCAAGGGCACGCCCGAGCACGTCGTCAACTTCTTCTTCTTCGTGGCCGAGGAGGTGCGTGAGATCCTCGCCGGGCTCGGCCTGCGCACGCTCGACGAGGCGATCGGCCGCGTCGACCTGCTGTCGGTGCGCGAGGCGATCGAGCACTGGAAGGCGCGCGGCGTCGACCTGACACACATACTCACGCATGTCGAGCTGCCGCATGGCACGGCGCGCCACCGTGTGGAGCCGCCGCCGGCGGTGCTCGAGGACGCGCTGGATTGGGAGCTCGTCAAGCTCGCAGAGCCGGCGCTTGGCGCACAGCAGGGCGAGCCCGGCGAGGGCGGCGGTGTGCGGCTGCAGATGCCGGTGCGAAACCGCAACCGCTGCGTCGGCGGCATCCTCTCCAGCCGCATCGCGCGCGAGCACGGTGCGGACGGCCTTTCAGAGGACTCGATCGTCGTCGACTTCGACGGCTCGGCCGGGCAGAGCTTAGGCGGCTGGCTGGCGCCCGGCGTGACCTTCACGCTCAGCGGCGACGCCAACGACTACGCCGGCAAGGGTCTTTCGGGCGGAGTGATGGCGATACGCCCGCGCCAGGGCATGGCCGCGGACTTCGTCGCCGAGCAGAACGTGATCGTCGGCAACACGGTGCTCTACGGCGCCACGCGCGGGCGCGCCTTCTTCCGCGGGCTCGCGGGCGAGCGCTTCGCCGTACGCAACTCGGGCGCAGCGACGGTCGTCGAGGGCGTCGGCGATCACTGCTGCGAGTACATGACCGGCGGCACGGTCGTCGTGCTCGGCCCCACCGGGCGCAACTTCGCGGCCGGCATGAGCGGCGGCATCGCCTACGTGCTCGACGAGCCGGGCGACTTCGCCGAGCGCTGCAACATGGGCATGGTCGGCTTCGAAGCGCCGTCGGCCGCCGACGCCGGCGAGCTGCGCGCACTGATCTCCGAGCACCAGCAGCGCACGGGCTCGCCGGTCGCCGCGCGCGTGCTCGAGAGCTTCGACGAGCTGCTGGCCAAGGGCGCGTTCGTGAAGGTCATGCCGCACGACTACAAGCGCGTGCTCGCCGAACGCGCCGAGGACAAGGTCGCGGTGCCCGCCTGATGGGCAAGCTGGGCGGGTTCCTGCAGATCGAGCGCCACGGCATCCCCCAGCGGGACCCGGCCGAGCGCGCGCACGACTATCGCGAGTTTCTGATCACGCGGCCGCTGGGCGAGCTGCGCGACCAGGGCGCGCGCTGCATGGACTGCGGCGTGCCCTTCTGCCACAACGGCTGCCCGCTGGGCAACCTGATTCCCGACTGGAACGATCTCGTCTACCGCGACCGCTGGCAGGACGCGATCGCACAGCTGCATGCGACGAACAACTTCCCCGAGTTCACCGGGCGGCTGTGCCCGGCGCCCTGCGAGGCGGCCTGCGTGCTGGAGATCCGCGAGGGCGACGCGGTGACGATCAAACAGATCGAGAACTCGATCATCAACCGCGCCTGGGATGAGGGATGGGTCAAGCCCAAGCCGCCGCGCAGCGAGACCGGACAGGCCGTCGCGGTCGTCGGCTCGGGGCCGGCGGGCATGGCCGCGGCACAGCAGCTGCGACGGGCGGGCTACACGGTGACGCTGTTCGAGCGCGACGAGTCGATCGGCGGACTCGTGCGTTTCGGCGTGCCCGACTTCAAGATCGAGAAGACCGTCGTGCAGCGGCGCGTGCAGCAGCTCGTCGACGAGGGCGTGGAGCTGCGCTGCGGCGTCGACGTCGGCCGCGACGTCAGCGTGCAGGAGCTTCGCGAGCGCTTCGACGCGGTGGTTCTGGCGACGGGCTCGCGCGTGCCGCGCGACCTGGCGGTGCCCGGCCGTGAGCTCGACGGCGTGCACTTCGCGATGGAGTACCTCTACCAGCGAAACCGCTGGGTCGCGCGCGAGGCCGGT
>DATARK010000090.1:0-7617 GCA_036264175.1 Solirubrobacteraceae bacterium
AGCGCGCCATCGCCATCTCGGTGATTCGCTCGGTGAGCGAGCTGCGGTCGACGCGCTCGGGGTCGAGGTCCTCCTCGCCGAGATCGATCGGGAAGAACTGGCCGAGCGCCGTGAACAGGCCGTCGAGGTCCCAGTCCTCCATGTAGTCGCCGGGGGTGTACTCGTCGATCGTCCGCTCGATGACTTTCCTGACTTCCTCGCGGGCCTCCTCGCCGATGCTCTTGCCCTCGAGCACCTCGTCGCGGTAGGCGTAGATCACGCGCCGCTGCTCGTTCATCACGTCGTCATACTCGAGCACGCGTTTGCGGATCAGGAAGTTCTGCTCCTCGACCTTCTTCTGGGCTTTCTCGATCTGTTTGGAGAGCATGCCCGCCTCGATCGGTTCCTCGTTGCCCTCCTCGTCGATACCGCCGAGTTTGTCGAGGATCCTGTAGATGCGATCGCCGGCGAACAGCCGCACGAGGTCGTCCTCGGCGGACAGGAAGAAACGTGACTCGCCGGGGTCCCCCTGGCGACCGGAGCGCCCGCGCAGCTGGTTGTCGATGCGCCGCTCGATCTCCGGCAACATGCGCTGCGCATGCTCGTCATAGTCGGGCGCGCCCGGTTCCAATCCGAGCTTGCGCAGCTCGATCATGGCCAGATGCTCGGCGTTGCCGCCGAGCTTGATGTCGACGCCGCGGCCGGCCATGTTGGTTGCGATCGTGACGGCTCCCGGCTGGCCCGCCTCGGCGACGATGTCGGCCTCGCGCGCGGCGTGCTCGGGCTTGGCGTTGAGCACCGTGTGCTTGATGCCGCGGTTCCTCAGTTGCTCGGAGAGCAGCTCGGAGACCTCGACCGAGATGGTTCCGACCAGTACCGGTTGGCCGTTCTCGTGTCGCGCGGCGATCTCCTTGACCACCGCGTTCCACTTGCCCTCCTTGGTCTTGTAGATCTGGTCGTTGCGATCGTCTCGGACCATCGCCATGTTGGTCGGCACCTGCACGACCGGCAGCTCGTAGATCTTCATGAACTCGGTCGCCTCGGTCAGCGCCGTTCCGGTCATGCCGGAGAGCTTGTCGTAGAGACGGAAGAAGTTCTGGTAGGTGATCGTGGCGAGCGTCTGGTTCTCCTCCTGGATCGACACGCCCTCCTTTGCCTCGACCGCCTGGTGCAGCCCCTCCGACCAGCGCCGGCCGTCGAGAATGCGTCCGGTGAACTCGTCGATGATCTTGACCTCGCCGTCGATCACCGCGTAGTCGACGTCGCGCTTGTACAGCGACTCCGCTCGCAGCGCCTGATTGAGGTGGTTGACCATGTGGCCGTTCTCGGCGCGGTAGAGGTGGTCGATGCCGAGGAAGCGCTCGGCCTTGGCGACGCCCTGCTCGGTGATCGAGATCGTCTTGTGCTTCTCGTCGAACTCGTAGTCGAAGTCGGCAACGAACTGCTTCTTGGAGCGCGGGTCCATGCCCTCGGGCGTCTTGCCGGGCGTAAGTTTGGGCGCCAGGCGCGCGAACTTGACGTACAGGTCGGCCGCCTGTTCGGGCGCGCCGGAGATGATCAGCGGCGTGCGCGCCTCGTCGATGAGGATGTTGTCGACCTCGTCGACGATCGCGAACGGATGGCCGTGCTGGACCTTTTCGCCGAGGTCGGTGGCCATGTTGTCGCGCAGGTAGTCGAAGCCGAACTCGGAGTTGGTGCCGTAGACGACATCGCAGGCATAGGCCTCGTGCTTCTGGTCGAACGGCTGCTGGTTCTCCAGCACGCCGACGGTCACGCCCAGCGGCTCATAGATCGGGCTCATCCATTCGGCGTCGCGGCGCGCCAGGTAGTCGTTGACGGTCACCAGGTGCACGCCCTTGGGCTGCAGGCCCTCCTCGCCCTCGCGCGGCTCGCGCACAGCCAGCGAGTTGAGCACGACCGCCAGCGTCGCCGTCAGCGTCTTTCCCTCGCCCGTCTTCATCTCGGCGATCTGCCCGTCGTGAAGCGCCATCGCGCCGATCAGCTGCACGTCAAAGTGGCGCATGCCCATCTGGCGCTTGCCGGTCTCGCGCACGATCGCGAAGCACTCGGGCAGCAGCGCATCCAGCGACTCGCCATCGCGCGCGCGCTCGCGCAGCGCGTCCATGCGCTCGCGCAGTTCTGCCTCGGAGTCGTGTTCGAGCTCGGGCTCGAAGGCGTTGATCAGCGCCACACGCTTCTGGTATTCCTTGTACTTCTTCGCCTCGCCGACGTTCAGCGCGCGATCGAGCAGGGAGGGCATTTGCCAAGGATAGCTCCCGGCGAGCCCATCGCTGCAGGTCGCTCAGCGGCGCGCTCGATCAGCCGAAGTTGAAGCTCACAGGCGCGCTTTTGACGCCGCTGCAGTCGGCCAGCGTGACGGTCAGCGGGCCGTCGGTGACGACGTTGAGGTGTGCTTTGCAGTTGACCTTGGCCCGTTTGGCGTCGATCGTCACAGCCGATACGTTCGTCGCCGTGATGTCGAGCGCGTCACTCGCCGGTTCGCTCGGCGCGGCCCCCCATGCCTTGCTCTGGCTGGTGTAGGGAATCGCCGGAATCTGGCCGCCGGTGAGCGCTCCGGCGCCATGCTGGGTTTCGCCGGAAACCGGATCGCCGACGCCGAAACCGTGCGAGCGCACGTCGACCTTGCCCAGCGGCGCCGTGCCGCTGGAGTCGCGCAGCGCCACGCCATACACCCAGTAGGCGTGACCGGCTGTCGTGCCGTCGGCGGCGAAGTCCATGGTCGGGTTGTAGACGTACGTCACGTGTGACGGGTCGCGGTTGACCGTTTCTGTTCCGAGGAACGTGGCGCCCGGCGCGAATTCGTCGTTGATCGCCAGCGTCAGGTGCTCGCCCGCCTGGAACTGGTCGAATTCGTAGCGGTAGCCCAGTTCGTCGAAGGTTTTGACCTGTTCGAGCACACCGGCGATCGGCACGAGCTCGTCGCTCGTCTCGTCCCAGATCAGGAACGGCACGTTGCGAACGGAGCCGAGCATGCGCTGCGTGAGCGACTGCTCGCCGCCGGTCGGTTCGCCCGGCGGCACCCAGATGCCCAGCGCGGGCGGCCCGACTGTCGGCTGTGCGCGCGCGAACAGGTCGGGGAACTGGCTGGTGAACTTGTACGTGCCGTAGCCGCCCATGGAGTAGCCGGCGATGTCGGTGAAAGACGGGTTCAGCTTGTAGTGGGCGGCCACATCGGCCCACACTTCGAACGTGTCGGCGCCCGCGTGGTCGTAGTACCAACCGTCGGGACCGCGCCCGGACGGCGTGAACACGATCGAGCCCGAGCCGCGATTGGCGAACTCCGACTGGTTCTTGGTGCCGGAGAACTGGTTGTAGTTGGCCGACAGCGAGTGCAGCAGCAACGTCGCACCCCAGCCGCTGCTCGGCTGGGTGCCGCTGGGAACGTAGATCGCATACGGCAGCAGCTGACCGCGCATCGCGCCGATGCATTCGCTCGAGCTGCCGCAGCCGCCGGTGGCGTAGTCGGCGCCCTGGCCATCGGAGTAGTGCGACGCGAGGATGCGGTCGAACACGCCGGTCTGGGGCACGCCGGTCGGCTGGCCCGGCATATCGTCGTTGGTTTTTGCCGCGAGCTTTGCAAAATCGACTTCGGCATGGAACTTGCTGATGTCGCCGCTCGCCAGCGCCTGCGCTTGCGCGGACTCCCGCCAGTAGGCCGGGTTGGCCTCGTTGCCCGGATTGGGAGTCGTCGGCACGGGCTCCTGCGCGTTGAAGCGGAAGGCGACGTCGAAGAAAGCCGGCGGCACGGTGTTCGCGCCGGCGCCACCCGGCTGTGTTGCGCTGGCCTCTGCGCCGGGCAGCAGGTAGCTGTTGGTCGCGGAGTTCCACAGACCAACGCCTGCGGCCAGGCGCACCGTCGAGCTGCCGGGGTTCCACTCGCTGTGAGCCACTTCGACGGTGATCTGGCGACGTGCGAGGTCCACGCTGACAGTCGGCGCGGGCCCGGCGACTTCGGCTCCGCTGCTGGCATCGGTCAGCGTCGCCGATTCACCGTGCACCGTCAGGAAGTACTGCGCCGGCGCGCTGACGTTGGCGCCGAACGGGAACGGATGCGTTTCGCCTTCGTTGCCGCCGATCGCGATCGCAGTCGCGACGAGGCTCGGTTTTTCCAGCGTGTTCAGGCCGATTCGAAATGCGGTCGTCTTGAGCTTCGGGCGCACGCGCAGTTCGACAAGGTTGGCGGCGTTCTCGTCATAGCCCGGACCGGTCGGGTAGGTGTACGTGCCGTCCGGTTCAGAGAACGTGTCGCCGCCCGACGAATCGCCGCCCGGCGAGATCATCGGGTTGGTCGGGTCGACGACCTCTTTGGCGCCGTGGTCGTCATAGACGTAGCCCTGGTAGACGAACTCGCCTCTGCGGTAGGCGCTCGCGCCGGAGACGAGAATCGGTGCAGCGTGCCAGCCGCTGCCCTTGGCGTTTTCCAGCTGCGGCGCCTGCGCCAGCGGCTCGTACAGCACTTCTGGGCCGGGGCGCGGCGCTGCGCCCTCTTTGGCCGGCAGCGAGGCCGAGACGCGCGCGGCCTGTGCGGCGCCGGCGGCGAGCAGCGCCGCGACGAGCGCGAGCGCCACGACTGAAAAGAACATGCGCGCACGCACCGATCCACCGACCACCCGCAGAGCCACTGACCCCAAGCTACTCACCCCTCCAAATGAGACAACCGAACGAGGCTGTCTCTACCCATCGGGACAGGCCCGTAAACATGCGGCGTCGGCGGCAGCGCGCCGCCGACGCCGGTGCATCGCCCCGTTCAGGTGGCCGGCAGGCCGATCGACGGCTGCGTCGTCGGCAGCGACATCGCGCGTGCCTCCTCGGCGGCCATGCGCCTGTCGGCGGCCGCCGCGCGAGCCTCACGCCTGTGGCGGCGTTTGTCGCGGTGGCGCTTGACCTGCCGCGCGAGCTCGTCGACCATCAAGTTGAGTGAGTGCAGCATCTCCGGTGAGCGGTCGCGCGCGCGCAGCGTCACGCCCTTGAGATACAGCGTTGCCTCGGCGACGTGGCAGTCGGACACCCGGGGGTTGGGCTCCTTGAAGATCTCGATCTCGATGCGAGCGAACTCCGAGACCTGCCGCGCGACCTTGTCCAGGCGACGGACCGCGTGCGTGCGGATCTCGTCGGTGACCGGGACATTGCGACCCTTGATGTCTATCTGCATCACAGGCTCCTTTGGTCGGCTGTTGTCTAGCGCCTGGCAGATGCTACGCCCGCACCTGGCGGATGTCCATCGAGATCGGCAATCTCATCCGTCCGTCCACACGCCCCTGCACAACCGTCCAAACGGCACCTGGCCTCCAGCGGGCAGGCGCGTGCTCCGCGAGCGTGGCACGGTGGCAGAATCGGCGTGTGAGCGCGGATCTCTCATGGACGCTGGAGCCGGGCGTGTTGGTCGGCGTGGCAATCGTCGGCGGCGCCTACGGAGCCCGCTGGCGCAACGTGCGCAAGGGCGACTCGGCGCGCCCGGCCGCCGACGCGCCTGTGTGGCGCATGTGCTGCTTCGCCGGCGCATTGCTGTGCACGCTGATCGCGCTCGTGTCACCGGTCGACGCACTTGCCGACCAGCTGTTCTTGATGCACATGGTCCAGCACGTGCTGCTGCTGGACGTCGTGCCGATCCTGGCGATTCTCGGCTTCACCAAGGTGCTGCTGCGACCGGTCACGCGCGCCGTGCAGGCCCTCGAGCGCCGCGCCGGCGGCCTTGCCAGCCCGGCCTTTGCGGTCGCGTTGTACGTGGCCGTGATCTGGGCTTGGCACATCCCGGCCGCCTACGACGTGGCGCTGCGCCATCCGGTCGTGCACGTGCTCGAGCACATCACGTTTCTGCTCGCCGGCTCGCTCTACTGGTGGCATCTGCTGTCGCCGATTCGCGCGCGGCTGCGCCTGGGCGGCATGGGGCCGGTCGTGTACATGGCCTCGACCAAGCTGCTGGTCGGCGCGCTCGGCATGGGGCTGGCGTTCGCGCCTTCGGCGCTGTATTCCTACTACGAGCACCACGCGCGTGTGTGGGGGCTGTCGGCGCATGACGACCAGTCGATCGCCGGCTTCATCATGGCCGTCGAGCAATCGCTGGTGATGGGCGTCGCGCTGGTCGTGCTGTTCATGCGCGCGCTCACCGAGTCCGAGCGCGAGCAGCAACGACGAGAGCGCTACGAGGTGGCGTGAGCGGCGCCACGCGCATCTGCGCTATGCTGACAACTGTCACATGACTCACTTTCCGGGAAGGGGCTCGCTTCGGCGGGCCCGTTCTCGTTAAGGCCATCGCCGGCGCGCGCGTCACCCGCCCTGTAGCACCGCGGCTCAGCCGCTGCGATGGCGCAGGCTCTGCAGGATGCCGCCGTGCCCGGCGATTGCGCCGATCAGGATCGACTCCGGCGCGACCTCGGTGCCGGGAAAGAGAATGCTCTCGCGCAGCTGCGCGCCGTCGCCGACGCGTGCGCCGTCGCCGAGCACGATCGGACCCATCAGACGCACGCCCGCGCCGATCTGCACGTCGTGGCCGATCCACACAGAGCCGTCGACCTCGGTGTCGTCGCGCAGCGGAGACGTGCCTGCGGCGACCACCCCCGGGCGCACCTCAGATCCCTGCATCTCCAAACGCAGCTTGCCTTCGAGCGCGTCGAAGGTGCCCTGGCGCAGCTCGCCGAGCGAGCCGACATCGTTCCAGTACTCGCCAACCTCGTGGATGTGAAACGGCACGTCGTTGTCCAGCAGCGCCGGGAAGACGTCTTTGGCCCAGTCGACGAACGGCCGGTCGGGGAAGAAGTCGAAGATGCTCGGCTGGAACATGTAGATGCCGCAGTTGCCGAGATCCGACAGCGCCTCCTCGGGCTCGGGCTTCTCCTGAAAGCCGGTGATGCGCCCTTCGCTGTCGTGAAGGACGACTCCATACTCTCTCGTGTCGGCGACCTGCTTGACAGCCAGCGTGGCGATGCCGCCGGCCTGGCGGTGTCGCGCGGCGAACGCCGTCAGATCGATGTCGGTCAGCGCGTCGCCGGAGATCACCAGGAACGGCTCGTCTCCGAAGAACTCCGCGCACGCGCGCACGCCACCGGCTGTGCCGAGCAGTTGCTCCTCGAAGCGATAGGAGATGCGCTCGCCGAAGTACTCGCGGATCGTCTCCGGGAAGTAGTGCAGGTTGGCGATCACGCCGTCGAAGGAGTGCCTGTCGATCAGGTCGAGAATGTGCTCCATCACCGGCCTGTCCAGCACCGGCACCATCGGCTTGGTGATCTCGTACGTCAGCGGACGCAGCCGGGTTCCCAGCCCGGCCGCAAGGACCATTGCCTTCATCTGGCTGCGCCCGCCCCGCTCGACTAGTAGCGGTAATGATCCGGCTTGTACGGGCCGTCGACCGGCACGCCGATGTACGCGGCCTGCTCGTCTGAGAGCTTGGTCAGCTTGACGCCGAGCGCGTCGAGGTGCAGGCGCGCGACCTTCTCGTCGAGGTGCTTGGGCAGCACGTAGACCTTCTTGTCGTACTCGTCGTTCTTGGTGAACAGCTCGATCTGCGCGATGGTCTGGTTGGAGAAGGAGTTGCTCATGACGAAGCTCGGGTGGCCGGTGGCGTTGCCGAGATTCAGCAGGCGACCCTCCGAGAGCATGATGATCGCGTGGCCGTCGGGA
>DATARK010000117.1:0-80443 GCA_036264175.1 Solirubrobacteraceae bacterium
CTTCCTCGCATAGCTTGATTTCGGCTTTTGAGACTTTGCGCGTTCCCTGCGTGTATTCCTTGGGTTCGTCCAGGACGTACACGCTGTTGTCGCTCGGATCGACCCCGATCAGGTGCGCGCGCAGTGTTTCGGCGTGGGAGAACCTGCGTTCTTCGTCGTTGATCTGTCCTTCGGCTTCACCCGGCGCGGCGCCCGTGCCGAAGCGCGTCAGCTCGCCGTAGCTTGACGCGGCGTGCGCGCCTGCGGGAGCCAGCAGCACGACCAACCAGAGCCCCATGACGAGCATCCATGCTCTGCTGATCTTCGACGCGGTCCTCATCGTGGACGATCCTCCGTACGACCATGTACCAGCGCCCGGCTGTGGCACCGTGCCGAGCAGCGTAGCGACGCATTTGCGCACTCGAGCCACGCCGTCACCACCTGTTCACATCTCGCGGATCAGGCGAGTTGCGTCGCTGAAACTGCGTCGTGTTGGCGGTCGCCGGGGCGATTCGCGCCTTTCGCGTGCCACGGCGCGGGCGCCTGCGCACTCCCACCCCCGCGAGCGCAGCCAGAACGATCAGCCCGAGCAGATACTCCGGCGCAGGGTCGCCTTCGCTCGACCGGTATGCGACGGCCTGATTGGAGACGGACTCCGTGGCTTCCTCCTGCTCCTCTTCCTTTTCGGCGACCTCGATCGGCGAGGTCACAGCCGATGTTCCGGTCGGCGGGCTCGGGCGAGCCGGCGTAGGGACGGGAGGAGGCACGAAGGCCAGCAGCGGAGGGCTCAGAACAGGCGGTAGGACGAAGGCGGCCGGAGCCGGTGGGTGCACCGCGGGGCTCGGCAGCGCGGGTGCCGGCGCCGGCGGTGGCGCCGGCACGGGAGCCGAGACGGGCGTCGGTGAGCTTGCCGGCGCGGGGCCGGCCGGCGCGGGCGGGGGCGGCGGCGGGGGCGGGCTGGCGGCGGCGTTCTGCGTTACCGGCGCTTCGTTGAGCGGTTGCGTTCCGCAGGGCCGCCGAACGCTGCCCGCGCGCACGGTGACGGTCAGCGACGAAGAGAGGCCGCCGGCGCTGATCGTCACAACCGTTGTCCCGGCGTTGTACGCGCAGAAGAGCCCAGACATGGAGTCGTGAATCGGCTTTTCGTTGGCGCCGAGCAGCACGGCGCGCGGATCGGCTGAAGCCGTGTTGGGCTCGACGAAGTCGCCGATTTCCGGGCGCGAAGAGGTGAACGAGTATTCGGGCAGGATGCCGTTGGCGCAGGCTGGCCCGACGCAGTTTGCGGGTATCGGGATGTACGGGCTGGTCTGGCAGTGCGTGACGCCGTTTTCTGCCAGACAGCCGGCGCGGGGCCGGCGCGCGAGTCCGGCGAACAGCGCCTGCTGGCTTCGGTTCAGCAGCACGCCGTCCTGCGCTTCGAGTGCGAGTTCGCCGACGTTGGGGATCAGCCTCGCCGACACAGGCCAGCGCAGCGTGCTGGCATTGCGGGCGGCTTGCTGTGCATTGACTTCGGCCAGCAGGAAACCGCTGTGACCGATGAAGTCCTGCTGGGCGGCGCTGTTGGCCTGCACGTAGCCAAGCGTGCCCGTGCCGAACGCCGGAATCGATTCTCCGCCGACGCGCAGCGGCAGCGACACGTTACGTTCGGGCGAGTCATAGAAGTACGCGGAGGCTCCTCCGCGTTTGACCAAGGCCGATGCGACGGCGGCGGCGCCTGGGGCTCTGGCGGCGATCTGCGCGTTGAGATCGGCGCTGCCGAGCACGATCGCCGGCACGCCGAGCGCTGCGGCTTCGCCGAGCTCCTGTTGCAGCCAAGCCAGCTGGGTGCCGCCGACGGTGCTCGCCTCGTCGAGCGCAATCACGCGAACGGTGCCCGTGCTTGCCGACGAGTCGAACGCGTAATAAGCCGACTGCCCCGAGCACGGCTCGGCCGAGCGCGAGCTCGCCCAGGGAAAACTCTGGAAGGCTTCGTCGAACAGGCACTCGCCCGTCCCGCCGGCGACGTCGGTCGGCGAGGCAACCGGAAACGCCGACAGCGCATTCCCCCGCATCAACGCTGCGTAGCGCGCGAACTCGCGTTCGTAGGGCACTTCCTGCGTCACTTTTCCGGAGGTCGTGCGACCCGTCGTCACGCGCGGGCCGAGATTCAGGAAGGCGCGCACCCCGGAGATCTGACCCGCCTGCGCGATCGCGCTCGAGAGCCAGCGGTCGGGGCCGAGCTGGTCGTTTTCGCGGTCGGCACACGGTGCCCCGCACTGGACGTTGCCGGCGATCGCGAACGTTGCGGCCCCGGCGGACGCCTGCACCGGAGCCGAGCCGACGCCCGGAGGAGGATTGCCGTCAGCGGGGTAGCGGGCGATGTCGGCCGTGTCGAACCTGCCGCCCTGCTGTTCGTCGATGGCGCCACCGACCGCCCAGCCCATCGCGCCCGTTTCGTCGATCAGCACAGCGGCGGTGGGGTCCGGCTCGAAGGGCGTGTCCCAGATCGCGTAGTTCCCCGGAGCGCTTACCGATTCGTTGCGATCATGTTCCTCATCGCTCCACCCGTTGGCGGTCTCACGGATGATGTGTCCGCTGGCAGGCGGATAGGCGTTGATCAGGACTTCCGGCAGGCCGGCCGGTGCAGGTGGTTCGGGGAAGTCGACCCTCCGCGTATTGGGGATCGCGCCCGAGCCGATCATCCGCAGCGCGCCGCCTTCGCGAAACAGGGCGAGCGAGCCTGGACCCGTCGCCGAGCGCGGGTACGGCGTAGATGGCGCGCTCCAACCGGAGCCGGCTGAGTTGCGCTCGAGCACCAGCGGTTCGCCGCCCGCGCTTTCGCCCGACAGCGCGGCTCCTCCGTCGGGAAGGCCCGCGACGGCCCACGGCACGCCTCCTTCGGGCGCGAGCGCGGCGGCCGCTGCCTGGTCGACATGCCAGCCGGAGCCGTTGTTGACGAGCAGTCCCCCGGCATAGGTTTCGACTCCACCCTGGTTCAGTGGGATCCGGTACGCGACGATCGCTTCGCTGCCCGCGAAGGCGATCGACGTGAAGCTTGCGTGCGCGACTTCCGCCGGCAGCGCTTCCTGCGTCCAGCTCTTGCCGTAACGCAGCAGAACGCCCCCCTGTCCGATGGCATAGCCACGACCGGGATTGGTCGGATCGAACGCGATGCCCAGCAGGTTCCCGCGAAAGTTGCGCGGCGCCGCCGGGTCCGGTTCCCATAGACCGGTCTCCGCGCGCCACAACCACATCTGCCCGAGCTCGCCGACGGCGTACGCGCGGCTCGCTGTCGGCCAGGCGACTCCGCGCATGACGCCCGTCGAGCGTCGCCCGCCCGGGCCGAGCAGCGGTTCGGGCTGCCAGCCCTCACCCGGCAAGTAACGCGCCACCTCGCCTTCGTCGCCGACCGCGAGCGCCTGGCTTGAGAGCGCGCCGACCGGCGCGCCCGGCTGCGGCGTCGCGGCCAGCAGCGCGAAGCGGAAGGGAACGGGATAAGTCTGCAGGCGGCTGGCGGCCGGGTGCAGCGTCAGGTGAACCGGCAGCGAGGCATCTCCCAGCCAGCCCTCGTGGGGGTCTGAGAAGGCAGCGCCGAGGTTGGTGCTTTCGGTCGCCCCCAGCGCAAGCACGCGCGTGAATGAGCTGCCTTCAAGGCGGAGCGTCACGTCTTCGGGCAGCCCCGTGATGACGCGCTGCCCGTAGGGAGTCGAGGAATCCGCCCAGGCGAAGCTGCGCGAAAGGCCGGTTGGGAGCGATTGCGGCAGCGAGAACGAGCACGGCTGAGTTCCGGTCGGAGCCGAGACGGGCAGGTTGCACCATGTGGCGCTGACCTGTCCTTTGTCCTGCGCTCCTTCCGGCTTGAAGAACAGCGTTGCCGGGGTGTTCACGTCGGCCCGTTCGCCGTCGACCCACACGCCCTGTTCGGTGACGGTCAGCAACTGAGCTTTCACCGTCGGCGGCTCGCCGCGCCCGGCGACGGAGAACGGCTGTTCGTTGGCGGCGAGGCCTTCCCCGGGAGTACCACCGGACTTCGGCGTGACCGGCTTCCAGGTGGCAGGCGCGCCGGGGGCGCGGCGGAACAACGCGACGCCACCCGCGGGAAGCTGGCCGAGCAGCCACGCGTTCTGAGGCGAGCTCGCGCCGATCGCCAGCACCCGGAAGCCTTCCACTTCCGCCGCAGGGACTTCGATTTCCTCCCGCGTCCACAGTTTCCCGTCCCAATGCAGTACCGCGGTCTCGGCGAGTTTCGAGCCGCTCCCGAGAACGGGCACGACCAGCGCTCCGGCATGGCCACCGCCTTCGTCGAGCGGAGCGAGCAGCGGCGCGCGCGTCCCGGAGAACAGACTTTCGCCTTCGCCGAGCGCGGATGGCGGCGGTGCTTGGACTTCCGTGAACGCGCCACCCGGATCGCGCACGAGCAAGACGCGCCGCGAGACGGTGCTTTCTTCGCCTGCTTCCCGAACGGTGCCCAGCAGCGCCCCTGCGCCGCTGGGCGTCATCGCTCCAGTCAACGGGCTGCTTTCGTCGGGAGCGAAGCCTTTGAGCGGTTGGCCTGCGGCGTCGAGCATCGGCGCGATCGACCAACCGGCACCTTCGCGGTACTGGACGATCGTCGACGTCGGGTTGTTCAGCGAGCCGATCTTGCCGATCCCCCAGGTCTCACCACCCGCCTCCTGCGGTGAGGAGCCGATCATGATCACGCCACGGGCCGGCACCGCCGCGTCGGTCTGAGCCGTGACTTCCGAGGAGCTGCCCTGACCGGCGGCACGCTGCGGACCGCCGCCGGGGCGCCCCGCGAGCACGAGCACGAGCGCGAGCGCGAGAGCGGCCAAGGCAGGCAGGATCGTCAGACGCCGCAGCGGGCGGCGCGCAAAGGACGGTCGGCGGCTCACGGCAGCGTTCCCGCTTCGGCGAACGTGCGGCCCTTTGGCAGCACGACCACGCCGGTTCCCACGCTGTCGGTCCCAGCGCCGCGCGTCGACGTCGTGGGCAGCGGTGCGAGCGCATGCGTCTGCAGCTGGAGCTTCGTGGGCCACTTGCGCCGGTTCAACGTGAGCAGCAGCTTGCGATCGCCCGCGGCGAACGTGCGCAGCGGAGTGCGGCCGACGATCTGCTTACGCCGCTTGGCGATCAGTTGGACACGCGCCTTTGCCGCCAGGTGGAAGCGCAGTTCGAGCGTCGTGCCGTGCAGCTTGCTGCGCACGTGGGTGAGCAGCGCCACAGGAACCTTCAGTTCCGCTTCAGGCGTCGCCACCGGAATCAGCGACGCAGCCGACGCAGGCGCTTCACCCGCCAGGCCGGAGTCGTCGGCCGGCGGGGCGTCGGGAACGACCGAGGGGATGCCCGCGTCGGCTGGGCGGAACGTGATCGGTCCGGCAAACGCAGGGTCTTCGTCGCCGGCAAGTTGCCGGTTGGCTTGATTTGCGTAATGGAACAGCCAGCCCTGCTTGGTCGTCAGCCAGCAATCTTCGACTGCCGGGCAGACGATCTTGTCGGCGGCGCCCTTCGCGCCGACCCCTTCGCCGGCCGCCGGCAGGGTCTGGCGTTCGCTGACTTCACCGTTCGCCGACAGGCGCGCGAGCATCGCCGTGGCGGCGTTTCCATGGGATGTGTTGTTCTGGGAGTTCAGCGCCACCCAGGCTGCCGGCGCGCCAGGTTCGGCGGCGAGCGAGCCGACGGTTTCGTTGTCGTCTTCTTCGCGCCCCGATTGGGTGAAGGGGTTGCCTGCGAGCGGATCGGTGCCGAACCCCAGCACCTGGCTCCATTCTCCAGCCGCGTAGCGGAGGACCGTCACCTCGCCCGGCGTCGCTCCTTCGGCAAGTTCTTCCGGGCTCTGGCGGAGCGGGTTGGCGACGCCCCAGAGCGCTTCTTCGTCGCTGGACAGACGCGGGAAGTCAAGCGAGTAGTAGTGCTGTTCGGGTGCGTATGTCGGTACGCCCGGGGTCAGCGATACGAACGTCGGCTGTACACCGATCGGCGTGATCAGGTGCAGGTCGGGCGGCGCCGTGAGCGATTCGTTTTCCTGTAGCTGATCTTCCTTGCGCAGGCGAACGCTCTCGTAGAGATCTCCTTCGAATGCGCGCATGTCCTCGATCGCGTGTTCGGCGGGATAGGGGCGCTCGTCGACCGAGCTTCCGTTCCAGTGCAGCTGAAACGCGCCCGATTCGGTTTTCGCGCCGGCTTCGGGTTCCGGCAGCTTGTCGCCGCCGAACCAGCAGTCCGAGGCGCTCAGACAACCCGCCGCATGCATTGCCTGATAGGAGTCGGCGCGAAAAGCGAGCGACCCATAGGAGCCGACCACCGCGCCGTTCTTGAAGTGGCACAGCGTGTTGTCTTCCAGCGGTGGCGGTTTTTCGCTGCCCACCTGGCCGGGACGTCCGTCTGACACGGTCCAGAACTCATCGGGACCGGCCCACGCGATGCGACCATCGGTGGCGCCGCACACGCTGGCGAGCTCATGCCATTCATGGCCGTCATACGCCCACAGGCCGGCTGGGACCGACGGCGGGTTGCCTTCGGTGATCAGCAGCCCGCGGTTGGGCGCGAAGAACTCGATGTCACCGATTTTGCCCAGGCCGATCGGCGCGCGAGCGAGGTGCGCTTCGGTCGATTCGCCGGGCTGTTGGGGGGGCAGCACTCGTTCGAACTGCCATGCCGCCGTGTCGGCGCGAGCGTAGCTGCAGGTGCATGCCAGCACCAGCGCCGCAGCGGCAGCGAGGACTGCTGTGAGCAAAGGCCGTGGAACGCTCATCGCTTCCTCTTCCTGGCATGCGCCTTGGCGCGGTGCGCGACGTGAGACGGGCGGGCGAACGTGACCAGCACCTTCGCGTGCAGCGGCGCGTGGCCGGCGGCGGCGAAGCTGAGGTTGACCGTTGAGGACAGGCCACCTCGGGCGCCCGCCAGCGCTCGATAGCGCGGCGCGAGAATGAGCTTGAGCGTCATCAGCTGTTCGCCGGTCGCGCTCTTGGCGCCGCTGGCGACGCGACGCTTGGCAACGGACACAGCGCTGCGCCGCGCACCGTGGGAGCGACGCCGACGGCGCTTGGCGCTGTGCGAGCGGACGCGGACGCGTACCGAGCTTTCCGCGCTCGCGCTCAATCGACCCGCCCCGGGAGTCTGGACTTCCAGCACGACGCTGCCATCCCGGCGCGAGTGCGCGTGCACGCTGAGCAGCCAGGCGGGGTCGGTGCCGGGGTTCGCAGGCGCCGGAGAGAGGAACTGCTGGACTGCTTCCTGGCCAAACCGCTTGCGCGACACGACGAAAACGCTGTTGGCTTTGTTGCCCTCGCCGAAGGTCAGGTTGACGGCAGCCGAAGAGAAGGCCAGCTCGTTCCCGTCGGCAGAGAATGACGGCGATGCCGCTTCGGTTTGTTCCACCAAAGATCCGGAGGGTTCGCTCTGCACAACTTCGCCTTGGTAGCCGTGCGTCACGCGCGTGAGCGTGTCATTGGCGAGGTCGACGTCGTAGAGCTCCTGCATTTCGGGCTTGGCCGCCTGCGGGCTGACGAATGCGGGCGAGCCGAGCGGAAACGCCGTGCGCGCCGTGGCGATCGCGATCTCGCTGCCGTCCGGGGACACGCCGAAGTCGGTGATCGGCGCGAAGCCGCCGTTGACGTTGGGGTTGCCGCTGGCGAGCTCTGTCAGGCGACGCAGGGCCGCGACGCGCGTCAGCCCGTCGGCCATATCGACCACGTAGAGGTCGTCCGAGTCCTGGGCGCTCGCGAATTCTTCGCCGCTGGCGAGCGTGCGTTGGCTGGCCAGGAAGGCGACGGTACGGCCGTCTGCGCTCAGACGCGGCAGCCTGTCGGCGCTTGCCACCGCGGTGTAGACGCCCGCGCTGGCGGCGCCTTTGAGCGCGGCATCGAACGGTCCCTGACATGGGTCGGCTAGCGAGAGCGGTCTGCTCGGTTCGCTCTCTCCACTGGCGACACACGCCGGACTCGTCGGGTCAGACCCGCCTGTGACGCGTCTTGTCGGTTCCTGGGGGCCACCGGCGATCCGCCGCCACAGAGGCTCGACGTATTCGTTGCGCGCCTCCGCGGTGCCCTGAGTAGGCGCTTGCTTGGCGATCTCCTGGCCCATCCAGGCGACAGTCGACCCGTCCGCGCTGATCGTGGCACCTTGAGACGACGCCGACGTCCCCGCCGGAAACCGCTCCACCAGGTACACGGCGCCGCGGACTTCCCCTCCTTCGATCACCGTCGACACCGGCCGCGAGGTCGGGCCGTTTTCGTATTCGACGCTGACGAGTTTCGTTTCGTTCGTCCGCATGTCGCGCACCGCGACCTGATCGGCGGGCGTCTGCGGTTCGACGAGGTCCGACACGGCCGTGGTCACGAAGGCGACGTATCGGCCGTCCGAGCTCATCGCCGTGCGGCTGCTGGCGATCGAGCCGAATTTCTGCGCACCGCCTTCCGGCGGCTGGTAGGTCAGCGGCGCAGATGCCCCACTGGGCGCCGAGGCAACCGTGAACGCCCCTGCGGCGCCGGCGCTCACGGACATGTCGCGCACGTAGACGTTGACGGCTTCCTGTTCCGGGTGTTCGTCGGGCCGACCGTTCGTGATCGCCGCAAGCGACGCTCCTTCGTTGGTTGTGAAGCTGATGTACCGGCCGTCTTCGCTGATCGAAGGCAGCTGCGCGTCGCCGCCGGCGACCTGCTCGACGGCGCCGGTCTGCAGGTCGCGCCGCCACACACCCGTGACGCCGCCGAAGCTTCCGTCGAAGGCGACGTAGCGGCCGTCTCCCGAGAGCGCCGGGTGTTCGGCGAGCGTTGCTTGTTCCTGGATGCTCCCGCCCGGCAGCACGCCCGCGGAAGCCAGCGAGATCGCTTCGAACACGTCTGCCCGCGCGACCGTCGCGCCCAGCTGCGCAAGCCCGCAGGCGCCCAGCGCCAGCGAGAGCAGAGACAGTCTGCGCGCACGCCTCATCGCGCGCTCACCAACTGACGCACGACGCCGGTGCTGCCGGCCTTGCTGCTCACGTGCAGAGTCACCCGATAGGTCCCCGCGCGCGCGTAGCGGTGCACGTAGGTGGCGCGGCCGCGGGCAGTCTTTCCGTCGCCGAAGCTGACGCTGAGGGCATGCTTGTCCAGCCCCGAGAAGGCGTCGCTGATGCGCACGCTCACCCCCGCGCCGCCGAGCGCGCGCCGGAGCCTCACCGTCGGCGGTGAAGCGTCGACCTGCAACGTGGAGGGAGCGCTGAGCGTCGACTGCCCGTCGATGTCGGTTGCGAGCACCTGCACGCGGTGGCGCCCACTGGAAAGACGGCGGACGTCCGGACGCAGCCGCATCGCGCCTGGGGGTGTCGCCAGCGGATGTCCGTCGAGCACCACGCGATAGCTGAGCGGTCCCTCGGCGCTGATCGCCGGCAGCCACGAGATCGCTGCCAGCGACGGCTTGACCCAGCCGTTTGGCACATTCAGGACGATCTGCACTGGAGGCGCCGTCGCGCGCGCCGCGACGATCGCGGCGTTGCCGAGCTGGCCCTGCAGGAACGCGATCAGTCCGTCGCCGAGCCCGGAGCGTCCGACGGCGAGTTCGCCGATCGGGCCACCGGCGCCACCACGCACCAGCGCGGTCTGTGCGGCGCCGTCGGCGAAGTCCTCGCGCACCGACAGCGCCGGAACGCCTCGAGCATCGGCGCTGGGCCAGGCCGAGATCCCCCCACCGGCAGGATTCATGACGCTCGCAGACGATTCCGAGCCGGCGAAGCCCGGGCCGAGCGAAAGCGCTCCCGCCAGTCCTTTGTCCGTTGCGTTGACCACTCGGGGGGTTCCGTTGCTGTCGTACAGGATTCGTACGTTCTGCTTGCTGTCCACGTCGAGGCTGGGGGGGCCCACGGAGGCCCCCGCCGGCCCCGGCGATTCGTCGACGATCTTCGCGCCTTCGAATTTCGAGCCGTCCGCGGATTCGCCGTCGGGCAGCGTGTTGAGAAGGATGCGCGGTCCCGGCAGAGGCGAGCCGGGGCCCACGGACTGCCGATAAGCGACCTCCGCCTGGCCGAGCAGCGAGATCGCGACGCTCGGCGCGTCGGCGTCCTGTCCGATCGGCGTCGCGCCGGGTCCGAACGTCTGAGCGCTGACCGGCAGCACGAAATCGGGCGTGCTGGCGAACAGACGCCTTGCCCAGATCCGGGCCACACCTTCGGCGTCCGGCTCCTGCCATACCACCACACCGTTGCCCGTTGGGCCGATCGCGATCTGCGGGGCGTTGGCCTGCGTTGGCGGGCGCATCGACGCGCCGGCGTTACGGTTGATCGCACCGAGCCGCGACCAGCGTTCGCCGTTGAAGTGCGCCACGCGCACGTCCTCGACGACGTCGCCCGGACGGAGCAGTGGAAATTCTTTGATGCGCCGGTTGGTATTGCCTTCGTTGTTGACGACGCGATAGACGACGTCGGCCTGACCCGTCGAGCTCATCGCCAGGTCCGGGTTCATGCCCGCGGCTTCGCGCACGTCAGGGTCGATCAGCGTCGCCGGGCCGAATCCGGCGGCGCCTGGGCCAAGCGTCGCCCCCAGCAGCTCATCGACAGGCACGTTGGCCTCGGTGGCGAACGGCGTCGCCCAGACGACGGTCAGCTGGCCACCGTTGGCCGCGCCGATGCGCGGCCAACTCGCGGCGAACGGCTGTCCCGTGTCCGCCTGGATCGGCGCGAGCCAGTGACCGCCGATGAACTGCGCCACGAACACGTGTGCAACGCCACCCACGCGCTTGAGATAGACCAGTCCGCCCGTGCCGTCTTCGGCCATCGCCACACCGCCGAACCCGACGATGTCCTCACTCGGGCCGTCGATCGTCTGCGCCGGCAGGATTACCGCCTGCGCGGGTCCGGCCGCGAACGCGAGCGTGGCGGCGGCCAGTAGAGCGACCAAGCAGGCCGCACGCGCCGCAGGACGGTCGGCGGCGACGCCACGCCGGTAGCAGTCAGTCGTTCTTCTGCGGCGCACGCGACGCCCTCAGGAGTTGGCGTTGTTGAGCGCTCCGGGCGCCTTGTTGAACGCACAGCGGAAGTTCTCCGGGCTGGACACCGGCTCAGACCCGGCGAAGCCGCCCTTGGTTCCGTTGCTGTACACCGTGACGTACTGCAACGATTCCGGTAGCGGGTTGGCGGGCAGCGGCGTTGGATTTGCCTGGCCCTGGCGCGGATTGCCCGTCGAGCCTTCGCTGACCCCCTCGAAGCCGGCCGCTACCGAGCCCGCTTCGGTCGTGACGAGCGTGGAGCTCATCTCGCGCTGGTCTTTGAGCCCCCGACTGGGGTCCAGCGGGATCGTGGCGGTCAGCTGCGAGTCGTGGATCGTCGACTCCAGCTTGACCCGGCTTGCCGCACCGAGCAGTTGCGCGGCGGTTGGCAGCCAGCCTCCTTCGGCCACGCATGCCTTGCTCGCGTAGATGTAGTTGTTCTTGCCCGCGTCCGCGTTGCTGACCGGGTAGGGCGCCGTCTCCAGGCACCACGTGCCGAGATCGACGGTCGCCGGCGGACACGTCCCCGCCAGCTGTTCGGCGGTCTTGCCGCCCACCCTGGTGGCGTTCTTCACCGTCGGGATCGCCGCGGCGGGAAACTTGCGGTTCTTACCCAGCAGCAGCACTCCGCCGGCGTGCGGCTTGGTGCTCACCGGGTGCCCGGCGATCGCGCTGGCCACGGCGTGACGGGCCGCGTCGGCAAGACCCGTCGTAGAGAACACCAGCGCGATCAGCGAGAGAACGATCGCGGGCGACGGCCACCGGCGCTCGCGGCGAGCGCCGCTGGCCGCACCTCTGCGCCTGGTCACCTCGCGTCCTTGTCGCGTGCCGTGAAGCGCGGCGGTGCATTGCGACGGATGCTGCGAAGCTCGTCAAGCGTCGTCTCGTTGACGGTCGACAGCACCGCGTCAAGGGCGACGCCCGACAGCGTCTCCTGCTCGAGCAGCGCGGCCGCGGTCTCTTCGACGGTCCTCCAGTTGCGATCGAGGATCGCCGCCGAGCGCGCCTCGGCGTCGCCGACCAAGCGCTCGATCTCGTTGTCGATCAGGTTCAGCGTCTCCGGACCGACCGAGCCGAGATCCTGCAGGGACGCACCGAGGAACACCTCTCCCCCCTTCTCGCCGATCGTCACCAGGCCGAGCGCCTCTGACATGCCAAAGGAGGTGACCATGCTGCGAGCCAGCGCCGTTGCCGCGTGGAGATCGTCGTTGACGCTGGTCGAGACCTGGCCGAAGGCGATTCGCTCGCCCGCCAGCCCCGCCGTGATCACGATCAGCTGCCGCTGTAGGTCATCCGCGTTCATGATCTGCTGGTCGCGATCGGTGAGCATGTGCGCCGCCGTGCCCAGCTGACGACCGCGCGCGACGATCGAGAGCTTGCGCGTCGAGGATGTGTGTCCGAGCGCGTCGGTCACGACGGCGTGTGAGGACTCGTGGACGGCGATCAGCCAGCGCTCGTCCTCTGTGAGGATGTGGCGCTTGGCGGGGCCGGCGACGACTCGATCGATCGCCTCCTCAAGCGTCGCCTGATCGATCTGCCCGCGCCCATCGCGCACACTCAAGAGCGCCGCCTCGTTTACGACGTTCGCCAGCTCGGCGCCGCTGAACCCGGGAGTCTGGCGCGCGACCTCTTCCAGGGAGGCATCCGGCGCCATCGGGCGCTTGCCTCCGTGCAGGCGCAGGATCTCCAGGCGGCCGTGGACGTCGGGCACGTCGACGACGATCTGGCGGTCGAAGCGCCCCGGGCGAAGCAGCGCGGGGTCGAGGATGTCGGGCCGGTTGGTCGCACCCATCACGACCAGGCCGCCATCGCCCGCGAAGCCATCCATCTCGACGAGGATCTGGTTGAGCGTCTGCTCGCGCTCGTCATTGCCCTGGCCGATGCCGGCGCCGCGCTTGCGCCCGGCGGCGTCGAGCTCGTCGATGAAGATGATCGCCGGCGAGGCCTTGCGAGCCTTGCGGAACAGGTCGCGCACACGGGCGGCGCCAACGCCGACGAGCGACTCGACGAAGTCCGATCCGGAGACCGAGAAGAAGGAGGCGTCGGCTTCGCCCGCAACCGCCTTTGCCAGCAGCGTCTTGCCCGTTCCCGGAGGACCGACCAGCAGGACGCCCTTGGGGGCGGCGGCGCCCACGGCCAGATACTTGCTCGGATCGGATAGATAGTCACGAATCTCGCGGAGCTCGGCCAGGGCCTCGCCGGCGCCGGCGACGTCGGCGAACGTGATGCGGTCGCGTGTCCCCTTGCCCTTCTTGCGGCCTTTGGCGCCCGTCTCGGAGAACGAAGCGAGACCGCCTGCGGCCCCTTCCCCACCTACACGCATGAAGAAGGAGAACAGGCAGACGAGCAACAGGATCGGGATCAAAAACTGCACGACGATCGCCTTCGTCGGCTTGCCCGACTGCTGGTCGATTCTCACTTCGGCGCCGGCGGCGCCGAGTTCGTCTGCGAGCTGCTGCGTCTGCGCCCCGGACGCGGGGTAGGCGGCCCATAGCTGCTGTGGCGGGCCGACCGGCGTCGTCACCAATTCGGTGCCGCCGTTCTTCTTCGAGCCCTTTGGCTTGGCGATCGTCCGCGTGCCGGTCGTCTTGACCTCGACGCGGCTGTCGTGGTCGAGCAGCGTGGCACTCGCGATTTCCTTGTGCTTGGCCATCTTCTGCACGGAGCTGAGCGCCACTTGCGTGCCGGCGCTGCCCGGCTTGATCTGACCGAGCAGCGATGCGAAGACGATCGCCAGCCCGATCGAGGCGAGAATCAAGAACAGCGCCAGCGGGTCACGAAGCGCGATGCGCCGAGCCGTCTGGGCGATCTCGACGGCGCGCACCACAACCGGGTTGCGGCGATGGGCCAATCCCGAGCGTACCTTCGCGGCAGCCGCCGGCGAGTGGCCGTTGGTCGACGCGTCGGGGGTCTCTGGCGAGGGAGCTTTGGGGTCGTCTGTCATGTCGTTCGTGGCAGCGGTCAGGTGGGCGGCCCCGATGCGACCGCTCACACGGCACGGCGGTCCAACCCGGCGCCAGCGTCACACGGCTCGGCTGGAAATGCAATGTCGTTCACAAAAACGACACATGAAAAGCACGACTACATCGTTCTTTACAAAGTGAACACATTTCTTACACATCCACTTGTTCAGATCGGCGTTCACAAAAACGAAACACCACTCAAATTGGCGCTCGACAATGTTGCGATCCGGGAATGGTTCTCGCGCACCCGCATCGATCACGCGAGCGAGTTGTTTCTGCCTCCCGCGTCGCGGCAACTCCCTGCGTGTCGCGACGACGAGCACCACTCAAAGCCAGAACCACAAAAGGAGACACCTCACAGTGCGCGTGCACCGAACTCTCATTCTCAGCTTGATCCTCAGCCTGATCCTCGCCATTCCGGCAACCGCGCTGGCCAAGCAGCTGATCGTCGGAGGCTCGACTTCGGTCCTGCCGCTTGCACAGAAGCTGGCGACTGCCTACCACAAGGCCTTTCCGAAGATTCCCACGCCGAAGGTTGGCGGCGGGCAGTCGGACATCGGCATCAGCGGCGCCGCCACTGGTCGCTTCGACATCGGCGATTCGTCGCGGAACCCGATACCTGGAGTCGATCCCCACGGCCTCGTGTTCACGAAGATCGCCCAGGACGGCATCTGCGTGATCACCAGCCCGCAGAACCACCTGAGCAATCTCTCCCAGCAGACCGTCACCGGCATCTTCACCGGGGCCATCCGCGATTGGAGCCAGGTGCCCGGCGCACAGGTCTCCGGGCCGATCGACCTGTTCGACCGCGACGGCGCCTCGGGTACGCAGGACGCCTTCCAGCACATCTTCCTCGGCGAAACGCTGAAGATCTCTCCGAGCGCCACCGAAGAGACCTCCAACGGACTCGAGCAGAACGCCGTCAAGAACGACCCGGGTGGGGCCGGCATCGGCTTCGTCTCCTTTGCTTACACCGCCGGTGTCAACGCGGTTGGTTACCAGGGCGTGGCGTGCACGCTTCCCAATGCCAAGTCGGGGCAGTACGGCGGGGTGCGTAATTTCTGGATGGTCACCAAAGGCGCTCCCAAAGGTGAAGCCGCGAAGTTCATCGCCTGGATAACCAAGGCCGGCAACAAGACGGTCCGCGCGATCGTGAACTCCAGCTGGATCGCGATTCACTGACGCAGTGACCGCTGCGGCCTGATCGATGAAGCGCCGAAGCGGTCACACAGAAGACCAACGCACCGAGCGCACGCTCGGTGCGTTGGCGATCGCCGTGCTCGTGCTGATCGGCGCGATGATCGTCACGGTCTTCATCAAGGCCTGGCCGTCATTCTCGGCCAACGGCCTGTCCTGGTTCGGGTCGGGCGGCAATGTCGACTCGCAGCTGCGCGCGATGCAGGAATCGACTGCGCTGCCCGGCCACAGCATCCACTACTTCCGTGCCTGGCCGCTGATCTGGGGAACGTTGCTGACGACGGTCGCGGCGGTCGTGATCGCGTTGGTCATCTCCACCTTCGCCGCGATCTTTCTCACTGAGTTCGCGCCCGAGCCGGTACGCCGCGCGCTCGAGCCCGTGATCAGGCTGCTCGCCGGCGTGCCGTCGGTGGTCTACGGGCTGATCGGCATCCTCGCACTGGCCCCGCTGATCAACCAGCACCTCATCTCCACCGCGCGCAAGGCCTCGGTCTCCTACGTCGTGCAGCTCAACGGCGCCGACCTCACGACCGCCACCGTGATCCTCGCGGTGATGATCACGCCGATCATGGTCGCGCTGATCGCCGGAGCGCTGGCATCGGTGCCGGCGCCGTGGCGTGAGGGCTCGGTCGCACTCGGCGTGAACCGCTGGCGCACGGTCACGCGCATCTCGCTGCGCACGGCGCGCCCGGCGATCGTCGCCGCGACGGTCCTGGCAACGGCGCGCGCGCTGGGCGAGGCGATCATGCTGGCGATGGTCTCCGGCGGTCGGGGCTTCGCCGCCAACCCGCTCGACGGCCTGACCTTCCTGTTCGAGCCGGTCAAGCCGCTGGCTGCCACGATCGTGGACAACGCCGAGGGTCTGACGATCGCGCCGCTCGCGCAGACCATCTATGCGATCGCCGCGGTGCTGCTCGTCTCGGCGGCGATGCTCTCGCTCGCGGGCTGGGCCGCCAAGCAGCCGCTCAAGCGCTACGGAATCCGCGCCTGATGGCCAGCCCTGCAACAACAAGCGCACCGCCCAACCTCCTGGTCGTGCGGCCCAAGCGCCAGGGCACCGCCTCGTGGCCGCTGATCGACCGGCTGGGGTATTGGCTGTGCTGGACGATGGGCATCGCGCTTTGCCTGATCGCGATCGCGATCGTGATCTTCATGCTCGTCAAGGGCATCTCCTACCTGAAGCCGTCGCTGTTCGTGGAATCGCCGGTGGCGTCCGTGCAGCAGCGCACCTCGGGAGGGTTCTTCGACCCGATCGTCGGCACGCTGATCATCACCGCGATCGGCACCTCGATTGCGGCGCCGATCGGCGTGGCGCTGGCCGCGTGGCTGTCGGAGTACGCACGCCCGGCACCGCTCGCGCGCGCGGTCGAATCGGGCATCGATGTGATCGCGGGTGTCCCCAGCATCGTGCTGGCGATCTTCGGTCTGCTCGTTTTCACGCAGAGCTTTCTCGGCTTCCTGTCCCAGCACGCGGCCAACGGCGCCGTATATGGACGATCCTTCTTCGCCGCGGGAATTGTGATGTCGATCCTCGCGCTGCCGCTGATCGTCGGCTCCACGCGCGAGGCGCTCGCGCAAGTCCCCGATCGCATGCGCGAGGCCTCCTACGCGCTGGGCAAGACGCGCGCGAGCACGATCCGCTCCGTGCTGCTTCCGGCGATCCGCCCAGACATCGCCAGCGGCGTCGTGCTCGGCATGGGGCGCATCATCGGCGACACCGCGATCATCACGGTCCTGCTGGGAGCGACGCTGACAAACCAGGGAGTCCGCAACGCGCCGGTGATCGGAGCGCTGCGCGGCACAGGCTCGACGTTGACCAGCTACGTCTACTACAACTCGCCCGCCGGCGAGGGCAACTCGCCGCAGAAGGCCTACGCGGCGGCTTTCGTGCTCTTGCTGATCGTGCTCGCGCTGAACATGCTCGTCACGCGCCTCAGCCGCGGCCGCGACGAGCGCGGACCGCTGTCGATTCTGCTGGCTCAACTCGGCACGTGGGGATACAGGATGACCCGCATGAGGCGCGCATAGTGGACCCGCTGATGCCCCCACCCGTGCGCCGGATCGTGGTCGAGCGCGATCCCCGCGTGGTCGCGCCCGAGCCCGGCGGCAACGGCGCCGCCTCGGCAGCGACCGCGAGCGGGGTGCGCCAACGCATCACACGGCCCGAGCCAAGTGCCGTGCGCGAGCGCATGCGGATCGAGTCCGTATGGCTGGCCTACGGCGAGAACTGGGTCGTGCGCGACGTGACGCTGCCGGTGCGCCAGGGCGAGGTGCTGGCGCTGATCGGCGCGTCGGGCTCGGGCAAGACGACGCTGCTGCGCTCGCTCAACCGTCTCACCGAGGTGACCGCCGGAGCGGGCCGGGCGGGACGCATCACGCTGGACGGCGAGGAGATCCACGAGCTCGAGGTCAACGACCTGCGCAGGCGCGTGTCGATGGTCTTCCAGCAGCCCAACCCGTTCCCGATGAGCATCTATGACAACGTCGCCTACGCGCTGGCCGAGCAGCGCGCACCGCGCGGACGCAGGCGCAGGCGAAGTCCCGAGCTCGAGCAGGCAACTGCGGACGCTTTGCGCAGGGCCGGGCTGTATGAGGAGGTCGCCGGCGATCTCGATCGCTCGGCGTTGCGGTTGTCGGGCGGACAGCAGCAGCGGCTGTGCATCGCGCGTGCGCTTGCGGCGAGCCCGGAGGTGCTGCTGCTCGACGAGCCTTGCTCGGCGCTCGATCCGATCTCGACGGCGACGATCGAGGATCTGATCGTCGGCCTGCGTGACAGCGTGGCGATCGTGATCGTCACGCACAACCTGCAGCAGGCGTTTCGCGTCGCCGACCACGTGGCCTTCATGCATCTGGGAGAGCTCGTCGAGTACGGCTCGTCAGAGCAAGTCTTCGACCGCCCCTCCCAGCAGCGCACACGCGACTACATCAGCGGCGCCTTCGGATGATCGCCGCCTGGGCTGAGCGGTGAGGTGCGCGCGATGGCTCGCGCTCGTGCTCGCGGCGATCGCGCTCGGCGGCTGTGAGACGACGGCGGAAAAGAGCGCGCAGCTGCAGCGTCAGGCAAAGCGCATCACGCTCGACGAAAAAGGCCTCTCGATCACGCGCGCAAGCGCCGAGGTGAAGGTCGTCGACGCGACGGTCGTGCACGACTCAGAACGCGCCGCGGCGGTCGTCACGCTGCGCAACGGCTCGGCCCACGCACAGCACGACGTGCCGATCGCGATCGTCGTCAAGGACGCGCGGGGACGCACGTTGTTTCAGAACAACGGCGCAGGGCTGGAAGGCGCGCTCGTCTCGCTGCCGTCGATCGGCCCGCACGCGACCGCTACGTGGGTGGACGACCAGCTGCCCGCGACCGGCGCACCGGCCAGTGTGAGCGCCAGGGTTGGCGAGGCGCCCAGCGTTGCCAGCGCGCTGCCTCAGCTGACGATCGGCGCTACCCAGCTCAGCGAAGACCCAGCAAGCGGCACGGTCGCCAACGGAAGCGTTCGCAATCGTTCAGCCGTCGAGCAGCGAGGACTTGTGGTGTTCGCCGTCGGTCGACGGGCCGGCCGCGTCGTGGCCGCCGGGCGCGCGATCGTTCCCGAACTCGCGGCGGGCGCTTCCGCGCCGTTTCAGGTTTCGCTGGTCGGCGAAGCAAAGGGCGCGCAGCTGCAATTCGCCGCGCCGCCCAGCAGCGTCACCTAGCCCCAGCCGGCGTCACCTGGCACCCGGGCAGCTCAGCCCCGGCGCCGGCCCTGCTTGAGCGTGATCCCCTCGAGCACGTGCGCGACGGTCTCGCAGGCGTCCACCGACGCCTCCAGTGACTCGAAGATGTCCTTCCAGCGAATCACCACCATAGGATCGATGCCGCCGGCGAACAGCGAGGCCACGCCGTCGCGCTGCAGGCGATCGCCCTCGTTCTCCAACCGATGGATCTCGACCAGGTGTGGCCCGAGCTCGGTGCCGGTGCGCAGAGAGCGCAGAGCTTGGGCGATCTGCTCGCCCGCGCCGACGAGCACGTTGGCGAACTCGACCGACTGCTCCATCGGCGCCTCGACGTTGTAAAGGCCCAGCTGCGCCGCCGCGTGCTCGGCGTGATCGACGATGTCGTCGAGCGCTGTCGCCAGGGCGTAGCCGTCGCCGGCTGTGAACGGCGCGCGCACGCGCCCACCGGCCAGGCGGTGGATGATGTCGTGCGTGATGCGATCGCCTTCCTGCTCGCACACCTTCAGATCCTGCGCCAACGTGGCGTGCTCCGGGTAGTCGACGAGCAGGTCGTGCAGCAGCAGGCCAGAGCGCTGAACATTGCGTCCGGCCTCCTCCACGAGCGACATCAGAACCGGGTCGGCCGGACGCGAGAACAAGCTCATCGGCCGAGGATATGGCTCCGGCGGCGCGACGTCCGGTCCTTTCACGATTTTTTTACGCCTCGATTACGAGTTTGCAACGTGTCCACGCACGCGCGCGTGGGAGCCTGGCAGCGTGGGGGGTATTCCCGAAAGCGCGGACACGCTGTATGCCGGCGAGCTGGAGATCCGGCTTGGCGACGGGCTGGTGCTCGCCAGTGGACGAGCCCTGAGGCTGTCGGTGCGCGAGTTCGAGCTGCTCGTGGCGATGGCGCGCCGCATCGGTGCCATCTCCACGCGCTCAGAACTGTACGCGACGGTGTGGGGCGGCGACCTGCGCGCCGGGGACCGCTCGGTGGACGTGTACGTGAGCAAGCTGCGCGGCAAGCTCGAACAGGCGATGCCCGACCGACGCTTCATCCACACCCACCCCGGGTTCGGCTATCGCTTTCAGCCACAGCCGTCGCGCGAGCCGGCCACGGCCGCCGCTGCGCGCGCCGTGGAGTCCGCAGATGACGGCGAGAGCGAGCTGCTTTCACGAAATGTTCACATCGGAACGGCCGGCGCTTAAGAGACTCCGCTTGCATCGATCGGCGTGGGCCGCAAGTCGCCCCCGTCCGCTTTTCAACGTAATCCAGCCAGAGGAGACGTAGTGATCAAGACCAAGTTTGGCGCGTTCGCGGGCGCAGTCGTGCTCGCGCTCGGACTAGCGGCGTGTGGCAGCTCCAGCTCGTCCTCGACGAGCGGCTCGACATCATCGAGCAGCGCAGGCGGCTCAGCGACGGTATCCGGCGCCGGCTCAACGTTCGCTGCGCCGGTATACGAACAGTGGGCGTCGGCACAGTCCGGCCTCACCGTCAACTACCAGGCCGTCGGCTCTGGCGCGGGCATCACGTCGCTCGGTGCCAAGACCGTCGACTTCGGTGCCTCAGACCCGCCGCTGAAGCCCGAAGACGAAGCAGCGATCGCCAAGAACGGCAGCCCGGCGGTGCAGATCCCGATGTTCCTGGGCGCGATCACCGTCTCCTACAACCTGCCCGGCGTACAGACGGGTCTGAAGCTCGACGGCAAAACGCTTGGCGACATCTTCCTGGGCAAGGTCAAGACATGGAACGACGCGGAGATCAAGGCGCTCAACCCCGGCGTTTCGCTTCCGAGCATGGCGATCACCGTGATCCACCGCTCGGACTCCTCGGGTACGACCGCGGGCTTCACCGGCTTCCTCGCCACGGTCGATCCTGAATTCAAGAGCAAGGTCGGCGAAGGCAAGGACGTGCAGTGGCCGACCGGCACCGGCGCGAAGGGCAACGCCGGAGTAGCGGGCGCGGTGCAGCAGACGGCCGGCGCCGTCGGCTACGTCGAGCAGGCCTACGCGCTGCAGCACAAATTCACCTACGCAGCGATCAAGAACGCGGCCGGCAGCTACATCTCGCCGACGCTCGAATCGACGACCGCGGCGGCCGAAGGCCTGAAGGTGCCGGCCAACCTCGGCATCAAGATCGCCAACCCGACGGGCGCCAAGGCATATCCGATCACCTCGCAGACGTTCATCGTGGTCAACAAGGACCTCTGCAAGGCTGGGACCCCCGGTGGTGAAGGCGCCGCCAAGGGTGTCGTCAAGTTCATCACCTACGGCCTCAACGAAGGTCAGTCGATCCTCTCGCAGGCCGACTACGCGGCCCTGCCGGCCGCGATCCTCGCCAAGTCCAAGGCAGCCGCGGCGGCGCTGCAGTGCAACGGTTCGCCGATCGGCGGCTGAGAACGCGACGTAACGGCCTCGGATCGGATAGACAGAGGCCGTGAACACAGCAGCAACGCCCAGCGGCGACCGCTCGATACTCGAGCGGTCGCCGCTTGCGCGGCTACCCGACAGGGCGTTGAAGTACGGCCTGACGGCGCTCGCCGCGCTGATCCTCGCCTTGATCGTGTTCTTCTTCGTGCGGCTCTGGCGCGAGGCCGAACCGGCGTTCGCGCACCAGGGCGTCACCGGCTTCATCTTCGGCAACGACTGGAACGTCAGCGGCGAAAAGTTCGGCGCGCTGCCGCTCGTCGTGGGCACGCTGATCACCTCGGGGCTGGCGTTGCTGATCGGCGTGCCGGTGGCCGTCGCGACGGCCATCTACGCCAACGAGCTCTGTCCGCTTCGCCTGCGCGGCGCACTGACGATCCTGGTCGAGCTGCTGGCGGCTGTTCCCTCGGTCGTGTATGGCCTGTGGGGGATCTTCTTCCTCGCGCCGAAGCTTCAGGGCGCCGAGCAATGGGTCAGCGATCGGCTGTCCTTCATCCCGTTCATCGGCGGCGGCACCGTGACGATCCCCAACTACTTCATCGCCGGGCTGATCCTGGCGATCATGATCCTGCCGATCGTCAGCGCGATCAGCCGCGAGGTGATGGCGACGGTGCCGGCCGACCACAAGGAAGCGGCTCTTGGCCTCGGCGCGACACGCTGGGAGATGATCCGCACGGCCGTGCTGCCCTACTGCCGCGCGGGCATCGTCGGCGGGGCGATGCTCGGCCTCGGTCGCGCGATCGGCGAGACGATCGCCGTGACGATCGTGATCGGCGACGCACCGCAGCTCGGCAAACAGCTGTTCGGACAGGGCTATAGCCTGGCCGCGGTGATCGCCAACGAGTTCGGCGAGGCCCAGGGCCTGCATCGCTCGGCGCTGTTCGCCGCCGGCCTGGTGCTGTTCGTGCTGACGCTGCTGGTCAACGGCCTGGCGCGCGTGCTCGTCAGCAGGGCCGCGCGGCCGACCAGGCGCGCGGGCGCGCCGATCGCCGCGACCGCACAGCCGGCGGGAGCGCCCGCATGACTGCGCAGGGCACTGCCGACTCCCCGCTTGGCCGCTTCGCCCTCACCCCGGCGCGCCGTCGCAAGGACAAGCTGGCGCGGACCGCCATCACCGCCGGCACCGTGGTCGCGCTGATCCCGCTGGCGCTGGTCATCTTCTACCTGTTGAGCAAGGGCCTGAGCTCGTGGAGCTGGAGCTTCTTCACGACCGACCCGACGGGCAACACGTTCTTCAAAACATCGAGCATCGGCGGCATCAAGAGCGCGATCCTGGGCACGATCGAGATCGTCGCGCTGGGCTCGGCGATCGCCATCCCGATCGGCATAGGCGTCGCGGTATGGCTCGTCGAGTACGGGCGCGACAGCCGTTTTGCCAACCTCGTGCGCTTCTTCGTCGACGTGCTGACGGGCGTGCCGTCGATCGTCTTCGGCCTGTTCATCTACATCGTGCTGATCGTCGGCACGGGCAGCTCATACGCCGGCTACAAGGGCTCCTTGGCGCTGTCGCTGCTGATGCTCCCGGTCGTGATCCGCTCGGCTGAGGTGATCCTCACGTTGATTCCTACGGCACTGCGTGAGTCGGCGCTCGCGCTCGGCGCTCCGCGCTGGAAGGTGATCTTCCGGATCATCCTGCCGACCGCGCTGCCGGGCATGGTCACCGGCGTGCTGCTGGCGATCGCGCGCGCCGCCGGCGAGACCGCGCCGCTGCTGTTCACGGCCGCCTCGACGCGCAACACCAACTTCAACCTCGGCCAGTTCATGAACTCGCTGCCCGTGCAGATCTACGACGACGTAACCTCGCCGACGACAGCCGTGGTAAACCGTGCGTGGGGAGCAGCGCTTGCTCTCGTGACAATGATCCTCCTGCTCAACCTGATCGCCCGCCTCGTCTCGCGAAGGAGCCGCCTTGCATGACATCCGACGGAACCCCCTCCCGAGTCGCTGACATGGAGCCCGAGAGCCAGGCCGAGGGCCAGCGCGCCCGGATCTCACTCCCGCAGCGGACGCAGCAGGACGCCGCTGCGCCAGCCCCGGCCGACAGGCCGGCGGCCAAGCAGGGAGTGAGCGTCAGGCTGGAGCAGCTGCGGGCGTTCTACGGCGCGGCCGAGCAGGTCAAGGGGATCGATCTGGACTTCCACGCCAACGAGGTCACGGCGATCATCGGGCCGTCCGGCTGCGGTAAGTCGACGATGGTCCGCTGCATCAACCGCATGCACGAGGAGATTCCCGGCGCACACGCAGAGGGCCGCGTGCTGCTCGACGATGCCGACATCTACGACGCCTCCGTCGATGTCGTCGCCGTTCGGCGCGCGATCGGCATGGTCTTTCAGAAGCCCAACCCGTTCCCGACGATGTCGGTGTTCGACAACGTCGCTGCCGGCCTGCGCCTGGCATCGACCGGGCGCGGCGGACGCGGCAAGGCCGAGCTGCACGCCAAGGTCGAGAGCGCGCTGCGCGGCGCCGGCCTGTGGGACGAGGTCTCAGACCGGCTCTCAGAGCCCGGGGCGGGCCTGTCGGGCGGACAGCAGCAGCGGCTGTGCATCGCGCGGTCGCTGGCCGTCGAACCGGAGGTGATCCTGATGGACGAGCCGTGTTCGGCGCTGGACCCGATCGCGACGCTGAAGATCGAGGAGCTGATCGCCGAGCTCAAGCAGCGCGTGACGATCGTGATCGTCACGCACAACATGCAGCAGGCGGCTCGCGTGGCCGATCGCACGGCCTTCATGCTCAGCGGCGAGCTCATCGAGGTCGGCGCGACGCAGGAGATCTTCACCAACCCCAACGACTCGCGCACCGAGGAATATGTCACCGGCAAGTTCGGCTAGCGGCGGCGCGTCCGAGTCAGCCGGTGCGACCGCGGCGAGCGCGGCGGCCTCGGCAGAGGGCGCTGTCACCGGAATCGCCCAGGGACGAGCGCACTTCCAGCAGCAGCTGCATGCGCTGGAAACCAACGCGCTCGGCGGGCTCGATCTGATCGTCGAGCAGCTCGACCGCGTGCTCGAGGCGCTCAAGCACCAGGACGTCGAGCTGGCGCAGATGGTGATCGCCGACGACGATCGCGTCGACGGGCGCTACCTGGAGGTACATCAGGGCATCCTCTCGCTGCTGGCGCTGCAGGCGCCGGTCGCGGGCGACTTGCGCTTGGTTGCCGCGCTGCTGCACCTGATCAAGCACATCGAGCGCATGGGCGACCAGTGCGTGAACATCGCAAAGATGATCCCCCTATCCGGCTACGAGCCGCCGGTGCGACCGGAGATGCTCGAAGCGCTCGCGAAGATGGGCGCCTATGCGCGGTCGGAGGTCGCTCAGTCCAAGGCCGCCTTCGCCGGCCGCGACGTCGAACTCGCCGAGGACTTGGTGCGACAGGACCGCGAGATCAACCGCCTGAACCGCGAGATCTTCCGCACGGCGATCGAGATCGGCGACGACGTGGACACGCGCGAGTGGGCGATGCACATGACGCTCGTCGCGCGCGCGCTCGAGCGCATCGGCGACAACGCCGTGGACATCGGCGAGCAGGTGGCTTTCGTCGTAACCGGGCTGTTCCGCGAGTTCTCAGACTCCTCACACCCAGCCACAGCACGCCCTGACGCCGCGCCCGACGGCGGCCCGCAGACGCTCTGAGCGCCCGCAAACAGCGCAAATAGGGCTGTGAACATCCTGTGACGATTGGTTGCACGGCTTGCCGGTCGACCTTTCGCTCCCCTAGACTGCGGCTCAATGACGGAGAGCATCACCGCCTCGGACGTGGCGGCGCCGTCGGGTCCGGGGGGCGCAACCTCAGCGCTGCGCATTGCCGTGCTCGACCGCGACAGCGGCTTCATCCAGGTTCTCTCCAAGCGCCTGGACAGGCTCGGCTGGGAGCACCGGGTGCTGGCCAGCCCCGTGCCCGCCGACACGGTCGTCTCGATGCGCCTCAGCGCGCTCGTGGTCGACCTCGCGGTGCTCGGGCCGCAGGCCTGGGAGTGGCTGGAGCGCCTGTGCGGTGCACTGCCCGACCTGGGCATCGTCGTCTGCACCGGCCCCTCGACCGTCGCGCAGCGCGTGCGCGGGCTGCGCCTGGGCGCCGACGACTGGATCACCAAGCCGTGCCACCCCGAGGAGGTCATCGCGCGCGTGCAGAGCGTCGTGCGCCGCCGCCGCCGCCCGAGCGGCCGCACCGAGGTCAAGCCGCTGATGGCGGGCGAGGTGAAGATCCTCTCCGATCGCTTCCAGGCGTTCGTCGGCGAGTCGAGCCTCGATCTGACCCGGCGCGAGTTCGAGCTGATCGAGCTGCTCGCCGCCGCCGAGGGACGTGTGCTCGAGCGCGAGGAGATCTACTCGCGGCTGTGGGGTTACACGATGGTGCGCGGCGACCGCTCGGTCGACGTGTTCGTGCGAAAGCTGCGCCAGAAGCTCGAGAAGGCCTCGCCGCGCTGGCGCTACATACACACGCACTTCGGTATCGGCTACCGCTTTGCCGCAGAATCGCTCGACGTCGATTCGGTCGAGGTCGACGTGCCGGCGTCAGTGCCCGCCGCCTGGGATGCCGGCGATCAGGGCGAGCTCGCGCGGTCGCAACAGAGCCGCGAGCTCACCGGCGACGCCCTCTAGTCGCACGACTGCCAGACCGCCCTTCTTGAGGTCGATACGCCCGCCGGTCAAGTCGCCGACGGTGCGCGACAGGTCGGGCTCGTGACCGACGACCAACAGGCGCCCATCCGCGCCCAGGAGCGACAGCGCCTGCAGCGCCTGCGCTCCGTCAAATCCCGAGGCCAGCGGCTCGTGAGCCGCCAGCAGCTCGCGCTGAGCATCGGGCCAGCCCTCGCTGGCCAGCTCGGCCGTCTGTCGCGCGCGCGTCTTGGGGCTGAACAGCACGCCGGCGAAGGCCGGCTCCAGACGCGACAGCGCAGCCCCGGCGGCACGCGCCTGCTCTTCGCCGCGCGGCGTGAGCCGTCGCTCGGAGTCCGAGCGCGTTCCGTGCGGCTCGGCCTCGGCGTGACGTAGTACCCAAAGCTGACGAGCCATTGGACGCCGCCCACCCTACAGCCTGCCGCGAGTCTGCTCGTGACCACGGTGTTGCTTGACGGGGCTGCGCGACATGAGCTTGTGCGATGGTGGCCCGCGTGAGAGGCTGCTGGCGGCCACCGGGACGGAGCCCGTGAGCGTGTAGCTTGAGGAGCAGCATGGACGATCGTCAGAACAACGGAAATGAGCGCTCGACTGTCGGCGAGCGCGCCGAGTCCGACATGCAGGACCCGGCTCTGTATCTCAACCGCGAGCTCTCCTGGCTGGACTTCAACGACCGCGTGCTGCAGCTCGCCGAGGAGCAGCGGCTGCAGCTGCTGGAGCGCGTGAAGTTCTGCGCGATCTACACGACCAACCTCGACGAGTTCTACATGGTGCGCGTCGCCGGCCTGCGCGACCAGATCGACGCAGGCGTGGAAAACCCCGGCCAGGACGGCCGCACGCCGTCGCAGACGATCGCGCTGATCCGCGAGCGCGTTTTGAGCCTCGGCCGCCGGCTGACCGACAGCTTCGAAGGCGAGCTGCGCCCTGCACTTGCCGACCAGGACATACAGGTGGTCGGCGTGCGCGAGCTCGACGACGAGCGCCGCGCTGAGCTGGCGGCGCTGTTTCAGAAGAAGATCTTCCCGGCGCTGACGCCACTCGCCGTGGCGCCCGGTCGGCCGTTTCCGTACATCTCCAACCTCTCGCTCAGCCTTGCGGTGCTGGTGCGCGACCCGGCCACCGATCAGACGGTGTTCGCGCGCGTGAAGGTGCCGACGGAGATCCTGCCGCGCTTCGTCGCGCTCAAGCAGCCCGATCTGGCGCAGGTTCTGCTGGTGCCGCTGGAGGACGTCATCGCGCACCACCTCGACGCCCTGTTCCCGGGCATGGAGATCGCCGACTACAACGTCTTTCGCGTCACGCGCGACGCCGACCTGGAGGTCTCCGACGACGCTGCGGACCTGCTGCAGGCGGTCGAGGACGAGCTGCGCCGCCGGCGCTTCGGCGAGATCGTGCGTGTCGAGGTCGGCGCCGACATCTCACCGCGGCTGCTGTCGGAGCTGACGGGACTGCTCGGCGTAGAGGACGAGGAGGTCTATCCGGTGGACGGGCTGCTCGACATGGGCGCCCTGTGGCAGCTCGTGAGGCTTCCCGGCCATGCTGAGCTGCGCGAGGAGCCGCTGATGGGCATCACCCACCCGCGCCTGCTGCGCCATGAGGACGAGCGCCCGGACGTGCTTGGAGCGATGCGCGAAGGCGATTTGCTGGTGCACCACCCCTACATCTCCTTCGCCACGTCGGTGGAGCGCTTCGTCGAGCAGGCCGTCGCCGACCCCAACGTGCTGGCGATCAAGCAGACCGTCTACCGCACCAGCGACGACTCGCCGCTCGTGCCCGCGCTGATCGACGCCACGGAGCGAGGCAAGCAGGCCGTCGCCCTGGTCGAGCTCAAGGCGCGCTTCGACGAGGGCATGAACATCCACTGGGCCAAGGCGATGGAGGAGGCCGGCGTCCACGTCGTCTACGGCCAGCCCTCGCTGAAGACACACGCAAAGTGTGTGCTCGTGGTGCGCCGCGAGGGCGATGGCGTGCGCAACTACGTGCACATCGGCACGGGCAACTACCACTCGGCGACGGCGCGCCTGTACACCGACTTCGGCCTGTTCACGACCGACGAGCAGATCGGCGCGGATGTCGCGGACATGTTCAACTACCTCACCGGCTACGGGCGCCCGCTGCACTACCGCCGCGTGCTGATGGCGCCCGACCAGCTGCGCGACGGCATCCTCGAGCAGATCGAGCGAACGATGGAGGCCCACAGCGACGACGCCCCTGCGCGCATTGCGATGAAGATGAACTCGCTTGTCGACGGGCGATGCATCCGCGCGCTGTATCGCGCTTCGCAGGCCGGCGTGAGGATCGACCTCAACGTGCGCGGCATCTGCTGCCTGCGCCCGGGCGTGCCGGGCATCTCCGAGAACATCCGCGTGATCTCGATCGTCGGCCGCCTGCTGGAGCACTCGCGCGTGTACGCCTTTCAGCGCGAAGGTCAGGACACGATCTACATCTCCTCGGCCGACCTGATGCCGCGGAACCTCGACCACCGTGTCGAGCTCGCCGCGCCGATCGAGTCAGGCGAGCTGCGAGCCGAGCTGCTCGACACGCTCGAACGCGCCTTCGCCGACAACCAGAACTCCTGGGAGCTCGACGACGAAGGTCGCTGGGAGCGCCGCTCGCCGGCGCCCGGCGAGCGGCCGCGAAGCCTGCAGCTGGAGCTCGCCGAGCGCTACGCCGGCCGCGCGACCGAGCACCGCGACGCGCGCGAGCTCGAACCGGCCGCGCGCCTGCGCCGCTGAGCCCGCGTCGACGCTGTTAGTCGAGCTCGTCCAGCGCGGACTTGAGGTCGTCGACCGACTGGAAGTCGAGTCCGAGCAGATGATCGTGGCGATGGCGCACGACGCCCTGCTCGTCGATCACGATCACCGCCCGCTTGGTGCCCAGACGTGACGAGTAGGCGCTGTAAGCCTTGGCGACCTTCTTGTCGACGTCTGCCAGCAGCGGCACGTTGAGGCCGTGCTTGGCGACGAACTCCTCGTGTGAGGTGAGGTCCTGCGAGGAGATGCCGAGCACCGTCGCGTTCAGCGAGGCGAAGTCGCCGCCGCGATCGCGGTAGGAGCAGAACTGTTTGGTGCAGACCATCGTGTTGTCGCCCGGATAGAACAGCAGCACGACGCGCTCGCCGCGGTGCGCGGACAGCTGAAACGGACCATCGGTCCCGGGCAGCTCGAAATCGGGCGCCGGATCACCGACCTGCGGGGTCTTGGCCATCTTGTCTCCTCGATTGGTCGGTAGGACTTGCCGCGCAGCCCTGTGGCTCGCGCTCAGCCGATGTCGTCATAGTTCCAGAAGGAAACCAGGTCGCGGTCCAGGTACTCGCTCAGGGCAACGACCTCGCTCTTGTAGCGACGTCGCAGCTCGCGCATCAGCTCCTCATCCGGCGGGCCCGGCCGGCCACGCTGGGCACGGTTCTGCAGCGCGAGGGCGCGCTGCCTCATGCGCTTGCTGCTCAGCGCCTTGATGGCCGGCTTCAGCGCTCGCGACATCCCACTGCGACCGAGCGTGAGCGACCTCACCGTCGCAAGCAGCGTCGGCGAGCGAATCAGCACGGACGGATTTGCGTCGAGCACCTGAAACGACGCCGACTCGTCGACGCCCAGGAAGCGAAAGACCCGCCGGAGGGTCCCCTCGTTGTCGGCCCGGTAGTCGTCGTAGATCAGGATCAGCATCTGCTCGCGCGAGAACGCGGCCTCATAGCGGCGCAGCTGCTCCACGTAGCGCACCTGCTCGGAGTACTGAAGCCATTGCGGTCGCGGCGAGTCGCGAGGGATCGCCTTGCCTTCGCGACGCTTCGGCTCGAGTTCGATGGCCTTGCGCAGATCCTTCTCGGTCTCGATTCCGTTGCGCAGGAACTCCAGGTGAAAGGAGCGCAGATAGCTCGCCGGCTCGCGCAGGATCGCAATGATGCGCGCGTCCGGCCGCACCTCCGCGATGCGTGCTGCGGCGGTTTGTGACCAGAGATACGACGGCGTGACGTCGCCCATGCGCTGCTCGGGTTTGGCCGCGGCGAACAGCGCGAGATACCCGTCGAGCGTATCCGGGTGCTTTGGCTGGTCCTTGAGCACGCGAACCTCCGGCACGAAGAAGGAGGGCTCGCGAACCGACAGGAAGATTTCCGGATGCTGGCGCAACATCGCGTCGAGCGCCGACGTGCCGCTCTTGGCGTGACCGACGACGAAGAAATCGGGAACCCGCTTCGTCTCAGCCTGTTGGTCGGATCGCTCGATCGTCGCGGCCATGCCCAGCGCTCCAAACTAGCGAATAGCCGTTTCGATGAGCTTCAGCCACACCTCGCTGCGCGTGGGAAAAGCGGGGATGGCATGCGCCAGGCGGGCCAGCGGGACCTCGCCGATCACCGCGATCGTCGCGGCGTGCAGCCACTCGGCGACCTCGACGCCGACGAACGTCGCGCCGACCAGCACTTCGCGCTCCTCGTCGATCACGATTCGCGCGGTGCCGGGCGCCCCGTGGCCGACGAAGCTCGAGCCGGCGACCGCGTCGATCGACTGGTCGACCGCGCGAACGCTCAATCCTGCCGAGCGCGCGCCGGCCAGCGTGTGCCCGACGGCGGCGACCTGCGGATCGGTGAAGATCACACGCGGCGACAGCGGCCCGTCCGAGCGCAGCGAGCCGGCCCTTCCGAGTATGCGATCGGCCACCAGGCGCGCTTGGTACTTACCCATGTGCGTGAGCAGCACCCGCCCGTTGGCGTCGCCGATCACGTACAGCCAGTCGTTGCCGGCCACGCGCATCGTGTCGTCGACCTCGACAGCTCCCCCACCCTCGAGGTCCACCGACTCCAGCCCCACGGCGGCGGTGTTGGCCTCACGGCCGACCGCCACGAGCAGCTGCTCGGCCGCAAGCGAGCGACCGTCGTCGAGGCACAGCGTGACGGCGCCGCCGGCCTCGCGCTCGACTGCCGTCGCCTTCGCGCCCAGCGCCACCTCGACGCCCACCTGCCGCAGCGCGTCGCCGACGAGCTCGGATGCGAAGGGCTCCTCGCGGGAGATCAGCCGCTCCATCGTCTCCACGACCGTCACGTGCGCGCCAAGCGATGCGTAGGCCTGTGCCAGCTCGACCGCGACAACGCCGCCGCCGAGCACGAGCAGCGATGCGGGAATCACATGCGCGGTCGTAGCCTCGCGATTGGTCCACGGCTGCGCCTCGCGCAGGCCTGGGATCGGCGGCAGCGCGGCGCGGCTGCCCGGCGCGAGCACGATCGCGCGGCGTGCCGTGAGCAACCGCTCGCCGACGCGCAGCCGCCGCTCGCCCTCCAACACGCCGTGACCACGCACCAGCGAGATGCCGCGATCTTCGACCCACGGCAGGTGTCCGCTGTCGTCGAGGTCGTGGATGATCTCGTCGCGTCGCAGCAGCGCAGCGGCCACGTCCAGCGAGCCGGTCACAGCCTGCGCGGCGCCCTCGACCCGCCTCGTCTCGGCCAGTGCCTGGGCCGGGCGCAACAGCGCCTTGGAGGGCATGCATGCCCAGAACGAGCATTCGCCGCCGATCAGCTCCTGCTCGACCAGGGCGACCGACAGATCGCCTTCGGCCAGCTTCCCGGCGCACACCTCGCCGGCGGGCCCGGCGCCCAGCACGATCACGTCGAACTCGTCGATATCACTCATTGTCTGTCGTCCGCCTTTGTCGCGTCGCGGCGCGGGCGCGCCGTCGGCGCCATTGCAGCACGATGGCGCCGCCAAAGCCGCCGACCCGGTGCGATCGTCGGCCCGGCGGACACCGGCGAGCTTGGCGCTAGCCTCAGCCTTCATGGACGAATCGCTCGCCGGTCAGCTGCTGCTCGCTTCGCCCTCGCTGCACGATCCCAACTTCGAGCGAAGCGTCGTGCTGATCGGCGTGCACAGCGCCGAGGGCGCGATGGGCGTGGTGCTCAACCGCCCCTCCGAGCTGACCGTCGCCGAGGCCGCGCCGCAGCTGGAAGACGCGGTGCTCGACGCGGAGCGCGTGTTCGTCGGCGGGCCCGTGCAGCCGAGCTCGGTGGTCTTTCTCGCCGAGTTCTCAGATCCCGAGCCGGCCGGACTGCTGGTGCTGGGAAGGATCGGCTTCCCAGCGCCCGATGCGGAGATCGCCGAGCTGTCTCGCGCGACCGAGCGAGCGCGCGTGTTCGCCGGCTTTGCCGGCTGGGGCGAGGGCCAGCTCGAGGCGGAGATCGAGGGAGGCGACTGGATCGCCCAGGCCGCGATGCCCGACGACGTGTTCACCGACGCGCCGGACAGGCTGTGGAGCGAGGTGCTCACGCGCAAGGGCGGCAGCTACGCGCTCGTCGCGCGCATGCCGGACGATCCCAACCTCAACTGACGCGAGTCGTACTAGTCTCTTCTGAGGCCTTCCCCGGGCCGTAGTGCACTCTTCCCCGCGCCCTCAGACCCCAGAGGTTCAGCAATGCTCAAGCTCGCTCGCTGGTCGACAAGCCACCGCAAGTACGTTGTGCTCGGCTGGGTCGTGCTGCTGCTCGGCGTCAACACGCTCGCGCAGTCGGCCGGCACTTCCTACTCCAACAACTTCACGCTGCCCAACTCCGACGCCCAGCGGGCGTCTGACCTGCTGAAGAGCAGCTTCCCGGCGCAGGCCGGCGATCGCGACACGATCGTCTACGCGGTCTCCTCCGGCACCGTCAAGGACCCCGCCGTGCGAGCGCGCATGAGCGCCACCTTCGCGAAGGTCGCCAAGCTGCCGCACGTCGCGGCCGTGGTCAGCCCCTACGGTGGCGTCGCCGCCGGCAAGTCGATCTCCGCGAACGGCAAGATCGCCTTCGCCACGGTCGTGTTCAACGAAAAGGCCAACGACCTGCCGAAATCCGCGCCCGAACGCGTCGTCAGCGTCGCCCGCGCCGCCGCCCGCCCCGGACTGCAGGTCGAGCTCGGCGGCCAGGCGATCGAGCAAACCGAGCAGGCCGGCTTCGGCATCTCCACGGCGGTCGGGCTGCTGGCGGCGATCGTCGTGCTGCTGTTGACGTTCGGCTCGTTGATCGCGATGGGCCTGCCGATCGTCACCGCGCTGTTCGGCCTGGGCACCGGCCTCGGCGCGATCGCGCTGTTCACGCACGTGGTCGACACGCCCAACTTCTCCTCCGAGCTCGCAGCGATGATCGGCCTCGGCGTCGGCATCGACTACGCACTGTTCATCCTCACGCGCTTTCGCGAGGCCTACATCACGCCTGGGCCGACGTTCGGCGACGCGCGGGAGTCGGTCATCCAGTCGATGGACACGGCCGGACGCGCGGTGCTGTTCGCCGGCTGCACGGTCGTCATCGCGCTGCTCGGCATGATGCTGCTCGGCGTCGACTTCCTCTACGGAGTGGCGATCTCCGCTTCGATCGGCGTGCTGCTGGTGATGCTCGCCTCGCTGACACTGCTGCCGGCGCTGCTGACGATCGTCGGCGGGCGCCTGGCGCGGCCGAGCCGGCGAGCGCGTCGCCGCGCAGCACGCGCGGGGGCAGCGGCGGAGAGCCCGGTGCCCGCCGCCGCCGAAGCCGCGGGCTCATTCGTCTCCGAGGACCCCGCCGCCGGCGGCGCATGGTTGCGCTGGAGCATGTTCGTCGAGCGGCGGCCGCGCACGATCGCGGCGATCTCGGCGATCGTCATGCTCGCCATCGCCGCCCCGGCGACGGCCCTGCGTCTCGGCTCCAGCGACGCCTCCAACGACCCGCCCAACCAGACCACACACAAGGCCTACGAGCTGCTCGCGCGCGGCTTCGGCGAAGGCTTCAACGGCCCGCTGCTGGTCGTGGCGAAGCTGCCGCGTGGCGGGCAGGCAGCCGCCGGCTCGCTCGCCTCGGCGATCGCGACGACGCCCGGCGTCGTATCGGTCGCCCCGCCGAAGCTCAACCCGGCAGGCGACGTCGCCACGATCACCGTGTACCCGCGCTCCTCGCCGCAGGCCTACGCGACGACGCAGCTCGTCCATCGCCTGCGCGAACACGTCGTCCCGCCGATCGAGCGCAGCGGCGGCGCGAAGGTCTACGTCGGCGGCGTGACCGCCGGCTCGGTGGACTTCGCCAACACGCTCGGGCACAAGCTGCCGCTGTTCATCGGCGTGGTCGTGCTGCTGTCCGCGCTGCTGCTGATGATCGTGTTTCGCTCGCTGGTGATTCCACTGCAGGCCGCCGTGATGAACCTGCTGAGCATCGGCGCCGCGCTCGGCGTGATCGTGGCGATCTTCCAATGGGGCTGGCTGGGCAGCCTGATCGGCGTGCAGCAAGGGCCGATCGAGTCCTTCATTCCGGTGATGCTGTTCGCGATCGTGTTCGGGCTGTCGATGGACTACGAGGTGTTACTCGTGTCGCGCATCCACGAGCGCTGGGCGCACACGCGCGACAACGCCCGCTCGGTCGCCGAAGGGCTCGCGCTGACCGGGCGCGTCGTCACCGCCGCCGCGGCGATCATGGTGTGCGTCTTCCTCTCGTTCATGCTCGGCGAAGACCGCGTGATCAAGGAGTTCGGCCTCAGCCTCGCAAGCGCCGTGTTCCTCGATGCGCTGGTCGTGCGCTGTCTGCTGCTGCCCGCCGTGCTGCATCTGGTCGGACCGCGCACGTGGGCGCTGCCGGGCTGGTTGGACCGCCTGCTGCCGCGTCTGAACATCGAGGGGACCGTGCTGCCGGTGCGAGACGATCGCCAGGGCGCGAGCGCGCCGGGCGCTGCGCGCCGTGGCGCCAGGCCCGAGGTCGCGACAGAGGGGGCCGAGGGCTGAGCCGACTCGGCCGGGGCCGGGCGATCGCCTGCCCGCCCATCCTCTGCCTGGCGACGCTGCTGCTGGCGCCGTGTGGGCATGCCACAGCAATGGGCGTCGCCGGGCCGCCGGCGGCGCCGGCGAGCCCGCGCACGCCCGGCGCGTCGCGCGCGCCGGCGGCCACCGGTGGGTCGGTGCTGCTCGCCTTCGTGGGCGCCACCGAGCGCCCGCTGAGCGCCGTCAGGGGCTTGTCGATCGGCATCATGTCGGCCACGCAGGGCGCCTACACGCGCCGGCAGATGCTCCTGGACATCGGTCAGGGAGCGCGCGTGGCCGCATCGGCCTACGACCCAACCCGCCCACCATCGCTGTCGCTGCGCCTGAGCGGTGCGGGCACGCTTGTGGCCGGCTGGCAGTCGGCGCAGCGCCGCGCCGAAGATGCACCCCAGCTGCTGCAACCTGGCCTGCTCGCCTCGCAGGCTCCGGGCGGCGCCGGGTATGCATCGGTCAGCGGCGTCGACACGTTGGACGGCGTCGCCGCCGCTGACCGGCGCGGGAATATTGGCGCGTTCTCGCCCGGCGTCCCTGCGACGCTCCTGCGGCGCATCGCCGAGCTGCAGAGCGCCCGGCGTCTGGTCGTCGCCGACCTGCCGAATGGCGCCGCAGGCGTCGCCGACGTGCGTGCACTGGTGGCGGCGAGGCGGCCTGCGGACCTGCTGATCTTCATCCAGCGGGCCGGCGACGGCGACGGCCATGAGCTGCTCTGGGCCGCCGCCGCCGGGCTTGCAGGTGGCGGCGGGCGCGAGCTCAGCTCGGCGACGACCAACCAGCGGGGCCTGGTCGCGGCAGTGGACGTCGCGCCGACCATCCTGCGACGCCTGGGCGAGCACACGCTGCCGGCCGCCGTGCGCGGCGAGCCGCTGGTGACCGACGGACGGCTCGACTCCGCTGCCCTGCGCGCCTTTCAGGCGCGCCTGCACGTCGTCGGCGGACGGCGGCTGAAGGCGCTGGGGTGCCTGCTGTCGGCATGGGCGCTGCTGCTGCTCGGAGTCACGCTCGGCGGCGCTGGGCGGACTCGTGCCCGGCGCAGGTTGGCGATGCGCGTGGGCGCGCTGGCGGTGCTGTGGACGCCTATCGCCACGCTGGTCGCAGCGGCACTCGAGCCGAGCGCAGCGGTGGAGTACGCGACGATCGTTTTTTGCAGCTTCGGCCTCGCGGCGCTGACGGACCGGTTCGTGCGCTGGCCGCGAGCGCCCCTGCTCACGGCGCTCGTGGTCGTGCTCGCGCTGGTCGTCGACGCGCTCGCGGGAACGCAGCTGCTCGTGCGCTCGCTGCTCGGACCGAACCCGATTCTCGGCGCGCGCTTCTACGGCTTTGGCAACGAGCTGAAGTCCGGACTCGCGGTGCTCGTGCTCGCGGCGGTCGCCGCCGCGCTGTACCCGTCCTTGCGATCGCGCCGGGCGGTCTTGGCAATGGCGGCCGCCGGCGCGGCTCTGGCGGCGATCGAGGGCGCCGCGAAGATCGGCGCGGGCGTCGGCGGTGTGATCCTCGTCAGCGCCGGCTTCGCCGTCGCCGCGGTGATGCTCGCGCCCGGAGGCTTCTCGCAGCGGCACATGCTGCTGGTGCTCGCCAGCCCACTCGTGGCGCTGGTCGCGCTCGCGGCGCTCGATCTGGCGACCGCACACGGCTCAGGCCACTACACCGGCAGCATCCTGCACGCCAGCTCTGCCGGCGAGCTGCGCGACGTGATCGTGCGCCGCTACGGCGCCGCCTGGCGCGAGCTGAAGAACCACGCGATGCCCTTTGCGACAGCGATAGCGCTCGTCTGCACGGTGGCCGCCGTGCGCCTGCGCAGGCGTCTGCTGGCGCCGGTTGGCGAAGATGCGGCGTGGCTGGCCGTGCTCGCCGGCGGCTTGACCGCCGGCGTCGTCGGTGCGCTCAGCGAGGACTCGGGCCCGGTGCTGTTCGTCGTCGCCGTGTTCGTCGGCGGCTGCGTGGCCGTCTATCTGTGGGGGCAACCGGTCGAGCAGGACGCGACGCGCAGTCGCGCGGGCACGGCGCTCGGCCACCCCCAGCAGCCCGCTCAGGCGAGCGCCAGAGAGGCGTAGTAGATCGTCACGGCGATCGCCACGATCGCTGTCGAAGGTGGCAGCGAGGGAACCGCATAGGCCAGCGCAAGGCCGCCCCACATCGCCGCGACCGCCAGCGCGCCGGCCACGGCGATCGAAGCGAACGGGCCCCGCGCAATGCGGTGCGCCGCGGCCGCCGGCGCCGTCAACAGCCCGAGCAGCAGGAGCGCGCCGACGACCTGCGTCGCCTCTGCGGCGACCACGCCGAGCAGCGCCACGAAGCCGACTCCCAGAAGACGCGTCGGCACTCCACGCGCCGCGGCGACGTCCGGTGCGACCGAGGCGAACAGCAGCGGTCTGCCGATCGCCGCCGTGAGCCCTGTGGCGGCGAGCCCGATCGCCGCCGCCAACCTGGCTTCGCCGCCGGTCAGGCCGAAGACCGAGCCGAACAGCGTGTGCGCGCCGGCGATGCCCGCACCGCCCGCCGAGCTCATGCTCGCGCGCGCGAGAAAGAACACGCCGAGCCCCAGCACGAACGTGAACACGACACCGATCGTCGTGTCATCCGCCGGCGACGAACCGGCGCCGGCCGCCGAGCCGCGTGCGAACACGCCGCGCCCGAGCAGTCCAATCGCCCCGCCCACGGCGATCGTCGCCACGAACAGCCCGATGCGCTGATCGACGCCGGCGGCGGCTGCTGCCAGCGCGCCGGGGAAGGCCACGTGGCTGAGTGCATCCCCTGCGAACACCTGACCGCGCAACACCACGAACCAGCCGGCCACGCCACACGCCAGCGCCACGAACGTGCCGGCCAGCAGCGCGTTGCGCATGAACTCCTGCGAGAGCATCAGGCGATCACCCCGATCGGCTCCTCCGGCACGCTCGCGGCGGTCGTGTTCTCGCGCGCGCGGGCACGCGCGTGCGCGAGCAGCCGCGCCAGCACGTAGATCGCAAATGCCACCGTGGCGATGAAGAAGCCGGCCGGGTAGACGGAGAAGTAGGCAATGCCCAGCCCCAGCCAAACCACCAGCAGGCCCAGCGCGACGGTCAGCAGCAGGCTCGCCAGCGGGCGCGCCGTCAGCGCCTGGGCACTCGCCGCCGGCGCGACGAGCAGCGCGAACACGAGCAGCACGCCGGTCACCTGGCTGGTCGCCGCGACGGCCAGGGCCAGCACGAGCAGGAAGGCCAGCGAGACGGCGCGCACGGGCACGCCACGCACCGCCGCCACGTCGGCGTCCAGCGACGCGAACAGCAGCGGGCGCCCCAGCGCGCCGAGCGCCACCAGCACTCCCCCGCCGACGACAGCGAGCAGCAGCACCTGGCCGTCGCTGACGCCGAGCAGGTCGCCGAACAGCAGGCTGTCGAGGTCGCCGAGCACGCCGCCATAGAGGCTCACGAAGAGAAAGCCGGCGGCCAGCGCCAGCGCCTGTACAGCGCCGATGCCGGCCGACTGCTCGCTCCAGGAGACCCGGCGCCCCTGCGTCCGCATGCCGATCGCAGCCGCGCCGGCGGCGCAGAACAGGAAGTAGCCCCAGGCGGCCGCAACGCCCGCGAGCGCGGCGGCCGTGGCACCGGGGAAGGCCATCATCGACAGCGTGTGCCCCGCGAACGCCTCCTGGCGCAGGACCATCACCCAACCGACCAGCCCCGCCACGACCGCCACGATGCTGCCCGCCAGCAGCGCGTTGAGCATGAAGTGATATTCGAGCACCTGCGAGACGTCGTGCGCGACGTCCCAGCTCAGCGTCGGATGGGCTGCATCAGCCGTCATCGCGCGTGTGTGTGCTCGCCGCCCGCGACCGCGTGCTCGTGGCGGTCGTGGTGATGCGCCGGCGGCTCAGGCTGTCCGACCACCACCAGGCGTCCGTCGGAGGCGCGCAGGACCTCCACCGGAGCGCCGTACAGCCGCGAAAGCGCCTGCGTCGTGACGACCTCGCCGACCGGGCCCTCGACGGCGTGGCCGCCGGCCAGGTAGACCACCCGGTCAAGGTAGGCCAGAAGCGGGTTGACGTCGTGTGCCACGAGCAGCGTCGCGACACCTTCGGCGCGGCAGATCTCGCCGACCAGCGCGGCCACCGAGGCCTGATTTGCCAGATCCAGGCTGTCGAGCGGCTCATCCAGCAGCAGCAGCTCGGGGCGACGCACGAGCGCCTGGGCGATCAGCAGGCGCTGCTGCTCGCCGCCCGACAGCTCGCCGATCGGGCGCTCGGCGTAGCTGCTCGCGCCAACCAGCTCGACGACCTCGGCGACGCGTCGCCGGGCCTGCTTTGCGCGCGCCGCGCCGCGTCCCCAGGGAAGCTCCAACGGCAGCCCCCAGCGGTCGCCGTCGAAACCCAGGCGCACGACGTCGACGCCGCGCAGGCGCGTCTCGGGCGCGAACGAGCGACGCTGCGGCAGATAGCCGATCGCCGCGCCCGCGTCACCGACGCGACGGCCGAGCACCTCAGCGCGTCCCGCCGACAGTGCCAAGGCGCCGAGCAGCGCCTTCAGCAGCGTCGACTTGCCCGACCCGTTGGCGCCGAGCACCGCGACGAACTCGCCATGCTGCACGCGCATCGACACGTCGCTCCAGATCGTCCGCGCGCCGATGCGCACGGCCGCGGCGTCCATCGAGATCGCGGGGTCAGCCATCGGCCGACCATAGCAAGACTGAGTCTCGTTCTTGTCTTTAAGAAGGGCGCCTGCGGCGCTGGCTCACGCGATCGCCGATACTCACCGCGGCGCCGAGACACGCTCGTCGACCAACGCCCATCGATCGGCAGGAGGCACAGATGCACAAGCTCAACCTCGAGTCAGACGAAACCGTCTCGCCCACCTACGCGGCGCGCTCCTTCTCGCACGACATCCCCAAGTACCGCCTGCCCGCGCAGAGCATGAGCGCCAAAGCGGCCTACCAGCTGGTGCACGACGAGCTCAACCTCGACGGCAATCCGGCGCTCAACCTGGCTTCGTTCGTGACCAACTGGATGGAGCCGCAGGCCAACGTGCTCGCGGCCGAGACGCTGGCCAAGAACCTGATCGACCAGGACGAGTACCCCCAGAGCGAGGTCGTCCACCAGCGCGTCGTGTCGATCATCGGCCGCCTGTTCCATGCGCCCGCCGGCTCTGGCTCGACCGGCACCGCGACGATCGGCTCATCCGAGGCGATCATGCTGGCGATGCTGGCGCACAAGCGCTCCTGGCAGCTGCGCCGCCAGGCCGAGAGCGCGCCGCGCGACCGCCCGAACATGGTGATGGGCGCCGACGTGCACACCTGCTGGGAGAAGTTCACGCGCTACTTCGAGGTCGAGCCCCGCGTCGTGCCGATGCGCGAGGGCCGCTACACGATCGGCGCAGAGGAGGTCGAGCCGCTGCTGGACGAGCGCACGATCGGCGTGGCCGGCGTGCTCGGCACGACCTTCACCGGCCAGATGGACGACCTCGTGTCGATCGACGCGCTGCTCGCACGCGTCGAAGCCGACAAGGGCTGGCGCATCCCGCTGCACGTCGATGCGGCCAGCGGCGGCTTCATCATCCCCTTCTCACAGCCCGACCTGCTGTGGGACTTCCGCCTGGAGCGCGTGCGCTCAATCAACGTCTCAAACCACAAGTTCGGCATGGTCTACCCGGGCATGGGCACGGTCGTGTTCCGCGAGCAGTCTGACTTGCCCGAGGAGCTGGTCTTCCACATCAACTACCTCGGCGGCGATATGCCCAACTACACGCTGAACTTCTCGCGCGCGTCGAACTCGGTGATCCTGCAGTACTTCAGCCTGCTGCGCCTGGGCCGCGAGGGCTTCGAGCAGATCATCTCCTCCGTGCTCGCCAACGCCCAGGCGCTTGCCGGCAAGCTCGCCGCGATCGACGGCCTGGAGGTGCTCAACGACGGCTCGCAGTTTCCGATCGTGGTCGTGCGCGCGAGCGCGGACGAGCGCCGCGAGCCGCTCGACCTGGTGCTGCTGTCGCACCTGCTGCGCGAGCGAGGATGGATCGTCCCGGCCTACACGCTGCCGCCCGACGCCGAGCACATCACGGTGCTGCGCATGGTCATCAAGGAGAACTTCTCGCGCGACATGGTCGACCTGCTGGCCCACGATGTCGCCGCCTCGGCGCACCTACTCGCGCACGGCCCCTCCGAGCGTGCTCGGCGCGCGCCCAAGCGGCCGATGTACTGACGCGGCGCCGGTCGGCGCGCGCGCCTCGATCGCGCGATCGGCGATCGGCCGGCCAGCGGCGAGTCAGTCGCGAGTGCTGCGACGACGGTACAGCAGCACGCCGCCGACAAGGAGGATCACGACGATCAGCACGCCACCGACGATGTAGCGGATTTTGTGGTGGTGCGTTTTGCCTTTTTTGGCTTCTTCGTAGCCCTGCTTCTTGGACAGGAAGGTGACCGTCACGCCCGCGGCGCGCAGGCGTGCGGCCGTCTGTGCGCTCTGTTTCTTGGGGTACCTCGTGGTCACCTGCGTGCCGTCGTTGAGCGTCACCTTCATGGAGCGCGTGTACTTGTTGATTGCGACGCTCTTGACTCGTTTTGCGTGGAGCTGCTGACTGAAGACAGCTTCGCTCTCGCCGGTCGGCGAGGCCGCCGACGCACCCGCGCAGAAGAGGCAGGCGAGGAGCGCAAGCGCCATCACGGCGCGCGTCAGGGCTCGGGTCGATCGGTTCATCGCGCGTACCCTAATGCCTACACGCGACCGGTGTCGCGGCGAAACGCGTCAGCAGGCGAGTATGTGAAAACGCTCATTTTCGCGCCTGCCTGGCCGACTTCAGGCGCTGCACCTTCGGCAGCACGACCTTGCGCATGCGCACCGACGAAGGCGTCGCCTCGACGGCCTCGTCCTCGCGCACGAACTCCAGCGCTTCGTCGAGCGTCAGTTTGCGGTGCGCGTCGAGGCGGACGAGCACGTCGGAGGTCGAGGAGCGCATGTTCGTCAGGTGCTTCTCCTTGACCGGGTTGACGTCGAGATCCTCCGAGCGGGTGTTCTCGCCGACGATCATCCCCTCGTACACCTCCTCTCCGGGCCCCACGAACAGCGAGCCGCGCTCCTGCAGCGTGAACAGCGAGAAGGTCACCGTCGAGCCGTTGCGGTCGGCCACGAGCACGCCGGAGTTGCGCGTCAGCAGATCGCCGGCCCAGGGCTCCCAGCGGTCGAACACGTGGTGCATGATCCCCGTGCCGCGCGTCTCGGTGAGGAACTGCGTGCGAAAGCCGATCAGCCCGCGCGCCGGCACGAGGTAGTCCATGCGCACCCAGCCAGTGCCGTGGTTGGTCATGTGCTCCATGCGGCCCTTGCGTGCGGCCAGCAGCTGGGTGACCGTGCCGACGTGCTCCTCGGGCACGTCGACGGACAGCAGCTCGACCGGCTCGTTTCGCTTGCCGTCGATCTCGCGCTCGACCACGTGCGGCTGGCCGACGGTCAGCTCGAAGCCCTCGCGGCGCATCATCTCCACGAGGATGCCCAGCTGCAGCTCGCCGCGCCCTTGCACCTCGTAGGTGTCCGGGCGCGCGGTCTCCTTGACGCGCAGCGAGACGTTTCCGACCAGCTCCTGCTCGAGGCGCGCCTCGATCTGCCTGGCCGTCAGCTTGTCGCCGTCTTTGCCAGCCAGCGGCGACGTGTTTACGCCGATCGTGATCGACATCGCCGGCTCGTCGACGGTGATCACCGGCAGCGGCCGCGGGTCCTGCGGATCGGCCAAGGTCTCACCGATCGTCACCTCGGCGATGCCGGCCACGGCGATGATCTCGCCCGGCCCCGCCTGCGGCGCGTCCACCCGCTCCAGCGCGTCGGTCACATAAAGCTCGGCGACCGTGGCTTTCTGGATCGTGCCGTTGGCGCGGCACCAGGCGATCTGCTGGCCCTTGGAGATGGTCCCGTTCCACACCCGGCAGATCGCCAGGCGACCGACGTAGGGCGACGCGTCGAGGTTGGTCACCAGCGCCTGCAGCGGGACGTCCGGATCGTAGGTGGGCGCCGGGATACGCTCCAGCAGAAGGTCGAGCAGCGGCGAGAGGTTCTTCTCCTCGATCGGCCTGCCGGCCTCGTAGTGCAGCGAGGCCACGCCCGCCTTGGCGTTGCAGTAGACGATCGGAAAGTCGATCTGCTGCTCGTCGGCGTCGAGGTCGAGGAACAGCTCATAGACCTCGTCGACCACCTCGGCGACGCGCGCGTCGGGGCGATCGACCTTGTTGATCACGAGGATCACCGGCAGCTTGGCCTCCAGCGCCTTGCGCAGCACGAAGCGCGTCTGCGGCAGCGGCCCCTCCGATGCGTCGACCAGCAGCAGCACGCCGTCGACCATCGTCAGCCCGCGCTCGACCTCGCCGCCGAAGTCGGCGTGGCCGGGCGTGTCGATGATGTTCAGCTTGACGCCCTCGTAGCGCAACGAGGTGTTCTTGGCGAGGATCGTGATGCCCTTCTCGCGCTCCAAGTCCATCGAGTCCAGCACGCGCGTGGCCACCTCCTGGCCGACGCGAAAGGCGCCGGACTGCCACAGCATGGCGTCGACCAGCGTCGTCTTGCCGTGGTCGACGTGCGCGACGATCGCGACGTTGCGTATGTCCTCTCTGGGTACGAGCAGGGCCGACTAGGCTAGCGGCGCATGCCGGCAGCCCTGAGGCCGGTGCGCGCGCCGAAGCGCGCGAGCGCCGAGGGATAGCGCTCGGCGCGCGCGATCGTCTGCTCCAGCGCAGCTGCGAAGCGGCGAATCTCATCCTCCTGCACGACCAGCGCCGGCAGCGCCTTGATCGTGTTCATGCGGTGTCCGGCCACCTGGCAGAGGATGCGGTGCTCGTGGAACAGCGGAACCGTGATCAACTGGCTGAAAAGGCCCGCCTGGCGTCGCTCGACCGCCTCCCACAGCGCGTGTCCGAGGCGACCGGAGGGCGGCCCGAACTCGATCGCCCAGATCAGCCCCAGCCCGCGCACGTCGCTGACGACCTCATAACGGTCGATGAGCGGCCGTGTCAGCTCCAGCAGCAGATCGCCCATGCGCTGGGCGTGTGCCACGAGGCCCTCCTTGTCGAGCACGCGCAGCGTCGCCAGCGCGGCGGCGGCCGCGAGATCGTTTCCACCGAAGGTCGAGCCGTGGCGCACGGCGCGCTCCATGCCGTCGAACACCGCGTCGAACGCACTGCGCGATACCAGCACGGCGCCGATCGGCACCAAGCCGCCTGACAGCGCCTTGGCGACGCAGATCAGGTCCGGCTCGAGCGCCCAGTGCTCCAATGCGAAGAAGCGCCCGGTGCGACCGATGCCCGTCTGCACCTCGTCGCACACCAGCAGCGTGCCCGCGGCGCGACACAGCGCCTGCGCGCGCTGCAGGTAGTCGCTCGGCGGCAGGTTCACGCCCTTTCCCTGCACGGGCTCGACCACGAACGCCGCAACGTCGCCGCGCTCAAGCTCGCGTTCGAGCGCATCGAGGTCGCCGAAGCCCACGGCGTCGCAGCCTGCCAGCAGTGGGCCGAAGCCGTCGCGGAACTCGGCGTTGCCATTGAGCGACAGCGAGCCCAGCGTCAGACCGTGAAAGGCGTGCTCGGCATACAGCACGCGCGGTCGCCCGGTCGCCGCACGCGAGATCTTGATCGCCGCCTCGACCGCCTCGGTGCCCGAGTTGGCCGGCACCATCGCCGCGACGCTGTCGGGCGCGCGACCGAGCAACTGCTCTGCGAGCACGCCCGACAGCAGCGTCACGCCCAGCTGCGGCAGGTTGCCCGTGCGCGCGGCCATCGTCTCCTGCACGGCCGCGATCGTCTCCGGGTGGTTGCGCCCGATCGCGAACACGCCATAGCCGCCGAACAGATCCAGATAGCGCTCGCCGTCGGCGTCGATCAGGTGCGCGCCCTCGCCGCCGCGCCAGGACTTGTCGAATCCGAGCGTGCGCAGGATGCGCCCCATCTGCGGATTGAGATAGCGGTCGTTGAGCGCCATCTCCTCGCCCGCGCGATCGCTGAGGATCTCCGCGACGGTCGGCGGCAGCGAGCTGTACATCCGACAAGCCTACGAGAGCGAGGGTTGACAGCGTTGTTATGCTCGCGCCAGGAGGCCGGACGTGGGGTCCGGCCGTCGTATGGGGGAGGGCTGGGATGAGGAACTTGACTGTCCGCGCGATCGCGCTGCTGGCGATCGCGACGGCGTCCATGGTCGCGGCGGCGCCGAGCTTCGGCGCGGAACTGCCGACCGAACCGAAATGCGAGTTCATCGCGAGCTCGAGCAGCTCGCAGTGCATGCTGCCGTTCCCCGACGACTACTACACCAAGGCCGATCCCACGAGCCCGACCGGCCGCCGGATCGACTTCCGTGAACTGGCGACGCCGACCAACGCCGCCAAACAGCACATCGAAGTCGCTCCGTACAACACCGGCGACGGCTTCAGCCCCGGCTCGGTGATCGCGCTGAAGGTCCCCGGCATCGAAACCAAGGCCGACGTCAAGGCGATGCACGCCGTGCCGATCAACCACCTGGGCCACTACAAGGCGCCCAATGCTCCGGTCGTCGTGATCGACGCCAACACCGGGCAGCGCTGGCCGATCTGGGTGGAGATCGACTCGACGGTCAAAGCCGAAAAGGCCAACCTGGAGATCCACCCAGCCGTGAACTTCACCTCGGGCGACCGCTACATCGTCGCCCTGCGCAATCTCAAAAACGCCAAAAAAGAACGCCTGCAGGCCCCGGAATCATTCCGCACCTACCGCGACAACCTGCCTTCCTCGGAAGAAAAGGTCAACGAACGGCGGCCGCACTTCGAAGAACTCTTCAGCACGCTGGCGAGCGCGGGCATCGCGCGTTCCAACCTGTACCTCGCGTGGGACTTCACGGTCGCCAGCGACGAAAACAACACCGGGCGCGAGCTCTCGATGCGCAACACGGCATTCTCGGCGCTCGGCGACAACAACCTCGCAGACGGCGTCGTCGAAGGCACTTCGCCGACGTTCGCCGTCACCGAAACGACAAACGAACCGAACCCAGGCGAAATCGCGCGGCGCGTGAAGGGCACCTTCGTCGTGCCGTGCTTCCTGTTCCCCAGCTGCGCGCCGGGCGGCACGATGCTGCTCAACGGCGAAGGAAAGCCGACGCAGAACGGCGTGTGGACGGCGAACTTCGACTGCATCGTGCCGCTGTCGGCGACGACCGGCGCGGGCGAAACAGCTCGTCCGTCGCTGTACGGCCATGGGCTGTTCGGCAGCGCCAGCGAGGTCGCTTCCGGCCCGCAGAGGAGCCTGTCGCAGACGCACGACATCGTGCAGTGCGCCACCGATGAGATCGGCATGTCTGAATCGGACATCCCGTCGGTCGTCCAGGCGCTGCAGAACCTGTCGGCGTTCCCGAAGATCACCGACCGGCTGCAGCAGGGCCTGCTCGACGAGCTGTATCTCGGGCGGGCGATGATCAGCCCGAGCGGCTTCACGACCAACGCGGCCTTCCACCAGGACGGCACGTCGGCGACGCCGTCGGTGCTGAACATCAGCCACCTCTACTACAACGGCAACAGCCAGGGCGGCATCATGGGCGGCGCGCTGACAGCCGTCTCGCCGGACTTCACGCGGGCCTCGCTCGGCGTGCCGGCGATGAACTACTCGGTGCTGCTGCCGCGCTCGGTCGACTTCGACGAATTCTCGGCGATCCTCTACCCCAGCTACCCAGACGAAGAAGCGCGTCCGCTGGTCTTTGACATGATGCAGCTGCTGTGGGACCGCGGCGAGCCCGACGGCTATGCCGAGCGCATGACGACCAACCCGCTGCCGGACACGCCGGCGCACCAGGTGCTCATGGACATCGCCTTCGGCGATCACCAGGTGTCCGACTACCAGGCCGACGTCGAGGCTCGCACGATCGGCGCCTCGGCGCACACGCCCGTGCTGTTCAAGGGCCGCTGGCCGATGACCAACGTGCTGTGGGACGTGCCGTCCATAAAACCGTACCCGTACACCGGCTCGGCGGCCTACTACTGGGACATCGGACCGATCCGCGAAAGCTCGCCGGGCTCGGGCAAAAACGTCGGCACCGAACCGCCGCCGTATGAAAACCTGCCCAACCGCACCGGCGAAGACCCGCACGGCGCGCCGCGCGCGGCGCCGGCCGAGCAGCAGCTCGTGTCTGACTTCTTCGAAGGAGCTATCCAGAAGTCGGATCGCTGCAACAAGGGACCGTGCTACGCCGGCACGTTCACCGGCCCCTAGCCCGCGCGACTGAGAACGCCAAAGCCCGGCGCGACCGTGAAAGCGGTCGCGCCGGTGGGCTATGCGGCGCGCGACTCGAGCGGGATGTCGCGACGCGTCGCCGCCAGATAGGCGACGAAGCCCGCGATCAACGCGATCAGTGCGAGGCTCACCTCGCCGGTGCCGAGCGCCAGGCCACCGCGTCGTGCCGAGACGGCCAGCCAGTCTGCAAACGACGCTCCCAGCGGCCGCGTCACGACGTAGGCGAACCAGAAAGCGAGAATCGAGTTCATGCCAAAGCGCCAGTAACCGAGCGCCGGGATCGCGATGATCGCCGCGAACAGCAGCCCGGAGGCGAAGTAGCCGAGCCCCACCGTGACGGCGGTCAGGTCGCCGGCCGCGGTGCCCAGCGCGAACGTCGCGAGCACCGCCGCCCAGTAGAACAGCTCGCGTCTCTGCGTGCGGATGCTATGGATCGACAGCGTGCCCTCGGTCACGTACCAGGTGTAGAAGACCGCTGCCAGCACGACCGCGTAGAAGATCGTCGAGGCTATATAGGGCACGCCGAGCCCGACGTGCAGCACATCGGCTGCCATCGTGCCGAACACGCCGACCATCGCCACCGCCAGCCAGTACTTCCAGGCTACGTATTCGCGCGCCGAGAACTGGATCGCCAGCGCGACGGCCAGCCCGATCGCGCCGAGCACCACCGCGATCTCCGGCACGAGGCGATGCACCAGGTAGTCCGACGTCGACTCCCCCATGCCGGTCGTCAGCGCCTTGACGATCCAGAAGTAGGCCGTGACTTCCGGCACCTTCGACAGTCCACGCGCGACATCGCCCGGCGAGCGGCCGCGCTCGCGACCCTGAAATGGCCCAGCGCCGCGCGGGGAGTCGATGGGGCGTGGCTCGAAGTTCATATGTCGCTGCGCTGGCGCAGACGGCGCAAGCTAGAGGCGCCGAATAAAGCCACGATGAGCGACTGCGCAACGCTCGAGAGCGCGTGACCGCGCGGCTCTCATCTGTGGTTAACCCGCGGTGCGAATGATCGCTGCAGGTTTGCTCGTCCTCGCCAGCATCTCCGGCAGCATCACCCAGTGGATCTCTGAAAACGGCGTATATGCCGTTTTTGCCTTGATGGCGCTCGACGCCCTGCTGCCCGTCGGCGGCGAGCTGGTGATGCTGTTCGCGGGCGCCGTGGCCTCCGGCGGCGTGGCCGCGGGCCACGCCTCGCTGTTCGGCGCAACGCTGGCAAGCGGCGGCGAGAGCTATGTCGTGCTGTCGCTCGCCGGAACGCTCGGCTACCTCGTCGGAGCGCTCGCCGGTTGGGCGATCGGCCGGTACGGCGGCCGCCCGCTGGTCGAGCGCCACGGTCGCCGACTGCACGTCGGGCCTGAGGCGCTCGCGCGCGCCGAGCGCTGGTTCGCTCGCTTCGGCCTGTGGGCCGTGCTGCTCGGACGCGTCACGCCGGTGGTCAGATCGTTCATCTCGATCCCTGCCGGCGTCTTCCGCGTCACCCTCGCCCCCTACACGGCGCTCACGCTGGTCGGCTCGGCCATCTGGTGCTTCAGCTTCGCCGGCGTGGGCTGGGCGCTGGGCGGCAGTTGGGAGAGCTTTCACAAAAGCTTTGGCTACCTGGACCTCGTCGTCGTCGCCGCGATCGTGATCGCCGTCGCGCTGCTCGGCGTCCGCTGGATACGTCGTCGCCGGCTGACGGCGGCGTCGCGAGCGGCGCAGCGGCCCGAGCGCCGCTGAGCGCTCCGGCCGCGGCTCACTGCTCGCGCAGCACCGCCGCGAGCGAGAGCTTTCTCAGCCTGCGCAGCGCGACACCCGTCGCCAGCAGCGCGCCGAGCATTCCGGCAAGCGCGAGCGCGCCGAGATACGGCCACGGCACCGCCAGAGCATCGGGCGGCGGATCGAAGACGTGTTGCAGCATCGCCACGAGCATCTGCGAGAGCAACCAGCCGAGCCCCGCCGCCAGCGCAAGCGCCGCGCCCAAAACGGCAACGGCCTCGCTGCGGACGAAGCCCGCGATGTCCGACAGCGAGGCGCCGATCGCGGCCATCGTGGCGAACTCGTGCCGGCGCTCGCTGACGACCAGCGAGACGAACAGCCACATCGCCGCCGCGGCGAGCAGCAGCGTGAACGCCTCCTCCAGTCGGCTGATGCCGCTCAGATCGACGGCCGTGATCGAGCTCACCGTCAGCGCCGCCTGCTGGCGAACGTCCTTGACGATCACGCCGTCGCGGTGCGTCGCCGCGGCGACTCTCGTGCGCACCACCGCCGGATCGCCCGACGCCTTGGCGAACACCACATTCGCCGCAGCGGCGCCGTCGGCGCTCTGCAGATAGCGCCGGTTGGCGACCATGAACGAGTCGCGCGGCGCCGATGGAAACTCCTGCACCGTACCGGCGACGTGAAAAGGCACGGTGTGGAAACGACCGCTGCGGTAGTCCAGCACGCGCAGGCGCAGCAGGTCGCCGCGCTTGAGCGAGTAGTCGGTGATCGTCTCCTTGGAGACGAGAATCCCGTCGGGGCGCGCCTGCAGAGCGCGCATCGCCGCCGCGGCGCTGCTGCCGACGAAATAGGAGTCGCGCAGCGTGGTTGCGCGCGCGAGCGTCGAGGCGTCCACGCCGAACGTGTCCTGAAGGTCCGGGCCGACATAGGCGTAGGAATGGTCGATCGACGTCGTCGCCGAGACGCCCGGCACCCGCGCGATCGCGCTCGCCAGCCCGCTGCGGACCGGCGCGCCCGGTGGCGCAGTGGCGGTGACGTCGGCACCGAGTGTCAGCTGCGCGTCGACCGTCGACTGCTGCTGGTAGGTCGCCGTGAACACGCCCAGGCTGACGCCGAACGCCAGCAGCAGGCCGAGCAGCACGAGGCCGCGGTTGATCGCCTCACCCCGCCTGCCGGCGCTCGCAAGCAGAAAGCCGCGCCGGCCGCTCGGCGGTCGGTTGCCCGCCAGACGCCGCACGACGCCGTCCACGAGCCGCCCGCGCAGGCGAAGCAGCAGCAGCGTGGCGCCGATCCACAGCAGAGCCGGCGCGAAGAACATGTAGATCGACAGCGACAGCGTCGGATTGGAGTCGGGGTTCACCACGGCCGAGAACCCGGTGCTGGCGGTCAGCCAGTAGATCAGCCCGCTGATCGCCAGAGCGAGCAGATCCAGGTAGAGGCGCTGCCACAGCGGACGCTTCTCGCGCCTGGCGCTTCTGCGCCCCTCGGCGATGGTGCTGGAGAGCGAGCGCAGCCCGGTCGCCAGGCGCGCCGCCATCGCTCCGACGGTCGCTAGCGCGACACACGCGCCGAGCGTTCCGAGCGCCCTGGCGAGCGTCACGCCCGTCGATCCGTTGATCAGCAGGCGCAGCGCCAGCAGTGCGAGAGCCGTGCCAAGCACTCCCGCGACGATCCCCATGACGACCGCCTCCGCGGCAAGCATGCCGAGCAGCTGCCGGCGGCCGGCGCCGCGTGCCAGCATCAGTGACAGCTCACGTCGGTCGCGCTCGACCGTGCCCAGCGCCGACAGGTACATCAGGCCGAGCGCCAGGATCGCGCCGGGAACGGCAAGCATGACGAACAGCGCCTCGGCGTAGAGCGCGTCCCCGGCGGCCGTGTTGAGCGCTTCGGAGAGGTTGTCGACGAACTGCACCTTGCCGGGCAAGCGGCGTTCGATCGAGTTGCGGATCTGACCGGCGCGCGTGAGCGCCTGGCTGGGACTCCCGGCGAGCGCAGCTCGATCGAGCTGCGCCTGAACCTGCCATTGCACGCCGGTCTGCGCCCCCGGGACTGCGGAAGCTCCCACGCCGGAGAGCAGCGCCGGAAGCTGTCGTGCGACGGTTTTCACGAAGGTGCCGAGCGGCAGGATGGCCACGTTTGCCGGCGGTTGCGCCGGAGCCGGGCCGAGCAGCGGGTTGAGCGGCTGAAAAAGAACATCCGGCGCGGTCACCAGCGCGACACCACTGACCTTCAGGCGCTTCGCCGGCAGGCCGGGAGAGGCCGCGAGCGAGACCGTGTCGCCGATCTGCGCCTGCAGCGTCGCGGCCAGTTGCTGGTCGAGCACGATCTCGCCAGGCCGCAGCGATCCGCGCAGATAGCGGAAGGTTTCGAAATGGCGCAGGTAGTCCGGCGGGACCGCCAGCAGCGATCCCTTACCTGCGCTGGTCAGCCCCGCCGCGCCGCGATGGCTGAGTTCGTCAAACGGCGCGGTCGCCGCGGCAACCGCCTGCCGAACACCCGGGCTGCCGGCGACGCCCGAGGCGACAGAGCGCGCCTGTCCGTATGACGCGACCGGACCCTGAAGATCGAGCGGGACGCTGCGTGTGACCGAGGCGGTCATCGTGCGCAGCGAATGACCGACGAACAGAATCATCGCGCCGAGCAGGGCGACCGCCGCGGAGAGCACCAGGACCTGCGTCACCGTGTGTGCCGGGCGACGGCGCAGCCCCGCAACTGCCAGCTGGATCGTCGCGGTCACGAATGCCCCTCGGCCAGGCAACCGTCGGCCAGTGTCACGAGGCGAGAGCAGCGGCGCGCGACGGCCTCGTCATGCGTGGCGATCGAGAGGGCGAATCCGTAGCGCTCGCGAAGCGCGTCGATCAGGTCGAGCACCCGATCGGCGGTATCGGAGTCCAGGTGCCCGGTGGGCTCGTCGCAAAGCAGAAGCTCGGGGACCTGCGCCAATGCGCGTGCGATCGCCACGCGCTGGGACTCTCCGCCCGACAGCTCCGCGGGCAGCGCGCGCGCCTTGTCGGCGAGACCCACAAGGTCGAGCAGCTCCTCGGCGCTGAGCGCTCTGTGCCCACCGCCGTGTCGGCCGTCGCTGTGCCGGCCGTCGCCGCGCCGCCGGCCGTCGCCGCGCCGACCGGCTACCCAAACCGCGAAGGCGACGTTCTCGTACGCCGTGAAGGTGGGCAGCAGGTTCGAGCCCTGGAACACGTAGGCGATGCCCGCGGCTCGGGCTCTGCCGCGTGCCGCGGCGTCGATCGAGGACAGCGGGCCGCCCTTCCAGAGCACCGCTCCGGCGCTGGGCACGAGCAGACCGCCGAGCACGTGCAGCAGCGTCGTCTTGCCCGATCCCGACGGTCCCCAAAGCGCGACCGCCTCACCTCTGAGGATCGCCAGGTCGACGCGCCCGAGCGCCGTGACCGTGGACTCGCCGCTGCCGTAGGAGACCGTCACGCCGTCACAGCGCGAAAGCTCTGCCTGCGGGGCAATGCCGGCGCCCATCTAGACCACCAGCCCGTCTCGCAGCTCGATCGTCCGGTCGGCGAACGCAGCGACGGCTTCTGAGTGCGTGACCACAACGACCGCGCACTCATGCTCGCCCGGCAGGCCACGCAAGGTCTCCAGCACGACGCGCTCGTTGGCCGAGTCGAGCTCGCCGGTCGGCTCGTCGGCGAGGACCAGCGGGGCGCCGCGCGCGACCGCCGCGGCGATCGCCACACGCTGCTGCTCGCCGCCGGACAGCGCCGCCACGCGGTGATCGGTTCGCGCTCCCAGGCCGAGTGCCTGCAATGCCTCCACGGCCCGCCAGCGAGGCCGCTCGCGGCCGGCCAGGCGCAGCGAGATCGCGACGTTCTCCGCGGCCGAGAGGGTCTCCCAGAGGTTGCCGCTCTGAAAGACCACGCCGACGCCACGAGCGCGATAGCGAGCGAGCTCAGGCTCGCTGAGCACTGCCAGCGAGCTGCCGAGGACACGCACGTCCCCGGCCGAGGGGCGATCGAGGCCGGCTGCCAGCGCCAGCAGCGTGCTCTTGCCACAGCCGGACGGGCCGACGATGGCCACGAACTCGCCTCGGCCGACCTCCAGGTCGACGCCGCGAAGCGCGACCGTCTCGACCGGCCCCGAGCGATAGATGCGAAACACGTCGTGCAGCTCCAGCGCCGGCCAGTCGAGATCGACGCGCTTGGCTTCCGGCTCGCGGTAGAGGCTGCTCAGCGCCATCGAAAGCTTTTGCTGATCATGCGGTAGGCGTCCACGTTGTCCACGCCCTTGGGCGTCGTCAGATCGAGCGTGGCGACCTTGCCCGCGCGTGCGTACTCGTAGCGATCGACGGTGATCGGCAGGCGCTTCCCGGTGACGGGGTCCGGCGCGCTCAGTCGCGTGTAGCTCACCTTGACCACTGGCGTGGACCCGAGCGTCTGGCGCCGCGGCGCCTGCACGTTGATCGTCGGATCGCTTCGCTTGAGTGCCAGCACCGCGGCGGCTGCGCCGGCAGGAGTCGGCGGCGGGCCGGGAGCGATGACCACGCGAATGACGTTGGCTCGGTTGTGGAACGTCACGTCCGCGCCCGAGCCCTGACGAGCCCAGCCCTCGGGGTAGCGGATCGTGTAGCCACCGGACCGATCGGCGAAGCTCAGAAAGGTCTGGTTGTCGGGGATGTCGCCGGTGGCCGCCGACTGCGCCTCAGCGGGTGCAGTGGAGGCTGCGGCCGTCGTGCTGGATGTCGTGGCCGCCGGTGTCGAGCGCTGCTGCGAGCCGCAACTTGCGAGCAGCAGGCAGGCGGCTGCCGGTGCTGCTGCAGAGAGGATGCGCGGGGTGATCGGCTTGGCGGGCACGCTTGCCTCCTTCGAGGTTCTGGAACGGACGTCGCCCAGGTCTACCCCCTGCAAATGAGCCCTACATGAGAGTCGTGGGCAGCACCAGCCAGACGTCGGCCCCTCCGCCCGTCCGGTTGGCCAGCCCGGCACTCCCCTCGTGCGCTCGCGCGATCGAGTCGACAATCGCCATGCCAAGCCCCGATCCGGGCTTGCCGTGGCTGGTCTCTGCGCGACTGAAACGCTCGAAGGCCCGTTCGGCGAACTCCTCGGAGAAGCCGCGTCCGCGGTCGACGACGTGCAGCTCGATCGAGCCGTTGTGCACGTCGGCCGTGAGCGTCACCGAGCCGCCTCCATAGCGCAGGGCGTTGTCGACGAGATTGCCCAGCGCCTGCTCGACGCGCAGGCGATCCAGTCGAACGCGCACGCTCTCGGCGACGCTGACCTCGAGCACTCGCCCGGACTCGCCCGCGCGACGTGCGAAGCGGCTGCGCACGTCCTCCATCAGCACGCCGACATCGGTCTCCTGCAGCGTGACCGCGAGGCTGCCTTCGTCGGTCTGTGCGAGCACGAGCAGGTCCTCGGCGAGCTGCGTGAGGCGGTCGGTCTCCTCGGCAGCCGACTCCAGCGCCGCCTGCAGTTCCTCGCGGGTGCGGCCGCGCGCCAGCGCGAGCTCGAGCTCGGTCTTGAGGATCGCCAGCGGCGTGCGCAGCTCGTGGCTGGCGTCGGCGACGAAGCGGCGCTCGTGTGCGAGCGCCTCGCCGAGGCGCTGCAGCATCGCGTTGAGCGTGGTGCCGAGTCGCGCGATCTCATCGCCGCTGGGCGGAACCGGAAGGCGACGATCGGGCGCCGCGGCGGAGATCTCAGCCGCGCGGGCGCGCATCGCCTCCACGGGACGCAGCGCCGCAGCCGCCACGCCGTAGGCCGCGAGCGACGCGAGCAGCAGTGCGATCGGGCCGCCGAGCAGCAGCAGCTGCAAGAGGTCCCCGCGTGAGTCGTTCAGCGGCCCGGTCGACGTGCCCACGACGACGACGCGGTGCTGGGTGCTCGTGTGAAGGGGTGTGGCGAGCAGGCGCGCAGCGCCGCGCAGGCCAGGCACGGCTCGCCGTTCGAGCAGGACCGGCGAGTGCTCGGCCCGGCGCAGCTCGGCTTGGCTCAGCAGCACATGTCCGCGCAGCTGGCGCGTGGCGTCGAGCACCGTGCCGTTTTCGCCGAGCACCTCGGCGAAGTTCTCGGCCTGGCCGGCGAGCTTGCTCGGGCGGCGCTCGCTGAGGCCCGAGTCGACCTCCTTGAACAGCGCCGCCACGTCGCCCGCGCGCGAGCGCAGTCCGTTGTTTGTCGCGTGATCGAGCTCGGCGCCGAAGCGCAGATATACGAACACGCCGATCGCGCCGAGCACGATCGTCATGACCGCCACGAATGCCAGCGTCACGCGCAGGCGGATCGAAGCGCGTCTCAGCGTCCGCCGTCCCGCCGCATTCGATACCCCGCACCACGCACGGTCTCCAGCGAGCTCACGCCGAAGGGCCGGTCGATCTTGTGGCGCAGGTAGCGGATATAGACCTCGACGATGTTCGAGCGGTGCTCGAAGTCATAGCCCCACGCCTGCTCGATGATCTGCAGGCGCGAGAGCACGTTGCCCGGATTCTTCATGAACAGCTCGAGCATCGCGTATTCCTTGGCCGACAGCTCGATCTCCTCCTGCCCGCGCCAGACCTGGCGCGCGTGGCGATCCAGGCGCAGGTCGCCCACCTCCAGCGTCGGGCCATCGCTTTCGCCTCGGCGCTCCAGCGCGCGCAGCCGCGCGAGCAGCTCGGCGAACGAGAACGGCTTGGTCAGGTAGTCGTCGGCCCCGCCGTCCAAGCCGGCGACACGGTCCTCGACAGCACCGCGTGCCGTGAGCATCAGCACCGGCGCGGTGATGCCGTCGCGCCGCAGCCGCCGGCAGGTCTCAAAGCCGTCTATGCCGGGCAGCATCACGTCGAGCACGACGGCGTCATAGCCCGCCGCCGAAGCCATCGCGCTCGCCTGCTCGCCGGCGGTCGCGATGTCCGCGGTCAGGCCGTGCTCCTCCAGGCCGCGCCGAATCAGAACGGCCATCTTGACCTCGTCCTCGACGATCAGCACATGCATCCGGAGAACGATCCCAGACGGCGGCGGAGACGCCTAGTGCGCGGTAACGACGGTGCTGAGCCCGGCGATCTCGTTCATGCGCAAGAACATGCATGAGACCTCTAAACGCTTGATGAGAGTGCAGGCCGGCTTGCGGCTTACGATCAGCGCCGCGTGGCGTCGCGCGTTGCGCGACCGACCGACCAGGCCAGCAGCGCGATCACGGCGATCGGCATCACCCACCATGCGCCGAGCCCCCACTCGGCCAGCAGCGCGGTGAGAGAAAGTGACACGACGACGCCCAGCGCGGCGCGCCAGTCGTCGCCGACGACGAAGTCCCACACTCCGGCGAGTGCTGCACGCAGGCGGCTCATGCGCTCATGGCCGCCCCGCCAGCTCGCCCGCGGCAGGCTGTGGCGCCTGCAAGCCTCGGCGCAGACCGACCGACGCCAGCGCCGCGATGCCCAGCGCGGCGACGAGCACGCTGGGCACGATCGCCAACAGGGCGGCGTCTCCCCCGGGCCAGCCCGCACCCGCCCCCTCGGCGCCCCAGAACATGCCAAACGACGTCAGCATGACGCCGACGGCGAACTTCAACGTGTTCTCCGGCACGCGCGACAAAGGCGCCTTGGCCGCAGCGCCCACTGCCACGACGAGCAGCACGGCGACCGCGGCGGCCGCTGCGGCCAGGCCCACGCGGTGCTGGTTGGCGCCGAACGTGAGCACGATGAAGACCACCTCCAGGCCCTCGAGCAGCACGCCCTTGAAGGCCAGCGTAAACGAGTAGCCGTCAAAGCGCTGTGGTGTCCTGCCGGCGGCGCGGGCCGCGTCGGCCTCCTCGCGGAAGGTCGCAAGCTCGTCGTGCTTGGCCTTCAGCCCCGCGCGGCGCAGAATCGCCTTACGCAGCCACTGCAGGCCGAACACCAGCAGCAGGCCGCCGACGACAAGACGCAGCGCGTCGATCGGCAGCGAGGTCAGCGCCGGTCCCAGCGCGGCCACGGCCAGCGCCAGCACGAGCAGCGCTGTGCCCACGCCGCCCATCGCCGAGGACCAGCTGCGCGTCGTTCCGACCGCGAGCACGATCGTCAGCGCCTCGACGGCCTCGACCGAGCAGGCGAGAAAGACCGACAGGGCAAGACCGATCTCCGCTCCGCTCATGCGCCCATTGTGGCGCGCCCGCCGGGCATGGGCTGGGTGCGTGCATCGAACTCCGGGTGGACCGTCCGTCCAACCGCGTTTGATCGCCGGCCATGCCGGGCAACTGCTCAGGCGATGCCCATAGACATGCGCTCGCCCGACCTGGAGGCCAAGGTGCAGCTCGATGCCTACGCGCCGCGTTTTGCGCGCCATTGCGTGGCCCAGGTCGACTCGCCCTCGCCGGACCTGCGCGACGCCGTTGAGCTGCTGACCAGCGAGGTCGTGACGCGAGCCGTCGAGCTCTACGACCCGGGGCGCAAGCTGGCGCTGCGCATCTGGATGCCCCACGATGTCGTGCGCGTCGAGCTGGAGGTCGAGCGCGACTACTCGCTCGGCGCAGGCGGACCCGCGGGCGACTACCCCCTCGTACTGCTGGACGGGCTGGCCGACCGCTGGTCGATCGACCCCACGCGTGAACCCGCGTCGGTGTGGTTCGAGATCGACCGGCATCCGCAGGCCGCGCGACCGCACGAGCAGGCGCCGACGCGGGCAACACCTTCCGAGCGTCAGCTGCCCACCGAGCGGCCGGCCTCACAGCGCGCCCGCCGCGGCCAACGCACCGCCGGCGTCAGAGCGAGCGCAGGTACGTCAGCAGTGGCTCGTTGACCTGATCGGGGTGGGTCAAGTTGGAGGCGTGAGGGGCGCCATCGATGCGCACGAGGCCCGCGCATTGCGACAGACCGCTGCACAGCTGCTCGGCCAGTCCAATGTCGATCGACAGATCGGCGGTGCCGTGGAAGACGATCGCCGGGCAGGCAATCTCGCCGAGGCGGTCGGAGATGTCGTCGCGATCGAACAGGCAGTCGCCCGGCGGGCCCATGCTCTCGCGCGGCAGCCGGCGCCACTTCTCGATCCACGCAGCGCTCAGCTCGGGGTCGCCGATGATCAGCCCGGCAATCGTCTCGGCCAACTCGTCGACCGGTCCGACCTGCAGCCAGGTCTGCTGCATCTGCCTGTAGGCCGGCAGGCGCTCCGGATCCTCGACACCCGCCTGGGTGTCGATCAACACCAGCGCGCGAACCCGCTCGGGAGCGCTCAGCGCCGCTCGCATCGAGAGAAAGCCGCCTTGTGACATGCCACCGAGCACTGCTCGATCGATGCCCAGGTGATCGAGCAGGCCGAGGCAGTCGCTTGCCGAGTCCCAGTAGCTGAACGGCTCGCCGTCGAACTCCGTCTCACCGAAGCCGCGCTCATCCCAGGTGATCACTCGGAACTCCGGCGAGAGCGCCGCGACCTGCGGCGCGAACATCTCGCGATCCATGAGAAAGCCGTGGGACAGCACGATCGGTGGGCCGTCGCCGCCACTGTCGTCGAAGCGGATGCGCTGTCCGTTGACCTCTGCGAACGGCATGCTTACCCCCCTTCGCCCCGCGGAGCGTATCGGTGGTGGAGCATCAAGTCGTTGCCATCGGGATCGGTGAAGAAGGCCATCTGGCATACGCCCGTGTCGAACTCGCCGCTGAAGCTGACGCCCTTGGCCTCGAGCTCCGCGCGCGCCGCCGCGACGTCGTCGACATGGATCGCCGGATGCGCGTTCTTCTGCGGCTGAAACTCCCAGCCGATCCGTTCTGGTTCCCAGATCACGAAGCACGTGTCGCCGACCCAGAACTCGAAGCGCGCCGTCTCGTCGGGCTTCAGTCCCAGCGTGTCGACGTAGAAGGCACGCGAGCGCTCGGCGTCCTGGGACGGAATCGAGATGAAGTCCAGCGAGTCGGGCACTGGACGCGTGTCAGCTCTGCGCGGGCCGGTAAACGGTTACGACCGCGGCTCCGCCGAGGCCGATGTTGTGCTGCAGCGCGACCTCCGCGCCGTCGACCTGGCGCGCGTCGGCTTGGCCGCGCAGCTGCCAGCAGAGCTCGCTGCACTGCGCCAGCCCGGTCGCGCCGAGCGGGTGGCCCTTGGAGATCAGACCACCGGAGGGGTTGACGACCCAGCGCCCGCCGTAGGTGGTGTCGTGCGCGTCGACGAGCTCGTGCCCGTGGCCCTCCTCGGCCAGACCGAGCGCCTCGTAGGTGATCAGCTCGTTGGCGCTGAAGCAGTCGTGCAACTCGATGACCTGGACTTCCTCAGGCCCCGCCTGCGCCTCCTCATATGCCTGGCGCGCCGCCTCGCGGCTCATGTCGTAGCCGACGATCTTAATGCAGTCGGCGTTCTCGTCGAAGGTCGACGCCAGGTCTGTGACCATCGCCTGTCCGGCGATCTCGATCGCCTGGGACCACAGGTCGTGCTCGTCGACGAACCGCTCGCTGGCGACGATCGCCGCCGCGGCGCCGTCGGAGGTCGGCGAGCACTGCAGCTTGGTCAGCGGATCGTGGATCATCTTGGCGCCCTTGATGTCCTCGATCGAGTACTCGTCCTGGAACTGCGCGTAGGGGTTGTTGACGGAGTGCTTGTGGTTCTTCCAGCCGATCCACGCGTAGTGGTCGGGCGTCGATCCATAACGCTCCATGTGATCGCGCCCCGCGTTGCCGAACATCTGCGGCGCAAACGGCGACTGCTCGGCAGGGCGCAGCTCGAACATGCGAGTCATGTGCTTGTCCATCGCCGGCGTGCGGTCTGTGTACTTCGTGCCCAGCGAACCGCGCTCCATCTTCTCGAAGCCGACGGCGAGCGCACAGTCGGCCAGGCCACCCTTGACGGCCTGGCGTGCGAGGAACAGCGCGCTCGAACCGGTCGAGCAGTTGTTGTTGACGTTGACGACCGGAATGCCGGTGAGGCCCAGCAGTAGCCCGCGTAGGCCTGTTCGACGTGCTCGTAGGCGATGCCGGCATCGGCTAGCGCGCGTGAGCCGGCCTCGGCCACCCACTCCGGATAGTCGCCCTCCTTCGTGCCCGGCTTGTCGAACTTCGACATTCCAACCCCGATCACAAATGTCCGGCTGCTCATTGGCGCCCCTCGTTCGATGGCTCTGCCCGGCGGATATGCCGGCTTGACGACGGCCCGAAGCTGAGCGCTCGTGCGGGTTTGCGCCGACGGCGATCAGCGTACCCAAACGCTTGCCTTGCCGCCTCAAGCATCGCCGCGCCAGCGAAGCTCGCGCTGACGTGCTCTCGACAGGCCACTGACGATTAGGTCATAGGAGTCCTCTACCATGTCCTCGATGGTCTGGTCAGGCAGCGAGCCGTCGACCACCACGGTGTTCCAGTGGCGCTTGTTCAGGTGATAGCCCGGGGTCACGGCCGGGTGCGCCTCACCTCTGCTTGTTCGGTCGTCGGATCGGGCCGGAAGTGTCACGATCTGACAGTGACCACAAAGCCCGCGACGGCATCACACCTGAGCGACCTCGCGCGGCTGCGCCGCGTGCGCGACCGCATCGACCGCGAGTACGCCGAGCCGCTGGACGTCGAGGCGCTCGCGCGCGACACGCACATGTCGGCCGGACACTTCAGTCGCCAGTTCCGCCTCGCCTACGGCGAGTCGCCGTACGGCTATCTGATGACGCGGCGCATCGAGCGCGCGATGACGCTGCTGCGCCGGGGCGATCTCAACGTCACAGAGGTCTGTTTCGCGGTCGGCTGCTCGTCGTTGGGCACCTTCAGCAGTCGCTTCAGCGAACTGGTCGGCATGTCTCCCAGCGCCTACCGGCGCAACGCAGCGGATGCGACGGCGGGGATGGCCTCATGCGTAGCCAAGCAGGTGACCAGACCGATCAGGAATCGAGAAGCGCCGGCCATCGGGCCGCGCTAGCTTGACCGACATGGACATCACAATTCACTCAACCTTCCTGCCGCATGACGACGCGGACGCGTCTGTGGCCTTCTATCGCGACGTGCTCGGCTTCGAGGTCCGCAACGACGTCGGCTATGAGGGAATGCGCTGGATCACGGTCGGCCCGCCGGACCAGCCCGACACGTCGATCGTGCTCGAGCCTCCGGCCGCCGATCCGGGCGTCACCGACGACGAGCGGCGCACGATCGTCGAGATGATGGCCAAGGGCAGCTACGCCCGCGTCATCCTGGCGACGGCCGACCTCGACGGCACCTTCGCGCGTCTGCAGGCCAGCGGCGCCGACGTTGCCCAGGAGCCGACCCAGCAGCCATATGGCGTCCGCGACTGCGCCTTTCGCGATCCCGCGGGCAACCTCGTGCGCATCAACGAGCTGCGCTGAGGCGTCCCGTCGACCGAAGCTGTGCCGGCTTATCGGTCGGCGGGGATCACGCCGGCCAGGGCGGCGCGTCCGGCAGGCGCGTCGAAGGGATCGGCGAAGTACTGCGTCTCGTGCGTCACGAGCCCGTCGCTGAACTCCATGACGCTGACCGAGCAGGTGGGCACGCCGTCATAGCTGATCACGCATTCGCTGACCCACAGATCGCCGCCGCCGACGATCCGGCGGATCGCGAAGTGGCGCTCGGCCGGATGCCCGCCGCGTTGCGCCTGGATCGTTGACCGGCCGGTGAAACGCTCGCCGGACTGCGGGTAGTCGAGAATCGCGTCCGTGGCGTAGATCGCATGCTCTGCCTCGACACGCCGCGCTCGGACGCTTCCCAGTGCTGCTCCAGGCGAGCCCTGATAGCGGATTCACGATCATTTGTGCTGTTCATCCGTCAGCCTGGCCGGTAGGAACGTTCAAGCGGATGCTAGCCGAGGCAGGTTCCACGTGGGCACGAGCTCGTGCTCACCGCCACGACGCGGGCGAAGACCCTCGTCGGTCCGGCCCTCCACGTCATTCGAAAGCGTCCAACGCAACCGCGGACTACTTGATGCTGCAATGGAGAGCAACGTTGGTCGTTCTCCCTGGCTTCAACGAGACTGTCTGTGCCGTGCAGAGAGCCCCGCGGCCACTGATTTTGTAGCGACCGGGAAATGCGAACAACTTGAAGGTACCCTTCGAGCTGGTCTCGGCCCGTGCCATCACATGCGAGCCACGAATAAGGGCCACCAGCCCATGTGGCCATGGGCGTGGACGGCCAGGTGCCGGGCCGCCCGAGATAGTGAGTCGACCCGTTACGACTCCTGTTGCCGTGCTCAGCGCGATGGTCCGTCTAGCGGCGGCAGCGGCGAGGGGCGCCGTCGACTGCGCCTTGGCTTGCTGCGGCGTTGGCAGCGCCCGCCTATTGCCGGCCGTCTGGCCAATCTCAAGCCAGCCGGATTCAAGATTTGAGAATATGAGCCACATCTCATCGTCGACAAAGCCAGCTGTCCATTCTGGAACGTTAAAATTGTTGGTAGTGGGAACATCCTCAGCGCCTTTCACCTTTTCCGGCGACACCATCGCCCATTGGGTGATCGCATAGCAATGAGATTCGAGGCTGCAGTGTCCGTTCCCCCACCTCGCTTGTGCTGATGGAGCACTCAGGAGCACGAGAACACTGCCGAGCGCGACGCACGACGAGAGTCCTCTCGTCAATCGTGCTGCCTCTCTCGTGACCGACCCCCTTTTCGACATGTCTTGCACACGATGTCTTGCCCCGTACCAGCGCGCTTCTACCTCTGGCAAGAGTCTCACAACTGGCAGGAATATTCACGCTATCAGGATTCCGCGGTCATCCGCGGCGTTGCGCTCCCGCACCCGTTTGGTGGCGACGGAGTGGCGGTGACCGCTGTGCGCCAGGTTCCAGGCCGGCTGATAGGCGCAGCGGGGCCCGCCCGCGGGGAGACTGGGGCGAGGCTTTGGGGCTAAGCCACGAAACGGCACCGTGTCCGCCAAATCATGAGAATGCAGGGTCTGATCGGAAACAGTCCGATAGAGACGCGGAAGCTGACCCCAGTTGTCGTCTTCCCTCAGGCGACGGCTGGGGTCCCTCTGCGATCCTTTCGGGGCATTTGCGTTCCGTGTGCCGCTCTCGAGTCGACCAGCCGGCATGGCGGTGTTCCAGTCGACATGTCGCGCTCGTTCAAGGACTCAGACACCGGCTCTCGCCGTCATTCAAAAGTAAAGCGATCGGCCGGGGTTCTTTTCGTCATCTTCTGGGAGACCGCAGCTTCGACGACGGTAGCTCTCACGTCCACGGTTCCGACAGCATGTTCAGGCGCCACCACGGTGCACGTCGTAGTCGACGTGCAGTCGACGGAGGCGGCGGGCGTGGTGTCGAAGCTGAACGCGGTCGCCGTGGTGCCGACGGCGAACCCGGTGCCCGTGACGACCACGCTGGTGCCGCCAGCCGAGGGTCCGTTGGCGGGCGCGATGCCGGTGATCGTTGGTTCGAGGACTTTGAAACGTTCGGCGAAGGTGGGACAAGGAATGAGTTCGGGTCCTTCTTCGCCAAAGACTTCGCATACTCCATGTCCGCTGGTTCCAAACGCAGTCGTTACGCCCACCTTGACCAGGCCTACCGTCTCTGGTGGTGCGATGGCCGTGATCGAATACGGCGAGTTGACCGTGAATTCTGTTGCAGCGAACGATCCAAAGTCGACGGCCGAGACTTCGATGAAGTATTCCCCCGTGATCGTCACGGCCTCGCCGCCCGCGGGCGATCCCTTCTTGAGCGATAGGTGCGTGATCACGGGCGGCGGAATCTTGTAGCTGAACTTGTCGGCAGGGCTCGTGGCACTGGTGCCTTCGGGCGTGGTCACGGTTATGTCCACGGTGCCGTGATCGACGACGGCTGCGGAGGGGGCGAAGGCCACGATCTGCCGGCCGTTGGGCGTCACCTCGAAGGCTGCGCTCACCGAACCGAAGTGCACTTCTGTGGCGCCGTAGAGCCCGGTCCCGTTGATGAGTACCTTTGTTCCGCCTTGCGGCCGGCCGCTCGTGGGCTTCAGCTCTTCAACCACCGGTGGGGATGGCACATACCTGAATTGGTCTGCCGCACTCGTCGGACTGACGCCTTCCGGCGTCGTAACCGTGACATCGACGGTTCCAGTCCCCGGGGGAGCCACGGCCTTGATCTGGTGCTGTGTCGTGACCGCGAAGGACGTGGCGCTCACGGACCCAAAATGGACCGCGGTGGCCCCGACGAACGCGCTGCCGCCGATGACCACAGGCGTGTTCCCCGTCAGAGCGCCACTGGTGGGCGACACTTTCCTCACGACCACGGGAGTGTCCTGCAGATATCTGAAGCGGTCCCCGCCGCTCGTGGCACTTGTGCCGCCGAGCGTCGTGACGGTGACGTCTACCGTCGCTCCAGCTGTCCCGACCGGCGAGACGGCGGTGATCGAGTTCGCTGAGTTGACCACGAGATCCGTGGCGCTCGCCGTCCCGAAGTGGACCGCTGTAGCTCCTTCGAGGTTCGTCCCGGTGATGGTGACGGAGGCGCCGCCGGCCGACGACCCGGTTTCGGGGCTGACGGCCGTGACCGTCGGAGGCGGCTCGTAGCTGAACTGGTCGGCGAAGCTCGTGAGGCTCGTGCCCCCGAACGCCGTGACCGTCACGTCAACCGCGCCCACACCAGGAGGAGAGAGGAGCGTGATCAGGCCTTCGCTGTTGACGGTGAAGCCCACAGACGTCATGCCGAAGTGGACCGCGGTGACTTCGGCGAAGTTCGTCCCGGTGATCGCGACTTCTGTGCCACCCGCTTCGGGGCCACCTGCGGGACTCACGCCGGTGACCGTCGGCGCCGGCACGTAGCTGAACTGGTCGCCGACGGTGCTTGCGCTGCTGGCTTCTGGGTCCACCGCCGTCACATCGACCGTCCCGGTGCCTTCCGGCGAGACAGCGGTGATCGAGCTGCTCGAGTCGACTTTGACGCTGGTCGCGTTGGCCGAGCCGAACTTGACCGCCGTGACGGCGGCAAGGTCCGAACCCGTGATGGTGACCGAAGTGCCACCGCCCGCCGGCCCTCGATTGGGGGCGATGGCGGTGATGTGGGGTCCGTAGATGAACTCGTCGGCTTCGCTGTTCGGGCTTGTGCCTTCCGGAGTCGTGACGGTCACATCGACAGTGCCGGTACCAGCCGGAGAGACGGCGGTGATCGTGCTGCTCGAGTTGACGGTGAAGCTGGTCGCGTTGGTCGTACCGAACTTGACCGCCGTGGCACCGGTGAAGCGCGCTCCGCTGATGACCACCGACGTCCCCCCGGCAGGCGGGCCACCAACCGGTTTGAGTTTTTTGACTTGCGGGCCGGTAGCGCCGAGTGAACTAGCAGGCGCGAGACCGGCCAGCGCCATGACCAACATCGCCACGACCGCCACCAAGCCCAGCGTTGACACCCGATTCCGCGAACCGCCCGTGGGACTCGCTGCCAAGAAGTCCATCATTTCCCCGACCTCCCCGTTCGAACTCGCGCTCGAACGAATCGCGTGTCCAGTGTCGGCCGAACTCGCAAAACGCCGACCCCTATCGAAGCTCGCGTCCCGCAATGCGAGCCCCAGCCGAGGCTACTCCCGAGAAGTACAGCGAAGTAACCAAATCGAGAACACAAACGTCCAGAAACTCGCACAGAGCGGGAAAAACGAATGTAGGTGCTGCGTCCAGTCTCGCGATTAAGTCGAAGGAATGGTGACCTGACCAGCCGCACTCACCCGCGGACGTGTCGCGGCGCGGTCGGTCCTTCGGTGTTAGCCGCCAGCGACGCAGGGCACTGGAACTGGTGACCAAAATGCGTGAGCTCTACGTCGTTGGCGGTGAGGCCGGTGAAGTTGATCGAGAAATCCTCACCACCGTTTCCGGGGCGCCAATTGGCGAAGAAGATCCGTTCGTCGACCACAGCCAGGCCACATGGATGGCGGTCGACGGAGGTCAGGTCGATGAACTTCTGGCTGACGGCGGTCCCGTCGCGATCAAACAGCTCAAGGAACAGCCAGGGACTGACATCGTGCGGTACGGGTTCGACCAGCTGTCACACACCCTGATGGAGAACGGCCTGCTCGACGAGCTTCGCCTGTGGATCCATCCGGTGTTCGTCGGCAAGGGCGGTGCCGCCGACCTGCTGTACCGCGACTGCCCACTCGCGACATTCGACCTGGTTGACACCATGCCGCTGAAATCAGGCATCGTAATCCTGAGCTATGCCGCCAGCGCCGACCCGCAGCGAGTTGATCACGAGTCGGAGCCAACAGCGGCTGATCACGCGGCGGTGCGGCCCATGCCGGCCGGCTAGAGCCTGGTGCGACATGAATGAGAGTGCCATACGTTAGGTATGGTAGCCTGGGGCCGGTGGTCAAGACGACGATCTATCTGCCCGACGAGCTTCACAAGGGCGTCAAGCAGGTTGCGAAGGAGCGCGGCACCAGCGAGGCCGAGCTGATTCGCACGGCCGTCCGTCACGAGTTGCTCGGCGCACCCGCAGATCAGCAGGAGCGTGCCCAGCGGCGCGCCCGCCTGTTGGCGGCGACGGGCACGCTCGACAACTCCGCATATCCCTCCGGCTACCTCGATGAGCTTCGCGCCCAGTGGCGCGGCTGATCGTTCTCGACGCTAGCGTCGTGATCGCCGCGCTCGTGGCCGATGACGTTCACCACCATGCTGCAGTGGATGCACTTGCCGGCGCAGGCGATGACGAACTCGTGCTTGCCGCCACGACGCGGGCAGAGCTCCTAGTTGGCCCTGTGCGAGTGGGCGGCAAGGCGATGGCAGCCGCACGAGACTTCGTAAACGCCTGCGAGACCGTCCCTGTCAGCGCCAACATCGCAGACGATGCCGCAGAGATGAAGGCCCAGCACCGTAATCTCAGCCTGCCCGACGCGATCGCGCTGGTGATTGCCGAGGTGATCGACGCCGACGTCGTGTGGACCTTCGATCGGAGATGGCGCGACGTTCATCAGCGCGTCGCAATCCCGTAGCACCGCAGCCCCAAAGCGCGACTCTTTGCGTTCGCGGATGGAGTCAGCTATGGAGCTAGCATCAGCCACGTGCTCCAGTTGCGACCTTTGTTCCCGGTCGATGAGGTACGTGCGTTAACCGCCGATCGTGCGCCCACATCGGAAAAGCCACGAGAAGGCCATGTCGCCCCCGTTGCAGGGGTCTACGGCGAACTCGACGGACCGGCGATCATCATCGAGCTGGCATTTTGGCCACACGATGGCATCCCAGAACCACTTGCCGAACAGTCGTGGATAGGTTTCTGCCAAAAGCTGGGTGTGGCTCCATTCGAAGGACTGAGTTCGCTCCGGAGCGAGCCTGATTCTTGCTGGAGTGTTGAGTTTGCGCCACATACGTTGATCACTAATCCGTCACGGTCATTTCAGCTGATGCTCCCGCGCCCCGATGAAGCATCGGAGAACGCGATACGGGCAGCCGGCTCATGCTTTGTCATATTCGGCACTGGATTGGAGATCGACTCCTCTGGAGCAGTGGGTGTCTCTCCGACCGCTGCTGCGATCACGGCCACGTACGCAGGGTCGATGTCGGTACCGGAGCTCTCGGAAATACCAGGGCTCTACGTGGTCCCGGTCAACAGCTTCCGCCCATATGACCCGATACGGGCGACAACGTTCGTGCTCGATACAGACGTACTGATCGAGATTGAACGCTTCTCGTTCGAACCATCCAGGCTTGGTAAGCGGGCTGAGGCGATTCGAAGTCTCTTGGTCAACGTGATCGATCGCGATGTGCTCCCTGGACTAGCTCTATCCCAGCTGGTACAGCCGAGCAGAACGGCATCAGAAAAGCGTACAGCCGCAAAAGCGCTAGCCGCGTTTGAGCACGCGATGTCGCTCACCCGCACGGAGATCATGGACCCGGACCGCCGACCGTCGCACTTTGACGAGGACGCAGAGCATCGGGAGCTCCTCGGGCTCGATGAGATCCCGCACATATGGCTCATGTACGCCGGAGTGTTGAGACTCAGACAGTTGTGGCATCCCGGTCAAACCCTCTCCGAGCGAGCCAAGGCTTTCGAGGCGTTCGTGCAGTGGTTGCGATGCGATCTGCGCGTGAATGCCGGCCTACTCCTGCAAGTCGCGTTTAACTTGTGGATCTCCAATGATGAGGCGCAGGGCCAGGCAAGCCGGCTGTTGCGCTTCCGTGCTGGCGCGGTGTCCCACGCCACGCTCGGCCGCCTGTGGGGTACGGCATATGACATCACGCTGATCGCTTGCCACGCAGCCGTCTTGCAGCTACCAACTGCCTTTGACGCCGTAATCCTCACCTTCGATCGTGGCTTGGCGGAAATGCGAGAGTTCTTCGAGCACGTTGATACCGACGAGATTCCATGGGCCAGCACCCGTGGCGACGGTATGGCCTGGAATTCCAGAGCAAGACTGGAGCCACTCCATCCACGGCTGGAGCACATGAGGCCACGCCTTGTCGGCTGGGTCGAGGGCCTCCACCAGGACGCGGTGGTGCGCCTAGCTCAGGGATACCTCCCTGGTCTCGATGACTTGCGGGAGCTCGTTAGGGTCGAGGAGCAGCAGCTGCTCGCTGGCGGGAAGCGAACATAGAACGCTAGTCTGGGCGACTCCCGCGATGCGCAATGCTCCACCAGGATGGGTCCAAGGCCCCAGAACGTGGCCCATGCTTGTACAGCCTCTGCGGTCCCCTTGCGGCCACTTTGCCCACGTCTGCGGTCCCTCTGCGGTCCCAATTCCCGCGAACATCTGCGGACCGTCGCGAACACCGCTCGCGATCGCCGGCGTTTTCGCGGCTTTTTGCTCCTGTTCGCGGATCTTGAACGGTGACTTTATCGGCGGCGAGCGGTTAGGATTGGCTTTCCTGAGCCCGCTTTCGCGCCCCCCGCGGTCCGTTTGCGGTCTCAACTCAAGCGTCGTCCCGGCTCCAGGCAGCGATTCCTCGTGGGCGTGGGCGTTTTGGGCGCGGTCGACGCCCTCGGGCTTTCTGCTGGCTCAGCGAAGCAGTTCCCGCACGTCGGCTGTCAATCGCTCTGTGGCCACATAGTGCGTCGATGGTCCCCTGCCCTGCTGCTCAATCAATCCCGCGTCCAGCAAGCGCCGCAAGTCATTTGTCGCGGTGGGCGCCGAAACCTCGGCTTCCGCCGCATATGTGGCTCGGTCGGTGGCGTCAAAAAGACTCTGCTCGAGCGCGATGACAAGCCGGTCGGGCCACCCGCGTTCATTTACGAGCTGCTCAAGGTAGGCCCATCGTTTACCCGCTTCGTCAAGCTGCTGGAGGCGTCGACGAGCTTGGGCTAGGTGCGCTTCGATGCAGAGTCGAACAAAAGGTGTCGCGTCGCGCTCTGGGTTGTACGAGCCTGCCTGCACCTCCTGTAGCACCGAGTAGTACTCGTCCGTGTGCTCTCCGAGGTACTCCTCGATAGAGACGAACTCGGGCGCTAGAAGACCTCCGAGAGCGAGAACTAGCGACTGGACAATCCGCGAGACGCGTCCATTGCCGTCGCGGAACGGGTGCACCGAGACAACGTGCAAGTGCGTCATGGCAGCACGCACCACCAGATGCGCATCGAGGTCTCCCGTGCTCAGCCACTGAACGACCTCGCGCATAAGAGGTCGTACCTCGGTGGCTGGGGGACCGGCGTACGCCGGGAGTCCGCCACTAGCGCTCGTGACCTCGATCCCCCGCTTGCGGTACTGCCCGGGGTCCTTATCCTTCTGAAAGAAGCACGCGTCAAAATGGAGGTCGAGCAAGACACGCTCGACCCATTCGAATTCCTCGTCTGCAGCCATGACTCCGACGTGGTCCATCGCGCGCGCGTAGCTCGAGAGCGCCATTCGGTCCTCGTCGGTTGGGTCGGCCGGTTCTGCACCGCTTGTGATCGCGACCCTCTCCTCGCTCGGCACTCTGTAGCCCTCGATTTCGATCGAGCTCTCCGCAGAGGACGCACGCCATTGCCGCCGCAGGCTGCCGAGCCATGGGCCAGCCCCACCGGCTTGGGAGCCGAGGTCGTCGCGGAGCCGATCCAAGGCGGCGAGCTCTGCTCGTAAAGCCTTGTCCAGTGGAGGGGTAGCGTAAATCATGATCTTCAGTATAGCCTATCAATCGAATAGTCGGCTATGCTTTATGGACCTTAAGCGAAGCAACGAAATCTTCGCCGCACAACAGGCCCTAAGCCCGCCATCGAAGTCAGATGAGTGTGCTTTACCGTGCACGTGCGTGGTCGGATGTCCCCCGCTCCCGCTAAGGATCGAGACTCTCGGCGTCGACAGGTCTGAGAGTGTTCACGCGAGATGAGCGGATGAGCATGACCGTGCACCTGCGCTCGCCTCGACCGTCGGCGTGGGGAACTCAGGCCGCTGTGTCCTCCAACAGCGGCGCTCATCGGCAAGCCCTAGCGGAACTCCGAGGCCGCGTTTTAGCGCCTCGTGCACGCGTGCGACCATGTAGCGCACGACCTCCGGAGGTGTGTACCAGACGCCGAGCGACTTGCGAAGCCGGGGATCGTAAGCCTGCAGGAATGTCACACGGCATGCTCGCGGTCGCCGCTATTGCGATCCCTTAGCGGTCCGGTTCCGCGATCGCTGCGGTCCCTTTACGGTCCCTGATCCCGTGATCTCGCACATGAGCGAATAGCGTCCTCGCGAACCGGCTCATTTGCGACGACCTTCGCCTCTCTTCGCCTACCTCCGCAGGCAAAAAGTCATCGGGGCGCCGAGATTCGAACTCGGGACCTCACCGACCCGAACGGTGCGCGCTACCAGGCTGCGCCACGCCCCGATGCGCCGTCAGTATTCCATACCGCTATCTTCGCCCGGTGGGCGCCGCGACGACCGAGATCATCGCAGAGCTGGACGCGCTGCTCGAACCGGCGCGCTTCGAGGACTACGGCCCCAACGGACTGCAGGTGCCGGGCCCGGTCGAGGTCGAGACCGTTGCCACCGGCGTGTCGGCGAACCTGCAGCTATTCGAGCTGGCGGCGGCCGAGCGCGCACAACTGCTGCTCGTGCATCACGGCCTGTTCTGGAGATCGGGCGCCGGGCCGATCGATGCCGCCATGAAGCGGCGGCTGCAGACGTTGTTCGAGGCCGACATCGCACTGGCCGCCTACCACCTTCCGCTCGACGCGCATCTCCAGCTCGGCAACAACGCGCTGCTGGCGCAGGCGCTCGGCGCCGACCGCCACGAGCCGTTCGCGCTGCATCGTGGCCAACCAATCGGCGTGCTCGCGCAGCTGCCCGACGACGGCATCGACGCCGCCGACCTGTTCGCGCGCGTGCGCGCGGCCACCGACCGCGAGCCACTCGTATTCGACGCCGGCCCGCAGCGGGTGCGCCGAGTCGCGATCGTCTCGGGCGCCGGCTCGGATTACCTCGCCGATGCCGCCGCCGCCGGCGCCGACGCGCTGATCACCGGCGAGCCCGCCGAGCGCGCCATGGCCACCGCGCGTGAGGCGGCGCTGCACTTCGTCGCCGCCGGTCACTACGCCACGGAGACCTTCGGCGTGAGAGCGCTCGGAGAGCACCTGGCGGCGCGCTTTGGCGTGCGCCACGTGTTCCTCGACGTGCCCAATCCGATCTAGCCGGGCCGGCACGCGGGCACGCTCGTAAATCGTGCGCAACCGCTCTAAGATTGACCGGTCAGCCAGTTTGTTTGATCAACGAGGAGGAGAGGTCCGGATGGAGGTCACGACTGCGTCGACCGCGGGGTCGGCAACGGGGTCGCAAACGATCGCCGATCTGATCCCGCGCGCGGCCGCCGAGCACGGCGACAGCACGGCCATCCGCTACAAGCGCGACGGTGCCTGGCACGACGTCGGCTACGGCGAGCTCGCCGAGACCGTCCAGGAGATCGGCCTCGGCCTGATCGACCTCGGCATCGAAGCCGGCGAGCGCGTGTGCATCCTCGCGAACACCCGCCCGGAGTGGTCCTACGCCGACATGGGCGCCACCTCCGCCGGCGCAGTCGTCGTGCCGATCTACCAGACCAACTCGCCCGAGGAGTGCCTTTGGGTGATCTCCGACTCGGCTGCCTGCGCGATCATCTGCGAGAACGAGGAGCAGCTGGAGAAGATCGCCGCGATTCGCGATCAGGTGCCCGGCATACGCACGGTCATCGTGATCGACCCGCCCGCTTCCTCGGGCATCGCCGGCGGCCCGTCCGAGGGCGTGCGCGCGCTGGAGGCGATCAGCTTGGAGGATGTACGCGAGCGCGGCCGCGGCCGCTCGGCCGATGAGCTGCAGGCGCGGCGTGCGGCGGTTGCACCGGAGGACCCGTTCACGTTCATCTACACCTCCGGCACCACCGGCCCACCCAAGGGCTGCGTGCTGACCCACGGCAACTACCGCGCGATCATCGACATGGTCGGCGAGGCCGGCGAGATCCAGGGCGACGAGGTCATCTACCTGTACCTCCCGCTGGCCCACTCCTTCGCGCTGCTGATCCAGCTCGCCGTATTCGACCTCGGCGGCACGCTCGCCTACTTCGGTGGCGACACCAAGCAGATCGTGCCCGAGCTGCAAGAGGTAAAGCCGACCTACCTGCCGTCGGTGCCACGCGTGTTCGAGAAGATCTACACGCTCGCCCACGGCGCCATCCAGTCCCAGCCGCCGGAGGAGCGCGCGCGGGCCGAGGCCGCAATCGAGCTCGGCGTGAAGGTGCGCAACATGATCAACGAGGGCCAGCCGGTTCCCGAGGAGCTGCAGAAGCCCTTCGAGGAAGCCGACGAGCAGCTATTCAAGAACGTTCGCGCGATCTTCGGCGGCAAGGTGCGTCACGCGACCAGTGGCGCCGCGCCGATCGCTCGCGAGATCCTCGAGTTCTTCTGGGCCTGCGGCGTGCCCGTGCTGGAGGGCTACGGCATGACCGAGACGGCCACCGCGGCCACCACCTCGACCGTCGAGAACCACCGCTTCGGCACCGTCGGGCGCGCACTGCCCGGCGTCGAGCTGAAGATCGCCGAGGACGGCGAGATTCTCGTCAAAGGACCGAACATCTTCGACGGCTACCACAACAACGCCGACGCCAGCTTCGGCGCCGTCGAGCAGGGCTGGCTGCACACCGGCGACCTCGGCTCGCTCGACGAGGACGGCTATCTCTCGATCACCGGTCGCAAGAAGGACATCATCATCACCGCCGGCGGCAAGAACCTCACGCCGGCCAACATCGAGAACGACCTCAAGCAGTGTCGCTGGATATCTCAAGCGGTCATGCACGGCGATGCACGCCCCTACCCCGTCGTGCTGATCACGCTCGACGAGGAAGAGATGCCCGTGTTCGCCGGCGAGCAGGGCCTGCCCACGGACATCGCCTCGCTCGCACGCGCGCCCGAGGTGCAAGCGCTGATCCAGGCTGAGATCGACCGCGCCAACGAAAAATACGCCCAGGTCGAGCAGGTCAAGAAGTTCGTGATCCTCGATCACGACCTGTCGCAGGCGACCGGCGAGCTGACGCCCACGCTGAAGGTCAAGCGCAACGTCGTCAACGAGAAATACGCGGAGCTGTTCGACGCGCTGTACGCGGGCTGAGCGCGATCGCGGCCGAACCAGCGATCCGCCGCCCCGACGACCTCCGGCGACCGTGCCGGAAACGCGTCGACAGCTGCGAACATAGGAATTGATGCGCACCGATCCCACCGAGACTGGCGGCCTGTTCGTCGGGCGACGCCCCGGCACCGCGCCCGTGCGCTTCCGCTCGCTGCCCAAACGCGGCAGCGAGTCGCGCCAGCGGGTGGACGGCTCCCTGGCCAATCTGATGATCGCGGCGATGATCTTCCTCAGCCTGCTCTGCTGGGTGCCGATCCCGCTGGCCTGTTTGTGGATCGGCTCGCAGATGGACTACCTCGCCGGCAGCGTAGGCATCGGCATTCTCGTGTCGTTCGTCGCCTTGTTCGTGCTGCTGTTCGGCACGCTGTCACTGCTCAAGCGCCTGGACCAGGCATGGATTCTCGTGCGCCGCGCAGCTGGCCACGACCAGCGAACGGGTGTCATGGGTCGTATCTTCGGCGCGACCGCCTTCGTCTGCGGCGTGGCGTTCGTCTTCTGGTTCGTGGTGATCCACGGCCCCGGCTCGATCACCCAGTCCGGCAACGGCAACAGGTGAGCCCGATCTTCGGTCGCAGCCGCCCGATCGCCGCGCGCCACCCAGCGCTCGCCATCGCCTGCTAGAACGGCCATAGCGTGGGGCTGCTCGACTACTACCGCCAGTTCGAGGGCATGTCCGAGGAGGAGGTCAACGAAGGCCTGCGCGAGGAGGCCGCCGAGCGCCGTCGCAAAGCGCTCACGCGCGTCGACACGCTCGACCTGTCCCAGACGACCTGGCCCGAGCTGCCACACCCTCGCATCGTCAACGCGATCACGTTCGTCGCGCGCCGCGGCCTGCACCGCTATCCGCATGTGCGCGGCACCGAGCTGCGCGACCAGCTCGCAGCCAGCCTGCAGGTCGACCCCGGCCGGCTGATCCTCGGCAACGGAGCGGCCGAGCTGCTCAGCTCAGCCACGCGCGCGCTGATCGAGCCCGGTCAGCAGCTGCTGACCACCTGGCCCTCCTATCCGCTGTATCCGATCATGGCCAGGCGCGCGCACGGGCGCGCGGTGCCGATCGAAGGCGGCGTCGATGCGCTGATCGAGGCTGCGCATGAGCCCTCCACGCGGGTGATCGCCGTGGCCAGCCCAAACGACCCGACCGGAGAGCTGCTGGCGAGCGCCGAGCTGCAGCGACTGCTCGACGGCCTGCCCGAGGGCGTCGCCGTGCTGCTCGACGAGTCGCTCGTCGAGTTCGTCGACGCTCAGCCGGTCAACTCATCGCTGAAGCTGCTCGAGCGCCACCCGCGGCTGCTGGTGTTCCGAAGCTTCTCCAAGGCCTGGGGCCTTGCCGGCTTGCGCGTCGGCTACGCCATCGGCGGACCCGGCTCAGAGGAGCTGCTGGCCGAGCTGGAGCCTGACCTGGGCGTGTCGGAGGTGTCTCAGGCGGGCGCGCTTGAGGCGCTGCGCACGTGCTCGGAGCTGATGGCCGGCCACGTGCGCACAATCTGCGAGGAGCGTCCTCGGCTCAGCGAGGGCCTGCGTGAGCGCGGCTTTGACGTCACCGACAGCCAGGCCAACTTCGTCTGGGCCGAGCACGCCGACGTCAGCGGCGCAGAGCTCGCCGCGCGCCTGGCCCAGTACGGCGTGCTCGTTGCCTCAGGCGACGCCCTGGGCGAGCCGCGTCATGTGCGCATCGGCATCCGCAAGAGCGCCGGCACGACGCGCTTGCTCGCGGCCGTGGATAAAGCTCTCTAGGCCCGAAGTTAGCTGGCCGAGCCGGACTGGCGCAGCAAGGTACCGGTGGTGCCCTCGAGGATCTTGCGCCAGGCGCTGACCTGCTCGGGCTCGGCGTCGAAGTGCTCGACCACCCTGCGCACGCGCGTGCCGGAGATGTCGATGCCGTGGCGCTCGGCCACGGCGGAGTAGCGCTCGTATTCTTCGGCGAGGTGCTTGGTCACCGACTCGAATCCGTGGCGTGCGATCTCCACACGCGAGGCGAAGTTCATCATCGACGTCTGGAACATCAGCTCGTCGGTGGGCTCGGGCTCGATCAGCACGATGTCCACGCCGGGGTAGCGGCGCTCCCAGCTCTTGGCCAGTTCGTGCAGGCGCTGGTGGGCGACGAGCTTGAAGGCCTGGTAGCCGATCTGCGGGAAGCCCATGTCCGAGACGCGGCGCGGGCGCGTCCCGCGAAGCGTGCGCACCTGCTCGGCGAAATCGTTGACGTAGGGCACGATCGGGTTGATCACGACGATCAGCTTTGCGCCCGCCTCGACGGCGATGTCCAGGTTGGTGGTCGAGACCATGCCGCCGTCGATCAGCTCGCGATCGTTGACGCGCACCGGCGCGTAGACCATCGGCAGCGCGCCCGAGGCGCGTACGGCCGTGGAGATCGGCACGTCTTCGGCGCCGTCCACGCCGAACACGACGCGCTCGCAGGTGTCCAGGTCGGTGGCCGTCAGGTACAGCTCGCAGGCCAGATCGCCGAAGTTGTCGGTGCGCCCGGGCTCGGAGAGCACCTCGTGCAGGTAGTTCTCGATGCCAGCGCCGGTATAGGCGCCCGAGGGCAGCCCCTCGGCGAAGCCCAGCAGCACGTCCATCAGCGACACGCCGCCGCGCTGGGCGATGACCTGGCGCGCCAGTCCGACCGCGCGCCATGGCAGCACCGCGCCCTTGCGCGCGAACTCCAGCAGGTTCGGCCGCAGCAGATCGCTGAGGTCGATGTCTTTGAACGGCGCTTTGCCCTGGCGCGTGACCACGCGCATCATCTCCTCGGGCGTCACGCCGTTGGCGCTGAGCGCCGCGATGAACGCGCCGGCGGACGTTCCGACGTAGACGTCGAACTGGTTGACGCTGCTGTTCACCGCCAGCAGATCCAGCGCGCGCAGCGCACCGATCTCGTATACGCCGCCGGTGAAGCCGCCCCCGCCGAGCACCAGCGCCGTCTTGTGGCGCCTGGGCCGCCTGCGTCGATCGACCGATCCGCTCTGGCCGACGCCGCGGGCGGCGCGCATCGCCGCCCTGCGCTTCTTCGCCGCAACCTTGGCCTTATCCGTCGGTTCCAGCTTGACAACCTTGCCCATCCCCACTTGATTCTAAGGCACAGATGACCCGGAAGCCCGTAGTCCAGCCCTCGCGGGCGCATATTGGCCTGTCTGCCGGCCCATTTCGGCGTGCGCTAGGGGTTGTGCGGGCCGGTCGCGGGGTCCCGACGGTGGCTCTGCTGGTCATTCTGGGGGTCTTCTCGGCGGCCTCGGCGGCGCCCGCGGGCGCGGCGGTAAGCCTGCCGTCGCTGCAGCGCGATCTGACCCACCAGCTGCAGATCTCCGGCACGCGTTCCAGCGGCTACGCGTATGACATCAGCGCCCGCCAAGCGCTGTTCTCGGTGCGCGACACCGCCATGCGCCCGCCTGCCTCGGTGGAGAAGCTCTACACCGCCACGACGGCGCTTCAGCGCCTCGGCCCGACGGCGACGCTGTCGACGACCGTGCTCGGCACCGGCCAGCTCGGCCCCACCGGCGTCTGGGAAGGCGATCTGTACCTGCACGGCGGCGGCGATCCCACGTTCGGCGACAGCTCGTTCATCCGCAGCCACTACGGCGGCGTCGGCGCGAGCATCTCCACGCTGGTCTCACAGCTCGTGCACGTCGACGGCATCCATGCGATTCGCGGCTCGGTCTACGGCGACGAGTCGGACTTCGACTCCCAGCGCGGCGAGCCCTCCAGCCACTTCGCGCAGGACCCGTTCCTGGAAGGAACGCTCAGCGGCCTGGCCTTCGACCGTGGCGCCAGCGGCTCGGAAAAGGTCGCCCACGCGCCCGCCGCCTACGCCGCGCGCAAGCTCTGGGCACTGCTGAAGAACGCCGGCGTGAGCATTCGCGGCCCGAGCGGCGCTGCAACCGCGCCCCCTGGCGCCACTCAGCTCGCGCAGGTCAGCTCGCCGACCGTCACCCAGCTGCTCGGCCTGATGCTGCCGCCGTCGGACAACTTCTTTGCCGAGACGCTGCTGAAGGACCTCGGCGCAGCGGCCGGCGGCGCCGGAACCACAGTCGCCGGCGCGGCCGTGGTGAGCCAGACGATCTCAGCGCTGCTGGGCATCCATCCCCACGTCGTCGACGGCTCGGGCCTGTCAGAAGCCGACCGCACCTCCACCTACGAAGTCGCCGACCTGCTCGTCGGGCTGGCGGGCACGCCAAGCGGGACGATCCTGCGCAACAGCATGGCGATCGCAGGACACACCGGCACGCTGGCCAAACGCATGCGCGGCACCGCGGCCTCTGGACGCTGTCAGGGCAAGACCGGCACGCTCACCGGCTACTCCAACCTCGTCGGCTACTGCCAGGCCGCCAACGGACATCTGCTGGCTTTCGCGTTCTTCAACGACGGCATCTCCACGACGCTCGCGCACGTCATTCAGGACCACATGACGATCACGCTCGCGAGCTACTGACGCCAGGCTGAACGCACCGGGTTAACGGATTGTCGTCAGAGTGTGAAACAGGGGTCGAAATCCGGGCGTCGAATGTTGGACGATCGTCCCTGAAGCGTGTCGAGTTGGCGCGCCACCCTTTACAAAACCGAAACACGGACGCTAAAAGGACACGGATGCGCAACTTTCTGCTGACTGCCCTAGCCGCCTGCTCGATCTTCGCGAGCGTTGTGATCGCTGCGCCGGCGGGCGCAAGGCCCGCCCAACCGGAAACGTCGCCGCAGGTCGCGGCAGAAGAACAGCAGGAAGCCGCCGCCGAAGCTGCAGAAGCGGCGGAGGAACAGGCTGAACTGGCCGAAGCGCACGCCGAAGACCTGGCGTCCGCAGAACTCTCGCCGGCCCACGCCAGGCAGGCCGAACAGTATCCGGTGATGTACTCGCGGATACCCAAAATCGAAGCGCGACTCGCCAAACTGCTGGCGCTGAAGGCGGCGCTGCGTGAACTGCCGCTGCACTCCAAGCGGCGCAAAGTCTTCCTCCCGCAAAGGCACGCGCGAATCGAGGAAGAGCGCAGACGCTTGGCCGATGTGCACAAGAAAATCCACGCCAAAAAAGAGGCGGCTCGGCTGCACTGATCCGGGCCCGCAGGAGCTAGCTCGGGCCTAGCCAGCGAGCAGCTTGCGCAGCGCGGCCTCGTCGAGCACTGGCACCTCGAGGCGCTCGGCCTTGGCCAACTTCGAGCCGGCGCTCTCGCCGGCGACGAGATAGTCGGTCTTCTTCGACACCGAGGTCGTGACGCGGCCCCCAGCAGCCATGATCTGCTCTGTTGCCTGCTCGCGCGACCAATCCGGCAGCGTGCCGGTGAGCACGAGCGTCTTTCCGTTGAGCGGCCCCTCCGCGGGCGCCGGTCCGTCGGCGGCGAACCGCAGGCCGAGCTGCTCCAGGTCGGCGATCAGGGCTTCCATGCGCTCCTCGTGCAGCTGCGCGTGAATCGAAGCGGCCATCTTCTCGCCAATTCCGTGCGTCTGTTCGATCTCCTCGGCACTCGCGGCCAGCAGCGCTTGGACGCTGCGAAAGCGCTGAGCAATGTTGCGGCCGGTCACCTCGCCGACCTCCTCGATGCCCAGCGCGAACAGCACGCGCGCGAACGGCCGCTGCTTGGAGGCCTCGATGGCGGCCAGCAGGTTCTTTGCCGAGAGCTCGCCGAAGCCGTCGAGCTCGAGCAGCTGCTGCTCGGTGAGCCGGTAGAAGTCGCCAGCGGTCTTCACCAGGCCCCGTTCCTGCAGCAGCGCCACCTGCTTCTCGCCGAGGCCCTCGATGTCCATGGCGCCGCGCGAGACGAAGTGCTTGAGCAGCTGCCAGGCGCGCCCCGGGCACACCGGGTTGGGGCACTTGGTGAAAACGGCGTCCTGCGCCTTGATCGTCGGCGTGGCACAGAACGGGCACTTGGCCGGCGGGCGCGGGCGGCGCGGGCGGCCTTTCTGCTCGACCACGTGCGGCGCCGGCGAGACCACCTGGGGAATCACGTCGCCCGCGCGCAGCACGATCACGTCCTCGCCTGCTCGCAGATCCTTGCGCGCCAGGTCCTCCTCGTTGTGCAGCGTGGCCATGCCGATGCGCACGCCACCGACGACGACCGGTGAGAGCACGGCATAGGGGCGCATGTCGCCGAACTTGCCGACGTTCCACATGATCTTCTCCAGGCGCGTGACCGCTGTCGTCGGCGGGAACTTCCAGGCGACCGCCCAGCGCGGGTCTCGCCCAACCGAGCCCAGACGGCGCTGAAGCGCCAGGTCGTCGACCTTTACGACGACGCCGTCGATCTCGAAGTCCAGCTCGCCGCGGCGCTGCTGCCACGCCAGGCACTGGGCGATCACCTCGTCCTCGTCGGCCAGCAGCTTGATGTCCGGGTTCACGCGAAAGCCGTGCTCGCGCAGCCAGTCCAGCGCCTGGGAGTGGCGCTCGAAGGACAGGCCGTCGGTGACGCCCACTTGATAGGCCCAGATCGACAGCGGGCGCTTGGCCGCATCGGCCGGATCGAGCTGGCGGATCGTGCCGGCGGCGGAGTTGCGCGGGTTCATGAACGTCGACTGCCCGGCTTCTGCACGGCGCTCGTTGAGCGCCGTGAAGTCGGCCAGCGACATGTAGACCTCGCCGCGCACCTCCACGAGCGCCGGCGCGTCGTCGAGCTCCAGCGGAATCGCGGCGATCGTGCGCAGGTTGTGCGTGACGTCCTCGCCGATCTCTCCGTTTCCGCGCGTAGCTCCGCGCTCCAACGAGCCGTCGCGGTAGACCAGGCTGATCGCCAGTCCGTCGATCTTCGGCTCCACGACATACCGAAACTCAGGGTCCGAGATGCCCTCGCGCGCGAGGTGGTTGCGCATGCGCTCGACCCATGCGCGCAACTCCTCCTCGGAGCGAACGTTGCCCAGCGACAGCATCGGCTCCAGGTGCTCGACTTTCTCCAGACGGCTGACCGGCTCACCGCCGACGTGCTGGGTGGGCGAGTCGGCGCTGACGAGCTCGGGGTAGTCACGCTCGATCGCGCGAAGCTCGTCCAGCAGCGCGTCGTAGGCGTCGTCGCCGATCTCCGGATCGTCGAGCACGTAGTAGCGGCGCGAGTGGTACTCGAGCAGCTTGCGCAGCTCCTTCGCGCGCGCGAGCGTCTCTGGCGGCGTCTGCGCGGCGCTCACGGCGTGTCGCGGGCCGGCCGATCTCCGATCGGTGGCGCGAGCAGATCGTCCAGGTCAAAGCCTTTGAGCGACTCCAGACCCGCACGATCGGTCAGGTCGAAGTGGATCGGTGTGACGGCGATGCGCCCGGCGTGCACCGCCGCCAGGTCGGTGCCGGGCTCGTCGTGAAAGCCTGGGTCTGAGCCGTAGATCCAGTAGCGGCGGCGGTGCTCCTCCTCGCGCTCGAGCTTGAGCTCGTCGCGGTAGATGCGTTTGCCAAGGCTCGTCACCTCGACACCGCTGGGCTCGCCGGCCGGCACGTTGACGTTGAGCAGCGTCGTCGCCGGCAACGGCACGTCCTCGATCCGCGCCACCAGGCGCGCGACGAACTCGGCCGCCACCTCGAAGCCGAAGCCGCCGTCGAAGCGGTAGTCGAGCGCGCCCGCACCGGACTGCTGGGAGACGGCGATCGCGGGCAGCCCCAGCACGACGCCCTCGAGCGCCGCTGCGACGGTGCCGGAGTAGGTGATGTCGTCGCCCAGGTTGGCGCCGTGATTGATGCCCGCCACGACCAGTTCGGCTTCGAAGTCCTCGACTAGCCCCAGA
>DATARK010000122.1:0-4570 GCA_036264175.1 Solirubrobacteraceae bacterium
CGCCCCGTCTGTTTAAGCTCTGCCGGCCTTGAGCTCGTCGGCGGCGCGGCCGAGCACGCCGAGCATCGCCGGCGCTGCGGGCACCAGACGCGCGCCCTCGGGCGTCGCGGCGATCACCTGGCGCACGGGAGGATTGGGCGACAGCGCACGGATGACGACGTCCTCGCGCACGACCGACAGCGCCAGCTCGGGAATCAGCGCGACGCCGACACCCGCGGCGACCAGGCCCTGCACCGTCTGATAGTCGTCGCTCTCAAACGACACGATCGGCTCGAAGCCGGCGGCGTGACAGCAGCGCACCACGTGGCGCGCACAGGGGCTGGAGCTCGAGGTCTGCACCCACGCCTCGCCCTGCAGCTCTGACAGGCGCAGCTTGGCCTTGTTGGCGAGACGATGGTCGCGCGGCAGCGCCAGGTACATCGGGTCCTCCAGCAGCGGCGCGCGCGTCATGTCCGCCAGCAGCGGCGAGTCGTCGTCGAACTCGAACAGCAGCGCCAGGTCGAGCTCGCCCGCGCGCAGGCGCGGGACGATCTCCTCAGGCTCGCCCTCGGCGAGCGTCAGCTCGACGTCGGGGTGCGCCGCGCGGAAGTTGGCGATCGCCAGCGGCATCAGCGTCGAGCCCGCGGTCGGGAAGGAGGCCATGCGCAGGCGCCCGCCGCGCAGGCCGGCGATTGCCGAGAGGGCGGCCTCGGCGGTGTCCAGGCGGGCGAGGATGCCCTCGGCGTGGCCGACCAGCGTCTGCCCGGCCGCGGTCAGGCTGACGCCGCGCGGGTGGCGCTCCAGCAGCGTCATGCCGGCTTCGCCCTCGAGCGCCGCGATCTGCTGGGAGACGGCCGACTGCGTGTAGGACAGAGCCTCCGCTGCGGCGGACAGCGAGCCGCGGTAGGCGACCTCCTTGAGGACCTTCAATCGTGCGACGTTGAGCATAAGTACAGCTTATATTAAAAATAAGGAAGATCACTGGAACTGATGGCTGCCGCATGCCACGATGATCTCCAAGTAAGCGACAGAACGACTTCCGCTCGGCCACCGAACGTCGAGCCAGACGACAGGAGAGCAACCATGTCCACCAAGATCATCGTTTCCTACGACGGCACAGCGAACGAGGACGACGCGATCGCCCTCGGCCGCGTGTTTCATCGCGCCGGCGCCGAGGTGGCGCTGGCCTACGTGCGCCACTCCCAGGAGCTCGACTCACAGCGCGAGAAACTCGCCCAGGGCGAGGCCGAGGAGCTGCTGACCCGCGGCGCGAAGCTGTTCGGCGACGAGCACATCGCGCGTCACGTCGTGACCGACCGTTCGACGCCGCACGGCCTCAGCGCGCTGGCCGCCAGCGAGGGCGCGAGCGTTGTCGTGTTCTGCTCGGACTCGCACACCGCCAACGGCCACGTCGCCGTCGGCAACTCCGCGCAGCAGCTGCTGGAGGGCGGCCCGGTGGCCGTCGCAATCGCGCCCGTCGGCCTGGCCGACGGCGAGGTCAACGTGCAGTCGATCGTCGCCATCGGCGACGCCGACGGCGGCGCACGCCAGACCGCCGACGCGCTCGCCGGCTCGCTCGGCGCCACGGTCGCGCCGGTCGCCAACGACGACGCCGGTCTGCTGGTCGTCGACTCTCGCCCCGAGGCCGAGCCGGGCCGCGTGGCGATCAGTGCCTCGGCCGCGCACCTCGTGGAGATCGCCACGTGCTCGGTGCTTGTGCTGCCGCGCGGTGTCGCCGTGCCGTTCGGCCAGAGGGCGGCTGTAACCGCGTAGCGCTCACCGGCAGACGTTGTGTCCACGGCGGGTGGGCGGCGCTCTCAGCGAGGCGGCTGGGCGCCGCCCGCTCGCCGTTTGCGTCGGTAGGCGATCAGCGCCTGCAGGAGATCCAGCGTGCCGCCGACGAAATGCCCGACGGGGCCGGTCCACAGCCACGTCTCCAGGCGTCCAGGCGGCGTCGCACCGTGGCGGGTCCTCACCGGCGGCACGGTATCGTGGCAGCGGTGACCGACGCGCTGCAGACCACAGTCGCCGAGCTGCCCGAGTCGCGCGTGCGCGTGAGCGTGCAGGTCGCCCCGCAGGAGATCGAGCGGCGTCTGGAGAGCAAGGCAAAGCAGCTCGGGCGCGAGCTCAAGCTGCCGGGTTTTCGCCGCGGCAAGGTGCCGCCCGCGCTGGTCATCCAGCGCGTGGGCCGCGAGGCCGTGCTCGACCAGGCGGTGCGCGACTCGCTTGCCGCGTGGTATGCCGAGGCGATCCGCGATTCGCAGATCGTGCCCGTCGGCGATCCGCAGCTCGACCTCGCAGACCTGCCGTCGGAGGGTGAGCGGCTGGAGTTCTCGATCGAGATCGCCGTGCTGCCCAAGGCGCAGCTCGGCGACTACGACGGGCTGGAGGTGCCGCGCCGCGAGGCCGTCGTGGAGCCCCAGCAGATCGAGCAGGAGATCGACGCCGTGCGCGAGCGCCTGGCAAAGCTCGAGACCGCCGAGCGCCCCGCCGCGCAGGGCGACTTCGTCGTGATCGACTACGTCGGCTCGCTGTCGGTGGCGCAGGAGGACGAGAGCTCCGGCGAGGAGCCGCGCCTGGAGCCGTTCGAGGGCGGCGAGGGTCGCGACCAGCTGATCGAGCTCGGCGCCGGCAACCTGATTCCGGGCTTCGAGGAGGCGCTCGTCGGAGCCGGCGCCGGCGAAGAGCGAAAGGTCGAGCTGACCTTCCCGGGCGACTACCCCGCCGAGCAGCTCGCCGGGCGCGACGCGACGTTTGCGGTGACCGTCAAGGAGGTCAAGCTCAAGCAGCTGCCGGAGGTCGACGAGGACCTGGCGATCGACGTCGGCTTTGACAGCGTCGACGAGCTGCGCGAGGACATTCGCGGGCGCCTGCTCCAGGCCGACGAGTCACGCGTCGACGCCGAGTTCCGCGAGGCCGCGCTCGACGCCGCCGTCGCCCAGGCGACAGTCGCCGTGACGCCGCAGCTGATCGAGGCGCGCGCGAAGGAGATGTGGGAGCGCATGCTGCATTCGCTGTCGCACCGCGGCATCTCGCGCGAGGCCTACCTGCAGATCGCCGGGCGCGAGGAGTCAGACATCCTCGCCGACATGCAGGGCGACGCCGAGCAGGCTTTGCGCCGCGAGGCGGTGCTCACGGCGATCGTCGAGGCCGAGCAGATCAGCCCCAGCGAGGAGCAGGTGCTGGAGGCCCTTCAGCCGACCGCCGAGCGCGAGGGCGTGGAGCCGGACAAGCTGCTCGCCGACCTGCGCTCGGGCGGCCGCCTGGAGGAGCTGCGCGAGGACCTCGCCGCGCGCCAGGCCGTCGAGCTGGTCGCAGAGCGCGCCAGGCCGATCTCCGTCGGCCAGGCCCAGGCACGCGACGCGCTGTGGACGCCCGGCCAGGAGGGCGAGCCGCAGGAGGCCGTGGCCGGCGGCGCTGCGGCCGCGTCGGGCAAGCTGTGGACACCGACCGGAGAGGGAACGGCCAGCTAGCCTCTAGAGGAATCTGGCCGGCGAAGCGAAACCAAAGCGAGGACTATGAGCCCACTTGTTCCAATGGTCGTAGAGCAGACCTCGCGCGGTGAGCGTGCGTTTGACATCTACAGCAGGCTGCTCAACGAGCGCATCATCTTCCTCGGCACGCCGGTGGACGATCAGATCGCCAACCTGATCGTCGCGCAGCTGCTGCACCTGGAGTCCGAGGATCCCGAGAAGGACGTGTCGATCTACATCAACTCGCCCGGCGGCTCGGTCTACGCGGGGCTGGCGATCTACGACACGATGCAGTTCATCAAGCCCGACGTGCAGACGATCTGCGTCGGCATCGCCATGTCGATGGGCGCGCTGCTGCTCGCCGGCGGCGCCGCGGGCAAGCGCATGGCGCTGCCCAACGCCAAGATCCTGATCCACCAGGTCTCCTCGAGCTTCGAAGGCCAGGCCACGGACATCGAGATCCACGCCAAAGAGATCATCGACGTGCGCAAACGCCTGGACGAAATCATCGCCAAGCACACCAACAAAGACCTCGCCGCCGTCAGCAAAGACACCGATCGCGATTACTTCATGTCCTCCGAGGAGGCCAAGGAGTACGGCATCATCGACCGCGTGATCAGCGAGCATTGAGACGGGTCTGAGCGATGGCGCGGCCAACGGATTCCAACGAGCAGCTGCTGTGCAGCTTCTGCGGCAAGTCCCAGCGCCAGGTCAAGAAGCTGATCGCCGGCCCGGGCGTGTACATCTGCGACGAGTGCATCGACCTGTGCAACGAGATCATCGACGAGGAGCTGTCCGCTCCGCCTGCGTTCGACCTGGAGAACCTGCCCAAGCCGCGCGAGATCTACGAGGTGCTCGACGAGTACGTCGTCGGCCAGGACCCGTCCAAGCGCACGCTGTCGGTGGCCGTCTACAACCACTACAAGCGCGTGCAGATGATGATGTCCGGCGAGACCGACATCGAGCTGCAGAAGTCCAACATCCTGCTGCTCGGCCCGACCGGCTGCGGCAAGACGCTGCTGGCGCAGACGCTCGCACGGATTCTCAACGTGCCCTTCGCGATCGCCGACGCGACCGCGCTGACCGAGGCCGGCTACGTCGGCGAGGACGTCGAGAAC
>DATARK010000126.1:0-5162 GCA_036264175.1 Solirubrobacteraceae bacterium
CGGTGGACTCGATGATGTCGACCCCCGGAAGGTCGAGCTGGGGGTGGCTCACCCCGCGGCCGATCCACAGCTTGCGCAGCTTGCCGCGGTGTAGCGAGCGCTCGAGCGCCACGGCGTTGAACGGACCCCAGATCAGGTGGAGCTCCTCGACGCCGCGAAACGCCGGCGAGGTGACGAACATGTCGAGCCCGTCGCTGTCGCTGCTGCTCGCGTAGCGCAGCGAGCGCAGGTTGCCGCTGCGCATGTGTCGGATCAGCGCCGCTGCGATCTCCCAGCCGAACCGGGTGCCTTCGAGCGACAGGTGCTTGAGCGTGAGCGCGATTGTTGATGGACTTGCGGGCACGATAATCGATGGGTTTCCCGTTTCCCGTTCCCGCGCGCTGTAGGGGATAGCGAGAAGCGGAAGCGGGAAAGGCTACGCGAGGCGATAGCCGGCTTCGGATTTGACGACACGGCCGGCGCGGACGAGGTCGGCAAGCGCGTCGCATAGGGACTGCATACGGATGCGGCACGCGCGGCGCAGATCGTCGAGGGTGGCGACGGTCTCGAGATCGGCGAGCACGGCCTCGATGCGCCGGGCCGGCGTTGATGCGGGTTCTGGACCCGCGGGCACCTGCGAGATCAGCGCTGGTTCGGCGGTAAGCGCGAGGGCGGCGGCATTGGCGACGAGTTGGACTGGGATCGGGCCGTGCGAGGGCGCGGCACGATGCTCGATAGTGAGCGAGAGGTCGTCGTCAGTGCGCCGAAGGTAGAGGGCCGAATCGACCCACGCGTGGAATTCCGACGAGCCGCGGAGCGCCTGGCCGGCGCGGGCGCGCCCGGCACCTTTGCGCGCGTGATGCACGACGAGGACCGCGAGCGCGAAGCGGCGCTGGAGGTCGCGCAGATACGCGAGCAGCGGCGCGACTTCGGAGCAGACGTTTTCGTCGACGCGGTGCAGCCGGACAAAGGGATCAAGGATGAGCAGCGTGGGCCGGAGCGCGGCGACGGTGTCCGCGAGCCGCTGCTGGTCGTCGGCGGTGTCGATACGCAAGGTCGGCGCGGTGATGACGTCGAGGTCGAGCGCGGCGAGTTCGACGCCGGCGGCGGCGCAGATGCCGTCGAGGCGGTGGCGCACGACGCCGAGCGCGTCCTCGGCGGCAAACATCAGCACGCGACCGGTGCGCGCGACGGGGAAGCGGCGCAGGCACGGCGCGCCCGACGCGACCGCGACCGCGATGTCGAGCGCAAGGAACGACTTGCAGGACTTCGGCTCGCCACCGACGATGCCGACTGCTTCATCGCCCCACAGGCCTTCGATGAGCCATCGCTGCTCGGGCGGGCGCGGGTCGAGGTCGGCTGCGCGAGCGACGGGCAGCAGCATCGCGGACGATGCCGGCGATGCGGTCATCGCCGCGCCGGCAGCTTGTTGCGCGGCGGCAGGGCCACGGGCTTGGAGCGCGCGGGCCGGTGCTCGTCGCTGGTCATCGCGAGGTACAGCTCCTCGTCGAGCCGCTTGGCATTCTTCGCGACGGCGAGCGCGAGCATCTCGTTGCCAAGGTTCATCAGTACGCGGCGGTTGCCGGCCGCGTGTTCGCACAGCGTACGTTGCAGTTCGTCGGTCATCAGCGTGGGATTGCCCGCGGTGGCGAGGAGGTGGCGCAACATCGTGCCGAGCGTCTCCGGCGTCTCGGCGTCGAGCACGAGCCGCGCGCGGATCCGGCTGTTGACCGGCGCGAGGTCCGGCGTGCGCAGGTGTTCCTCGATGCGTCGGTCGCCGCACAGGACCACGGTGATGATGGTGCACGTATCGAGCTTGGTCGAGCCGAGCAGGCGTAGCTCGGCGAGCAGGGGCGAGGACATTTCTTGCGCTTCATCGACGAGCAAGACCGGGCGAAACAGCGTCTGGTGGATGTGCTCTTGCCACTTGGCGCGGACCGCCTTGTGTGCGCCCCAGCGATTCGAGGTCGAGACCGCGAAGCCAAACAGGTCGCCGAGCTCGCGGTAGAAATCGGTCACGCGACTCTGCGGACGTTGGACCTCGCCGATGACCACGTCGCGCAGTCCCGACAGCCGCTCGGCGAGCAGCCGCAGGACCGCCGACTTGCCGGCGCCGACGTCACCGGTGACGAGGGCGAAGCCGCCGTGCATGACCAGGTCTTCGACCCGCCACGCGAAGTGGTCGATGCGCGGCGTCTTGCACAGCGCCTCGACGGGGATATCCTCGAGAAACGGGTTCCACTTGAGGCCATAGAGGGCCGAGAGCTTGCGTGCATCCATCAGTCGTTCTCCGGATCGTCGACGGCCGGTGCGTCGTGCTTGGGCAGGTATGCGGGCGGCAGGCCCGTGCGGTCGTAGGCGTCGATGAGCCGGCGAAGCAGCGGCGCCATCTCGGTGCTCTTGGGGGTAGCCGGCGGCGCCTCGTCGGCCGGCACGCTGGCGACCGGACCGAGCACACGGCGCATCCCGTCGGCGTTCTTGGCGCGGTCGAGTGGATACAGCGGCGCGAGCAGTGTGCCGGTACGCGGGTCGACCAGGTGGACGCGCCCGAGGTCCCACGACGCGTACCGCACGCTCAGCCGCTCGAGGTGGCGGTAGCGCGACGGCACCTCGAAGCGCACGCCGTCGATACTGACCGTGCCGTCGCTGCGCCGCTGGGTGCGCGTTTGCTCGACGCGAAACGCCAGCCGCAGCTCCTCACCGCTCGGGCTCGGACGTCCGACGCTCGGACCGCGTAGGAAGCGCTCCGCCGGTGCCTCGCGGATCTCCGAGTGATGCGCGCGGTTGTACTCCATCTCCACCCACGCCTGCGTCGCGTGGTTGAGCGCGTCGAGCGTCAGGTTCGGGACGTTCTCGAGCATCGCGAGCAGGCGGCCCTCGACGGAGTTCCACCAGGCCTCTTGCTTGCCGTTCTGTTCCGGGCACGCGCGCAACGTGGTGTCGTGCAAGATGGACAATCGTGCGAGCCCTTCACGCGTCTCGGCTGCAATCATCGGCGACCCGTTGTCGCTGAGCAGCAAGCGAAACAGGCCGCGCTTCTGGATACCCTGGATGAGCGCGTGGACCAGGTTCTCCGCGTTCTCGTCGAAGTACCACTGCGCGTGGCAGCACAGCCGCGACCGGTCGTCGAGGATGCCCAGGATCTTCGGTGCGACCCACTCGCCGTTCCCACGCAGGATGCGGACGAATTTCGCAGTGTGATAGTCGAGGTGCCACAGGCCGTGCACGTACTCGCTCTCGAAGCTGCGCGTCTCGCGTGACTCGAAGATCGCGCGGCTCTTGCTATCACCCTCGCGCGTTCCGTGCCGCCGCCGCTTCTGGCGAAACAGCCCACGCCCCTTCATCAGCCGGCGTACCGTCGAGTACGACGGGATGTGGCCGAGCGTGGCATCGAACTCGGCGAGCGCGACGAGGTTATCGGCGTGGAGCTGGTAGCTCCAGGTCGGATGGTCGCGGTGCTGCTGTACCAGCGCCGCGACCAGGGCCGCCGATATCGCGCGCCGCGTCCCGGCGTCCTTGCGCACCCGGCGCCGGAGCGCGTTGACGGTATCGCCGTGCCCCGCCCGGCGCGCCAAGTACAGCCAGCGCTCTAGCGTCGAGTAGGCGAAGCTGACCGGCGCACCGGTGATCGGGTGCTGCCACGTCTTGTTGGCGAGCGCCTCGATCGCGGCGCGGAGCTCGCCACGGCGCGGCGGCGCCGCGAGCAGCGCCCCGATGATCGAATGACGCAGGTTGGCCCACCGCTCATGTCGGCGGTCAGTCGTGGATGCCATCGCAGTTGTCCGTTTGCAGCGGCGTGCAGGACGCCGAATTCGACGACAACCTCTATTCGATCTTACGTGCCGTGAGAATTCACCATCCTCTGCGGGTGGCCAGCGCCCATCACGAAGCGCTCGCAAATAGCCAGGGTTTCGTCGAGATCGGTTGCAGTAGCCCGAGTACGCCGGCCAGCGCGCCGCCATCGACGCGGCTGCCTTCGAATTGCTCGAGCAGCGAGTGCGGCAGCGTGGCTTCGTTGACCCCCGGCATGACCCGTCCTCGCAGGCTCTGCCAGAACCGGCTCGACGGAAACGTCTCCAGCCACCAGCTGCGCCAGCGCTCCAGGGTCTGCCGGCTTGCGCCGAACAGCTCCCTCAGCTGGCGTGCGCGGAATTTACTGACCCCGTGCTGCAGCGCCGATGCGAGGACCACCACCGCGCCGAGGTACACCCGACGGCCGAGGAATCGCACCGACGGCGGCGTCGCGCGGGTCCGGCACCCCTCGGCCGCGCAGCAGTAGCTCGCTCGCCATCCGTACGTCTCCGGTAGGCCGGGCGGTCCGCCCCGTGGCTTGCGGGGGTACTTCGCCTTGTGCACCACCCCTTTGCATCGAGGACACCCCCCGCATCGCGTGGTCTCGGCCAGCTCGGCGTCGATGCGATCGAGCAGGTGGTAGAACATCGTGTCGCCGATCAGCTTCAGCAAGGACATGTGAGCTTCATGACGAAGGTCGGACGCAATCATTCTTGTCCCTGCGGCAGCGGCGAGAAATATAAGCATTGCTGCCTGGTGAGGGACGAAGCTGCTGCCACCGCTGCTCGCGAACAGCAGCGTCGCGATGCACCTCCGCCGCCCAGGCAAGCTCCCCGCTCCGGCTGGCGACCGGCCGTCGATGACGAGGGCGAGCGGCTCGACAAGTTGTCCAATGGCGCACTCGACCTGATTGACGCAGGCAAGTTCGATGAGGCCGAACAGATGTGCCGTCGCCTCCTCGATGACTTCCCCGATCTCCCGGATGGCCACATGCGCCTGGGACAGCTGTTTCGGGCCCGAGGGGAGCCGAAGAAGGCCGCCCAGCATCTACGCTGGGCGGCCGCTGTCGCCCGCTCCGCAGATGACGACCCCGAGATGCCGCTCAGCCTCGAGGCCGAAGCCGACTCGCTCGACCCGCCGACCTCGTAGCTTTCCGGTCGGTCACGTATCGCGAGGGGCCGTCCGCCTTTCCCTCATCCACCGTGCTCAAGGCAGCCGGGCAGCCCATCAGTTTCCTCGCTCGTGCTCAAGTCGACCAGCGTAGCGACCCCCGCAAGAAGATGGTCCTGGCCCGACCCCAGAAGAAGAAGCGGAACGGATTTCTCGAAGAACTCGGGGAGGTGATGCGACGGTGCTTGCACATTCCCGTCGCGAAGCTGGTGAAGGAGGTC
>DATARK010000038.1:0-9968 GCA_036264175.1 Solirubrobacteraceae bacterium
AGCTCACCGCGCTCGTCGAGCTCGATCAAAAGCTCGAACTGCGCGTGGCTGAGCTCCTGGCCGGCCAGGTGCGTGTCGCGCCCGCGCAGGCGGCTGAGCGTGCGAAAGACGTGGCGGAAGGCCAGCCCGAGCTCGGTCAGCTGCGGGCTGAGCTCGCCGGCCGGCGGGGTCTGTGGCGCGGCTTGGGACGAGCGCCGAGGCTTGGTCGGGGCGGCCACGGCGTTCACACCCCCAGCGGCTCGGCGGCGGCCTCGGCGTTGGCCGCCGCTCGACTCGGCCGCGCGCGCGGATTCTCGGCGCGCATGAGCACTATGCAGGGGATCAGCGAAAGTACGCAGATGCCGACCGACCACCAGTAGGCGGTCTGAAACGCGCCTGGCGGTTTTGTGACTGCATGGCCGGTGGCGCGCTGCAGCACGACCGCCAGCACGGCCGTGCCGATCGCGCCGCCGATGCGCTGCAGCACGTTCAGTTGCGGCGTCGCGTCGGACAGCTGGTCGGGGCGCAGCGACGCGAACGCGGCTGTCATCGCGGGCATGAACGCGAAGCCGATGCCGACGCCGCGCAGCAGCAGCACCAGCGAGATGAACACGATCGACGTCTGTGCGCCGACGAATGCCAGCGGGATCGTCGACGCCGACAGAATCAGCACGCCGAACAGCGCCACACGCCCGCCACCGAAGCGCTGCGTGAAGCGGCTCACCAGCGGCATCACGATCAGCATTCCCAAGCCCTGCGGGCCGACCAGCAGCCCCGTAACGATCACGCTCTCGTGGCGCACTTCCTGGTAGTACAGCGGCACCAGGATCATCGCGCCGAACAGCGCCGCGCCGAGGCCGAACGTCGTCAGCGAGGCTGCACCGAACACACGGTTGGCGTACAGGCGCACGTCCAGCAGCGGACGCTCGACGCGCAGCGCGTGCCACACGAAGATGCCCGACAGCACCAGCGCGATGGCGATCGGCCAGACGACAATCGGCGCCGCCAGGTCGCTGTGCGTGCCCAGCTGGCTCAGTCCGTAGACGAGCGCCGTGGATGCCGTCGACAGCAGTCCCAGTCCGATCACGTCCAGGCGTCCGGCCTCGCCCGAGTCGGTGTGCGGCAGCACGCGCCAGGCCAGCGCGAAGGCGATCGCGCCGATCGGCAGGTTGACCAGGAAGATCCACGACCAGTGCAGGTTCTGCAGGATCGTGCCACCGACGACCGGCCCCAGGATCGGTGCGAGCATCGCCGGCATCGTCACCACGCCCATCACGCGCCCCATGCGCTTGGGTCCGGCGACCTGCGCCATGATCAGCTGGCCGACGGGCATGATCATGCCGCCGCCAACGCCCTGCAGTACGCGGAAGAGCACCAGCGATGTGGTCGAGGCGGCAACCGCGCACAGCCCCGAGCCGACCGTGAACAGCACCAGCGAGGTCATGTACACACGCTTGGCGCCGTAGCGACGTGCGGCCCAGCCGGTCACCGGAATCACCGCCGCCAGCGACAGCAGATAGCCGGTCACCACCCACTGGATCTGCGAGATCGAGCTGTGCAGGTCGTGGCCGAGCGTGCGCAGCGCCACGTTCACGATCGTCGTGTCGAGAATCGACATGATCATGCCGAGAATCACCACGCCGGCGATCTTCCACACGTAAGGCTCGATGCGCTCGGAAGCCTCCGGCCCGTGCGAGCCGGTGCGTGTGTCCTCGGTTGTCGTATCCGCAGAAGCCATTCGGTACCTTAAGTTTAGGTACCGAAGCTTCTTTCTTCAACCCCGGACGGGTGTTCGAGGCTAACGTCAATCGCGTGGGGCTGCTCTCGGACTACTCGCGGCAGGCACTCGCCTACGACAGCACGCGCGGCGCCAGCCCGTCGGTGCTCGCGCCGCTGCGTCGCGCGCTCGGCCGGGCTGCAGGTCGCGAGCTCCTCGACATCGGCGGCGGCACCGGCAACTACGCAATGGCGCTCGCCGGCGAGAGCTGGCAGCCGGTCGTCGTCGACCGCTCGCCTGCGATGCTCGCGCACGCCGCAGACAAGGCCCTGCCGACGGTCGAGGGCGACGCCACGCACCTGCCGTTTGCCGACGAGAGCTTCGACGCGGTCATGCTCGTGTCGATGCTCCACCACGTCGACCGCCCCGCCGACGTGCTCGCTGAGGCCGAGCGCGTGCTGCGTCCTGGCGGGCGCCTTGCGGTGATGGCGTTCACGCGCGAGGACATCGCCGACGCGTGGTGCCTGGACTACTTCCCCGGCTCACGACCGTGGATGGAGCAGACCCACATGCCCGTCGCCGAGCTGTTCGCCGCGCTGCCGCACGCCTGGCGCATGTCGGTCGTCTACGAGGACGTCGTGGACGGTTCGATGGCCGCCATGCTCGGTCACCCCGAGCTGCTGCTCGACGCCGAGCGCCGTTCGCAGACGAGCTACTTCGAGCGCATGCAGCGCGACCATCCCGATGAGCTGCGCGCCGGCCTGGATCGACTGGAGCGCGAGCTGCGCGCCGGCGACGGCAGCGCGCCGACGCGGGCCGGGCACGCGAGCGTGCTGGCTTGGCAGAAGCCTGCGGGCTGAGCGGGTGTGTGCGCGCTGGAAGCGGCTGTGAGACGCCAGCGATCGCATCGGCCTTTCGCCGCGTCTGCCTGCCGGCCGAAGACGATCACTCGCGTTGCGCGCGCCGTATAACCATGGTTATACGGTCGTTCGTGGACGATTGGCGAACCCGCGGCGCCGCTCAGCGCGTGGCGGCGCGAGGTCAAGCAGGCGAGCGCGAGAGTTGTCTGCACGCGAGCGACCGAGGACGCCGTAGCGCGCCGGTCGCCGGCCCGCTACCAGCGGTAGTGGGCGAAGGCCTTGTTGGCCTGCGCCATGCGATAGATGTCGTCCTTGCGCTTGTAAGCGCCACCCTGCTGGGACATCGCGTCGGTGAGCTCGTTGGCCAGGCGCTGGGCCATGGTCTTCTCACGGCGCTGACGCGCGAACTCGACCAGCCAGCGAACGGCGAGCGTGCGGGCGCGGCGGGAGGCGACCTCGACGGGCACTTGGTAGGTGGCGCCGCCGACGCGGCGCGATTTGACCTCGAGCGTGGGCGTGAGCGTCTTGATCGAAGCCTCGAGCGTCTCCAGCGGGTCTTTGTCCGAGCGCTCGCCGATCAGCGCGAGCGCGTCATAGACGATGCGCTCGGCGGTCGACTTCTTGCCGTCGAGCATGACCTTGTTGATGACCTGCTGGACGAGCTTGGAGCGGTGCACGGGGTCCGGCTCGACCGGACGGATCTGGGCTGCTGCGCGGCGCGGCATCTATTTTTTCTTCACGCCGTACTGCGAGCGAGCCTTCTTGCGGTCGCTCACGCCTGCGGCGTCGAGCGTGCCACGAACGACCTTGTAGCGAACGCCCGGAAGATCCTTGACGCGGCCGCCGCGGACGAGCACGACGGAGTGCTCTTGCAGATTGTGCCCCTCGCCGGGGATGTAGGCGGTGACCTCAATCGAGCCGGAGATGCGCACACGCGCGACCTTGCGCAGCGCGGAGTTAGGCTTCTTCGGCGTGGTCGTGTAGACGCGCGTGCAGACGCCGCGACGCTGCGGTGCGGCGGTTTTCTTTTTGCGCCCGGACCCGGACTTCAATCCAGGCGTGGCGAGCTTCTTCTTCGGGGCCACGCGGCCATTGCGCACGAGTTGCGAGGTGGTAGGCATTCGGGCGGTGATGCTAGCAGCGCTAAGCGCTTGCAGCAGCGCCGGCGGCGCCGGCGGCGCGCACCGGAGCGGGCATCATCGCGGCAGCGACGATCACGGCGACGAAGGCGATCGCCTGCAGCGTGAGGCCGAGCGGGCTGCCGGCCATCGGATCGCCGAAGACGAGGATGCCGCCGGTGATGCCGGCGATGTTCGCGGCCGTGCCCGTGACGGCGATGACTGGTACGGCGTCGCCGTCCTGCAGGCCGCGCGCGGACGCGTAGAAGGCCACGATCGAGGCCAGCACGGCGACGAGCAGCCAAGGGCTGAGCAGCAGGCCGACGAAGCCGTGCGCGCCGGTGATGCCGGTGAGCGCCTTGATGGCCGTGTCGGAGACGCCGAAGAGGATGCCGGCGGCGGCGCCGAGCATGACGCCGTGGTGCTCGACCGGGCCGCCCATGCGCGGGCCCATGATCAGCAGCCCGCCGATGCCGAACAGTCCGGCCTCGAAGGCGATCATGGCGGCGACGGAGAACTGCGAGTGCGCGCCGTGCATCGTCGGCGCGGTGATGCCGAGCACGGCCAGGCCGGCGGCCATCAGCGACAGCCCGATCCACTGGCGGCGTCCGACTTCGAAGCCAAACAGCCTGTCGGCCATCACGGCGATGAACACGACGCCGGCGGCGAGCGCCACCTGGATCACGGACATCGGCGCAAGCGCCAGCGCCGCGACGTGCAGGCCCCAGCTGGCCGTGGCCGTGATCATGCCGAGCGTGAACCACTTCGACGAGTAGAGCGAGCGCGCCGCCGCGAAGGGGTGGCGAACGTCGATCTTGGGCACCGAGTTGGCGCCCCGGTGCTTGTAGAAGAAGCCCAGATTCGCGACGAATGCGCACGCGAGAGCCAGGAGGATGCCGAGGTCTAGGGTCATTAAGAGATGGTGGGGGTAGGGAGGTGCTTGGGGGGGAATCGACTGATGCGCGGGGCTGCTTTACTGCCAGCGCCCAAGCCTCGGCGGATCGGCCGTCGCAGGAGAGTACCCCGGTCTACCTCTGTAGAAACTAAAGAACAGGCAAAAGAAATATTGGAGTCCTCAAGCATCGATTCGCACAAGCCTCTGATGCTCGTCGACATCGACGGCGTGATCTCGTTGTTCGGCGGCGATCTCACCGCCAAGCCCGGCTCTTTCCACTCGATCGAGGGCATTCCCCACTTCCTTTCGGCCACCGCCGCCGCTCACCTTCTAGAGCTGGCCGAGCATTTCGAGCCGGTCTGGTGCAGCGGCTGGGAGGAGAAGGCCGACGAGCATCTCCCCCACCTGCTCGGCTTGCCCGCCGGCCTGCCGTTCCTGCGCTTCGACCGCTCGGTGGGCCGCGGCAACGCGCACTGGAAGCTCGACGCGATCGACGCCTATGCCGGGCAGCGAGCGCTGGCGTGGATCGACGACGCGTTCAACGCGGCATGCCACGACTGGGCAAGCGCCCGCGCGGCGCCGACGCTGCTCGTGGCGACCGAGCCCGAGCACGGGCTCACCGAACGCGAGCGAGAGCTGCTGCTGGCGTGGGCGCGGGAGCTCGAGCAGGGCTGAGCGCCGACGAAGCCAGCGCGAGCGGCGCCGAGACGCCCGCGCCGGCTTGCGCCGGTCCGCCGGCGCCGGCCGCGGCGCCGAGATAGAGAGCGCGCAGCGAGATGCTCGTGGCAGACGGCACGACGCTTGCCGGCAACGACCAGCGGCCGGTGGCGTCGCACTGCGCCTGCGCGAGCGTCTGCTCGACGACCGTTTCGCCACGACGCAACACGCTGCGCGCCTGTATCTGCACGGTCGCGCCGGCGAGCGGCGTGCCGTCGAGGAATGCCAGCGTGCCGGTCAGGCCGCCGCTTGCTGCCGGCGCAGGTGTCGGCGCCGGCACGCCGGGAGCGGGCGTCGTCGGTGGCGTGGGCGCGGACGGCGTCGGTTCTGCGCTGACGGGCGTCAGCGCGAGCGTCGCCAGCACCGGTCGCGGCGCGAGGCTGTGGACGCGCGGACGGATGGCCGACAGCTGGCGATACAGCGCGTCGCCGGGGCAGTCGGTGGTGTCGGCATCGCGGTGGCCGGCGATGCGCGGCAGCGACACGGGCGCGTTGGCCGGATAGCGGCTGTACACGGCGCCGGCCGGGTTGACGTGCACTGTCACGCGCCCCTGCGCCGGCACTCCGTGCAGCGACAGCTTCCAAGCCAGCAGGCGCTGCAAGGCTCGCCTGGCGGGCACGGAGATCGGCTGGCCGCTGAACGATCCGAGCACGGCGATGCCGGTCGAGACGAGGTTGTAGCCGCCGGCTTGTGCGCCGACAACCGGCTCGTCGATGCCGCCGGCGCGCGCCTCGAACGTGCGTCCGAAGGCGTCCACCACGAAGTTGTAGCCAATGTCGTTCCAGCCGCGAATTTCTCGGTGGAAGAGAAAGATCGCGCGCAGCATCGGAGGCACCTCGCGCGCGAGGTAGCCGTTGGGGTTCTCGGTGTGGTGCACGAAGGCCAGGCGCACCGCGCCGTATTCCGGCGCGACCCGCGGATGCGATACGCCGTGGGCCCATGCGCGGCGCGCGATGATCGGCGGCTGCCCGGCGCCCGCCTGCAGGCTCGGCTGGGCCAGCGCGAACGGCGCCGAGGCAAGCGCGGCGAGTGGCGAGCGCGCTTGCGCCAGCGCCACTCGACGCGCGCCGGCGCCGGCGCTGACGTCGATCAGGTGGAGCCACACGTCGCGCACCGCGCGGCTGACGCGCAGCTGGACGACGCGCGTGCCGCCGGTCCAGACCGGCTCGCCGACCGATCGATGCCGCTCGTGACCGGCGTCTGGAACGTGATTGTTGCCTCCGGCCGACACCCATGCGCTGAAGCGCCCGCTCGCTCCGACGAAGCGGACCTGCACCTGCGCGTCGTGCGGCGCCTGCCATTGCACGCCAAGCAGGTCTGCGTTTGCCGCCAGCTGAACGGTGTGCACGCCGGCGGTGAGCGTGCCGAGCGAGCGCTCGGCGAGCGCCTTGGGCGGGGCGCCGGCCAGCATCGCGAGCGCGCGCGGTGGACGCACGAGGCCGCCCACAGCGCTCGCGCCGGCGGCGACGAGCAGCGATCGGCGCGTCAGGCGGCCGGCGGTCATCGCCCTCAGGACAGCATGCCGCTCGGAAAGATGCGCCAGGCGGACGTGAGAATGCACTCAGGCCGGCGCGCAAGCCACGGCGTCAGTCGGCTGACCCGAGGCTGCCGCCTGCAGCCCCGGGGTCATGCCGTGCTGCCTATTTCTGCTCGGGAGCGGGGTCCTCCTCGGGGACCTCCAGCTCGGCCAGCTCCTCGACGAATCCGGGGTCTGAGTCGCCGGCGCCGATCTTCTCCAGCGACGCGAGGTCGGCGTCGAACTCCTGGCCGTAGCCGCCGCCGAGGCTCTCGCCGTTGGACAGGCCGAGCTCGGCCGCGATCTCGTCCTGGTCGAGCAGCCCGACGTCGTCGATCGCCCGCGGAAGCGGTTCGGACGGTTCGATCTCGATCCGCCGGTAGCGCTTCAGGCCCGTGGCGGCCGGGATCAGCTTGCCGATGATCACGTTCTCCTTGAGGTCGTTCAGGCGATCGGTCTTGCCCTCCAGCGCCGCGTCGGTGAGCACCTTGGTGGTCTCCTGGAAGGAGGCCGCCGAGAGGAACGAGTCGGTGTTCAGCGAGGCCTTGGTGATGCCGAGGATGATGTCCTCGAACTGCGCGGCCTCGCCCTTGCCCTTGACGATCGCGTCGTTGACCTTGGCGAATTCGAAGCGGTCGACGAACTGCCCGGGCAGGTAGTCGGTGTCGCCCTTCTGATCCACGCGCACCTTCTTGAGCATCTGACGAACGATCAGCTCGATGTGCTTGTCGTTGATGTCCACGCCCTGGGACTTGTAGACCTCCTGGACCTCTTTGACCAGGTAGACCTCGGTGTCGGTGCGCCCGCGAATCGCCAGCAGCTCGTGCGGGTAGACCGACCCCTCGTTGAGCTGCTTTCCGGCGACGATCTTCTCGCCTGAGCTGACGAACAGGCGCGTGCGCCGCGGGAAGGAATGGCGGTGCTCCTCGCCGGCCTCGTCGGTGATCACGACGGTGAGCGCCTTTTCGGTCTCCTCGATCGAGACCACGCCGTCCTGCTCTGCGATCTGCGCCAGGCCCTTGGGCTTGCGCGCCTCGAAGAGCTCGACGACACGCGGCAGGCCGTGCGTGATGTCCGCTCCGGCGACACCGCCGGTGTGGAACGTGCGCATCGTCAGCTGCGTGCCGGGCTCGCCGATCGACTGAGCGGCGACGATTCCCACCGCGTCGCCGATCTGCGCGAGCGCGCCGGTGGCCATTGCCCGGCCGTAGCAGGCCTGGCACACGCCGCTCTGGGCCTCGCACTTGAGCACCGAGCGAACGGGCACCTTGACCTCGACGCCCTTCTCGTGCTCGTCAGCGAACGCCTCGACGATCTCGGCGAACTCCTCACGACCGATCTCCGCGCCCTTCTCGGTGAGCATGCGACTGCGCTTGGTCTTGATGTCCAGCGCCGCGACGCGCCCGACGAGGCCGTCGTTGGGGTCGCCGCCATCCTTGAACACGGGCATCTCGATGTGGTCCTCGGTGCCGCAATCGGCCTCGCGGATGATCACGTCCTGTGCGACGTCGACCAGACGACGCGTCAGATAGCCCGAGTCGGCGGTGCGCAGGGCCGTGTCGGCCAGGCCCTTTCGCGCGCCGTGCGTGGAGATGAAGTACTCCAGCACCGACAGGCCCTCCATGAAGTTGGCCTTGATCGGGCGCTCGATGATTTCACCCTTCGGGTTGGCCATCAGGCCACGCATGCCAGCCAGCTGGCGGATCTGCTTGAAGGAGCCACGCGCACCCGAGTTGGCCATCATGAAGATCGGGTTGAGCGTCTCCAGGTTGGCGACCATCGCCTCGGCGACGTCGTCGGTCGCCGCGTTCCACTTCTCGACGACCGCCTCGTGGCGCTCCTCCTGGGTGATCAGCCCCATGTCGTACTGGTCTGAGATCTCGCCGACCTGCTCCTGGTAGCCGTCGATGATCGACTGCTTCTCCGGCGGCACCACCACGTCGTTCTTGGAGATCGTGATGCCGGCCTGCGTGGCGTACTTGAAGCCGAGGTCCTTGAAGGCGTCGAGCACCAGCGAGATCGTCGTCGCGCCGTAGGTCTGCACGAGCACGTCGATCAGTCGCGTCGTGTCGCGCTTCTTCATCGACTGATTGACGAACGTGTACTTGCTGGCGTCGAACTCGTCGCCGAGCGCCTCGGCCAGCGCCCGCTCGATGCGGTCGTTGTAGATGATCCGCCCGATCGTCGTCAGCACGTGACCGCCCTCGCGCCCATAGGGGCGGAACTCGGCCAGGTCGTGCAGCTTGACCACGCGGCCCTCGTAGGACAGCTCGGCCTCTTGGGCCGTGCGGAACACGTGCGGACGCGGCTCGTGCTTGGTGCGGTCGATCTTCGCCAGCTCGTCTGCTTCCGGACCGTAGGTCAGGTAGTAGGCGCCGAGGATCATGTCCTGCGTCGGCGTCGCCAGCGGCGCGCCGTGGGCCGGGCTGAGGATGTTGTTGGCCGACAGCATGAGAATGCGCGCCTCGGCCTGCGCCTCTGCCGAAAGCGGCAGGTGCACCGCCATCTGGTCGCCGTCGAAGTCGGCGTTGAAGGCGTGGCAGACCAATGGGTGCACCTGGATCGCCTTGCCCTCGACCAGCAGCGGCTCGAAGGCCTGGATGCCCAGACGGTGCAGCGTCGGGGCCCGGTTGAGCAGCACCGGGTGCTCGTGGATGACCTCCTCGAGCACGTCCCACACCTCGCCGATCATCGAGTCGACCATCTTCTTGGCCGCCTTGATGTTCTGCGCGGACTTGCGCTCGACCAGGCGGGCCATGATGAACGGCTTGAACAACTCCAGCGCCATGATCTTCGGCAGGCCGCACTGGTGCAGTTTCAGATACGGGCCGGCGACGATCACCGAGCGTCCGGAGTAGTCCACGCGCTTGCCGAGCAGGTTCTGGCGGAAGCGCCCCTGCTTGCCCTTGAGCATGTCCGAGAGGCTCTTCAGCGGACGGTTGCCCGGCCCGGTGACCGGACGGCCGCGACGGCCGTTGTCGAACAGCGCGTCGACGGCCTCCTGCAGCATGCGCTTCTCGTTGTTGACGATGATCTCCGGCGCGCCGAGGTCGAGCAGGCGCTTGAGCCGGTTGTTGCGGTTGATCACCCGTCGGTACAGGTCGTTGAGGTCGGAGGTCGCAAAGCGCCCGCCGTCCAGCTGCACCATCGGGCGCAGCTCCGGCGG
>DATARK010000121.1:0-2674 GCA_036264175.1 Solirubrobacteraceae bacterium
GACTAGTATACCTGGATAGTGAGGACGAGACAAACGCCTCGGATGACGGGTGCTACCCGCCAACGAGCAAAACACAATGGTCTATTCGGCGATATACAAGTTCTACGGCCGGCAGACGGCGAGGAAGTCGAGCGCCTCGTCCAGGTCGGCCTCGCCGGCCGAGCGCAGGACGAAGTCGCTGGCCGCGATCGCCGGCGTGAACCAGCCATAGAAGGCTTTCGTCAAGCGCAGACGCGGGTGGACGCTGTCCCAGCCGGCCCGTAGCGCCAGCTCGTGGGCGCGCAGCTTACGAGCGTGGAACAGGCCGTACATCTCCACCCGCGAGAACGTCCCGCGGCAGAGCATCTCGTATTCGTCGGCCTCGTACTCGTGCACGTGCCAGGGGTTGTCAGACCGCTTGGCCCCCTTCGGGGCGAGCGTGCGGACGTTTGGGGTCGAGACGTAGACGGCGCCACCGTCCGGGGCGTCGGCGACCAGCGAGCGGAAGTGCGCGAGCGCCGCGTCGGGGTCCTTAAGGTGCTCGATCGTCTGCAGGAAGACGACTGCGTCGGCGGACTCTGAGAACGTCTCGACCAGCTCGCGCGCGAAGCGCAGATTCGGGCGCCGGTAGCGCAGCCTGGCGTGCTCGTGCGCCTCGGGGTTGGCATCGACGCCGACGACCGACGCTGCAGCGCCGGCGAGCACGTCCGAGCCGTAGCCCTCGCCGCAGGCCATGTCCACTACGCGCAGACCCCCTGCGCGCGCGGCGATCCACTCGTAGACGACCAGGTGGCGCCGGTACCAGTAGTTCTCCTCCGGCACGTCGGGCAGCGTGCGCTCGCCTGTGAGCGCAAGCGGCGGCACCCCCTCGGGCTGGTCGCGCTGCTGAAAGACGGGGGCGGACAAGGCCGCGCGAGTCTACCCCCAGAGAACCGCGATGGGAGCGGCCACGACCTTGTCGCAAGCGCGTACGTGTGCGGGCCGGTGTGCAACACGACGCCGGCCAGGAACCGCTCCCCCAGCTGCTCTGCCAACCACACCAAGTGCTTGGCATCCTCGCCTGCTCGCGGCGAGGCGCTCGCCTGCACCTCGATGCCCACCACCTGTCGCGCGCCGAGCTCGGCTATCAGGTCGATCTCGTGGCGGCCTTCCTCCGTCCGCAGGTACCACGACACGCAGTAGATAGTGGGCGTTGTACGCAAAACACTGGCAACATGCTGCGGCGCGCTCCACACCGCCAAGCGCACATGCAACGCTTGATCGCGCGGCGTCGAATATCGTGCGCCACCATGCCACCCACCCTCTCCGCGGAGGAGATCCGCGACGTCAACACCCGCTACCACGACGTGGCGGCCAACCACTACGACACCAAGTGGGGGATCGACTTCGGCGACGTCGGCCAGGCGCAGGTGCTGGCGAAGGTGCGCAAGGCCTTGGGGGCGAGGATGCCGGACCCACCCGCCCGGTTCGAGCGTTCGCTTGAGATCGGCTCGGGCACGGGCTACTTCACGCTCAACCTGATGCTCGCCGGCCTGATCGGGCAGGCGACCTGCACCGACATCTCGCCGGGGATGCTCGCGGCGCTGAGCGCAAACGCCGGGCGGCTCGGGCTGGAGGTGCAGACCGTCCCGACCGACGCCGAGGAGCTGCCGTTCGCCGACGCGAGCTTTGACCTGGTGATCGGCCACGCGATCCTGCACCACATCCCCGATCTTGCGCAGGCGTTCCGCGAGTTCGCGCGCGTGCTCGCGCCCGGCGGCACCGTCCTGTTCGCCGGCGAGCCCTCGCGCTACGGCGACCGCGTCGCTCAGGTCCCCAAGCGCGCGGCCACGGCGGTGGCGCCGCTGTGGCGCCGCGCGATCCACGCCCGCCCTGCCCCACCGGCCGACGGCGGCGCGCCGGAGGCCTCGCTCGAGGGCTTTGTCGACGTGCACGCCTTCGCGCCGGGCGAACTGACGACATTTGCCCGCGACGCGGGCTTTGCCGACGTGCGCGTGGTCGGCGAGGAGCTGCTTGCCAACTGGTTCGGCTGGACCAACCGCACGCTGGAGGCCACAGCTCATCCCGACGACGTGCCGTGGGGCTGGCGCAACTACGCCTACCGCGGTTATCTGGCGCTGCAGAAGGTCGACCGCGCGCTACTCGAGGGCCGACTGCCGCCGGCGATCTTCTACAACCTGATCGTCACGGCACACAAGCCGGAGGCGGCGCGCAGGCCGTAGGCGGCACGCTCGGCGTGGCTGCGACCCCTCAGGCGCCCGGCGGGCAGTCAAGGCCGCCGCACACCATCTCGACTACGAGCCCCTTGGCGCGCTCGAAGTGCTCGTCGTCGGCCGGCAGCAGGCCGAAGATCCAGCCGGTCAGCACCTGCTCGATCGCCCCGTAGAAGGTCATCGCGGCGAACTCCGCGTCGATCTCGGACTTGAAGACGCCTTCCTGCTGGGCCTTGGTCACGATCGCCGCGATCGACAGGTAGGCCTGGCGGATCTGCTCGAGGTGGGTCTGGCCGAACGAGTTGGCCGCGCGGGTGACCTCGACGATGATCACCTTCATCAGCTGCGGCTCGTGGCGGTAGGAGTCGATGATGAACGAGGCGACCATGTAGAGCTTCTCCCGAGCGGGCAGGGCCTCTGCGTCGATCTGCGTGATCGCGTCGAGCATCAGCTGCCAGCGTTCCGTGAAGAGCTGGTTGAGG
>DATARK010000070.1:0-10221 GCA_036264175.1 Solirubrobacteraceae bacterium
CCTGGGCGAGCGCGATGTTGGGCTTGCGCTGCTTGGGGTCGTCCTCGGGCAGCGCCTCGAAGATGATGTCGGACTCCGAGCCGGTCAGCTCCTTGACCGTCTCGGCAAGTTCCAGCAGCGTGAACTCGTCGGGGTTGCCGATGTTGACCGGGTTGTGATGGCCGGACTCGGCCAGCGCGATCATCCCCCGGATCAGGTCTGACACGTAACAGAAGGAGCGCGTCTGGCTGCCGTCGCCGAACACCGTGATCGGGCGGTTGGCGAGCGCCTGGCGCAGGAACGTCGGGATCGCGCGGCCGTCGTGCGGGCGCATGCGGCTGCCGTACGTGTTGAAGATGCGCACGATCGCCGTGTCCACTCCCTGCTGGCGGTGGTAGGCCATCACCAGCGCCTCCGCGTAGCGCTTGGCCTCGTCATACACACCGCGCGGCCCGATCGGGTTGACGTGCCCCCAGTAGCTCTCCGACTGCGGGTGCTCCTTCGGGTCGCCGTACACCTCGCTGGTCGACGCGATCAGAAAGCGCGCGCGCTTGGCCTTGGCCAGGCCGAGCGTGTGGTGCGTGCCGTAGGAGCCCACCTTCAGCGTGTGCAGCGGCAGGCGCAGGTAGTCGATCGGCGAGGCAGGCGAGGCCAGGTGGTAGACGAAGTCGATCGGCTCGTCGATGAAGTACGGCTCGATGATGTCCACGCCCACGTGCATGAACTTCTCGGCGTCGCGAATATGCGCGATGTTCGCCAGCGAGCCCGTCTCCAGGTTGTCCACGCAGATCACCCTGTTGCCGCGCGCGATCAGCTCGTCGCACAGGTGCGATCCGAGAAATCCAGCGCCGCCGGTGACCAGACAGGTGGGCATCGCGGCGGAGGATACTCAGGTCAACCCCCTGCGGTGAAACGTCGCTGTCGCCGCCGTGCGCCCGCCGGGCGAGCTCGGCGTGTCCTTATGATCCGTGCATGGCCACCGCGCCCGCACAGGACGATGACCCCGAGCACCTGACCGTCGCGCCGATCGTCGGCCCCGACGACCCGCGTCGCTTCACCGACTCGGGCATCGAGATCTCAGAGCTCTACGACGAGTCTGACCTGCCCGCCGAGCTCGACCTCGGCGAGCCCGGCGCCTTCCCTTACACGCGCGGCGTGCATCGCGAGATGTACCGCAAGCAGACCTGGACCATGCGCCAGTACGCCGGCTACGCCTCGGCCAAGGAGTCCAACGAGCGCTACCGCTACCTGCTGTCCAAGGGCTCCACGGGTCTGTCCATGGCCTTCGACCTGCCCACGCAGCTCGGCCTGGACTCCGACAACCCGCGCTGCCTGGGAGAGGTCGGGCGCACCGGCGTGGCGATCGACACGATCGACGACATGCGCACGGCCTTCGATGGCATCCCGCTCGATCAGGTCTCCACGTCCATGACCATCAACGCGCCCGCCGCCTGCCTGCTGCTGCTTTACGAGCTCGTCGGCGAGGAGCAGGGCGTGCCATCGGAGAAGCTGCGCGGCACCACGCAGAACGACGTGCTCAAGGAGTACATCGCGCGCGGCAACTACATCTACCCGCCGCAGCCGACCATGCGCCTGACGACCGACCTGTTCCAGTACTGCCACGAGAACGTGCCTCGCTGGAACACCATCTCGATCTCCGGCTACCACTTCCGCGAGAAGGGCTGCTCGGCCGTGCAGGAGGTCGCCTTCACGCTGTCCTCCGGCATCGCCTACGTGCAGGCGGCCATCGACGCCGGCCTGTCGGTCGACGAGTTCGCGCCGCGTCTGGCGTTCTTCTTCAACGGCCACAACAACGTCTTTCAGGAGGTCGCCAAGTTCCGCGCCGCGCGGCGCATGTGGGCGCACATCATGAAACAGCGCTTTGGCGCGACCAACCCCAAGGCCACCATGCTGCGCTTTCACACGCAGACCGGCGGCGTCACGCTGACCGCGCAGCAGCCCGAGAACAACATCGTGCGCGTCGCCCTGCAGGGCTTCGCCGCGGTCTGCGGCGGCACGCAGTCGCTGCACACCAACGGCTTCGACGAGGCGCTCGCGCTGCCCACCGAGCGCGCCGCCAAAATCGCCCTGCGCACGCAGCAGGTGCTCGCGCACGAGTCCGGCGCCGCCGACACCGTCGACCCGTTTGCCGGCTCCTACTTCGTCGAGTCGCTCACCGACGAGATCGAAGCGCGCGCCAACGAGCTCATCGACAAGGTCGACGCGCTCGGCGGCTCGGTCAACGCCATCCAGTTCATCACCGGCGAGATCGACGAGTCGGCGTGGGGCTACCAGGAGCGCTACCGCATCGGCCAGGACATCGTCGTAGGCGTCAACAAGTACGAGGAAGAGGGCATCGAAGTGCCCGACCTGCTGCGCGTCGACCCGCAGTCCGAGCGCGAACAGCTCGACCGCCTGGCCACCTTCAAGGCCGAGCGCGATCAGCAGCTCGTCGCCCAGCGCCTGGAGGAGCTGCGCGAGGTCGCGCGGGGAAGCGACAACCTGCTGCCGGCCATTCGCCAGGCGCTCAAGGATCGCTGCTCGATCGGCGAGGTGTGCGGCGCCATGCAGGACGTCTTCGGCAAGTACGCGCCGACCTTCTGAGCGCGCCCGGCAAGATAGGCACGTCCGCCCGCCGTGGCGGTTAGGGTGCGCCCATGCTGATACCCGCAGTCACCTTCTTCACCTTCGCGCTGGCCGTGCACATCGCCGCCATCGTCATCGCCTTCGGCGTCACCTTCGCCTACCCCGTCATGTACGCCGTCGGCATCCGCGCCGAGCCGCGCTCCATGCCCGGCATGCACCGCATCCAGGACAGCGTCGGCAAGTTCGTCATCTCGCCGTTTCTCGGCCTGGCGCTGCTAGCGGGCATCTACCTCGCGAGCAAGCTGCACACCTGGAGCGACTTCTACGTGCAGTGGGGCCTCGCCGTGATCATCCTGCTCGGCGCGCTCGGCGGCGTCTTCTTCGCGCCCAGAGAGCGCCGCCTGGCCGAGCTGGCCGAGCGAGACGTCGCCGCCGCCGGCGACGCCACATCGAGCGGCGGCTTCACCTTCAGCGCCGAGTACCTCGCGCTGCGCCGGCAGGTGTTCCTGGTCAACGCCGGCGCCAACGTGCTCGTGCTGCTGACCATCTTCTTCATGACCGCGCAGACGGGCGCCTAGCCCCAGAGGCGCGCGCGCCGCTGCGCGCGCTGAGCGGCGTGCGCAGCGGGACCGAGCGCGCGTCTTATATCTCGCGTTACGTCGACCGGTAGCCATCGTATATACGCGCCACTGTAGAGCGCGCGGTGTGTCTCTTGCATTGCGTCGAGCGGTAGCCATCGTATATACGCATCGCGCGCCCACGAGCCTTCTAGGCCAACCCGTAAATACCATGGCTACCGCTGCGCGCATACACAACACACAGACCTCTCCGCCCCACTGCTACGGCCCCACTGCCACGCCCCACCGCCACGCGCGCTCGCTACGCTGAGCAAACCATGAGCGAGCGCTATCGAGTGGCCGTCGTCGGCGCAACCGGGCAGGTCGGCACGCTGCTGCTGAAGCTGCTGCGCGAGCGCGAGTTTCCGGCCGAGGAGATCGTGCCGTTCGCCTCCGAGCGCTCGGTGGGGCGCGAGCTGGACGACGGCCTGGTGGTGCAGGGGCTCAGCGAGCAGTCGGTGCAGGGCTTTGATCTGGCGATCTTCTCCGCCGGCGGCTCGACCTCGGCAGAGTGGGCGCCGCGCTTCGCGCAAGCCGGCGCCGTGGTCGTCGACAACTCCTCGTGCTGGCGTATGAACGACGACGTGCCGCTGGTCGTCGCCGAGGTCAACCCGCAGGCGCTCGACGCGCACCGCGGAATCATCGCCAACCCCAACTGCTCGACCATGCAGATGGTCGTGGCGCTCAAGCCGCTGCACGACCGAGCCGGCATCGAGCGCCTGGTCATCAGCACCTACCAGGCCGTGTCTGGCACGGGCAAGCGCGCCGTCGACGAGCTGCTCGATCAGTCACACGCGCTGCTGCACGAGCGGGCCATCGAGGAGCCGTCCGCATATGCCCACCAGATCGCCTTCAACGCGCTGCCGCACGCCGGCAGCTTCGCCGCGGGCGACGATCACACCGATGAGGAGCGCAAGCTCATCAACGAGACGCGCAAGATCCTCGACGACCCGGCGATCGCGATCTCGGCGACATGCGTGCGCGTGCCGGTCCTCAACGGGCACTCAGAGGCCGTCAACGTGCAGACGCGCGATCCGCTCTCGCCCGAGCAGGCGCGCGAGCTGCTGGCCGCCGCGCCGGGCGTGACGGTGCTCGACGATCCCGAGTCGGCGCTCTACCCGCTGGCGATCGACGCGAGCGGCCGGGACGACGTGTTCGTCGGTCGCATCCGCCGCGACGCTGGGCACGAGCGCGCGTTGGACCTGTGGATCGTCTCGGACAACCTGCGCAAGGGCGCCGCAACCAATGCAGTGCAGCTCTCCGAGCTGCTCGTAGCGCGCGGCCTGCTCGGCTCGCGTTCGCACGCGGTCGCCGCGGGCACGCCCGCCGTCTGAGCGCTCGTCACTCCTACAGCGAGCGGACGGGCCGCTCGCCGACCCTGCGCTGGCTCGGCTGCGCGCGCGGTGCGTGCAGGTCGACGTGCTCCAAGCCTTCGCCGCGGCGGCGCGGGAGGGTCGCCATCGGTCGCTCGGTGAGAATCGCCAGATCGAGGTTCGGCTGCACGTTGTCGATGTCGTCGCAGATCGTGTCCAGATCGGCGCGCATGGCCAGGAAGGCTTTGACTACGCGCGGGTCGAACTGGCTGCCGGCGGAACGCTCGATCTCCGCGCAAGCGCTCTCGACCGTCCAGGCCTCCTTGTAGGGGCGGTCGTGCGTCAGCGCGTCGAACACGTCGGCCACCGCGACGATCCGTCCGACGAGCGGAATCGCGTCTCCGTGCATGCCCTTCGGGTAGCCCTTGCCATCCCAGCGCTCGTGATGCGTGGCGGCGATCACGGCCGCGGTCTGCAGCACGCGCGAGCTTCCGCTGGAGAGCAGACGCGCGCCCAGCTCGGCGTGTGTCTTCATCACCTCGAACTCCTCATCGCTGAGCTTGCCGGGCTTGAGCAGAATGCAGTCGGGAATCGCCAGCTTGCCGACGTCGTGCAGCGGCGCTGCGCGGCGCAGCAGCGTGACCTGCCCGGCCGGCAGTCTGAGCCCCAGCGCCAGGCGCGAGGCGACGTGTCCGACGCGCTCGGTGTGCTGATAGGTCTCGTCGTCTCGGTACTCGGCAGCGATCGCCAGCTGGCGCAGCGTCTCCGCGCGTGCGTCGTCGAGCTCGCGCGTGCGCTCCTCGACGAGCTTTTCCAGCGACCTGGCGCTGTCGGCCAGCTGATCCTCGGCTTGGTGCTGCACGGTCACGTCGCGCGCGACCGCGTGAATCACGCCCTCTGACGCAGAGGCGCTCCATTCCAGCCAGCGGTAGCTGCCGTCGGACGCGCGGTAACGATTGCGAAAGCCGATCGTGTCGAGCGATTGCGCCAGCCCGACGGTCTCCGCGATCGTCGCCTCGCGGTCATCCGCGTGCACGAAGTCGATGAACGGGCGCGCGCACAGTTCCTCGGGCGTATACCCGAGCAGTCGCTGCCAAGCCGGATTCACACGCGTGAAGTGGCCGTTCATGTCGGCCGTCGCCAGCAGGTCCAGCGACGCGTCGTAGTAGCGGCTGACCTCCGCTTCGAGCTTGCGGCGGCGGTCGACGAAGTTGCCGAGCAGCATCGCCAGCGCGACGATCGTCAACGCGCGCGTGGCATATCCGAGCGTCGTCAAGTGCACCCCGTCGAGCAGGCCCCACGCCGCAGTCAGAACGAGCGCCAGCAGCGCGCCCCACGCGCCGCCTCGCAGCCCGAACCTCAACGCCAGCACGCCGACCGGCACGACGAACAGAGCCCCCTCGGCATTCGCCGCATCGCTGTCCAGCAGGCGCACCGCGAAGATCAGCGCGAATCCGATCATCGCCACGACCACCGTCGCGCGCTTGGTCGACGGCCCAGCACGCAGCTCACGCAGCTGCGGCAGGTGCGGGTGAGACAGCATGCCTCCCTATCGTCGGGCCTGCCGCCCAACACAACCGCTTTGGCCTGCAATCGGCGGTAAATCAGTAAGGGACGTTGCGAGAAATCGCGAGTTTTCGGCATTCTCAAACCAGCACGGGGGCGTCGCCGCCCGTCGCCTCGGGCGCTCGCGCCGGTCGCCCAGCACTGGACGTCTGTACGAGTCTGCAAGCGCCGCGCCCACGTGCCATCGCACAGGAGGAGTAGAGCGCCGGCGCGCGAAGTCATGCAGCGATGATCTCCTCGGAGGTGCAGCGCACGCTCGTCAAGTCTCCGCCGGAGCTGTGGGCGGAGATCTCAGACCGCGAGTCGCTCTCGCGCCACCTGGGCGAGTTCGGCGACATCCGCATCACGCGCGTCGAGCCCGAGCAGCGCGTCGAGTGGCAGTCCGGCGACACCAGCGGCAGCGTCGTCATCAAGCCCTCTGGCTGGGGAACCAAGGTCATGCTGACCGTCACGCGCGAGCTCGCCGAGCAGCCGACCGAGGCCATGACCGAGCCCGAGGCCGTTCCGCAGCCCATGACGGCGCTGGAGGGCGAGGACGAGCTGGAAGACGAAGCGGAGATCGAGTCAGAGCTCGCGGGTGAGCCCGACGACTTTGTTGAAAGCGCCCCGGCGCCGGAGCCGGCTCCCGAGCAACGCAGCGGCTTCTTGGCGCGCCTGTTCGGCCGGCGGCGTCGGAAGCCCGCGCCCACGGCCACGGCGTTGGAGCTCGCGACTGACGAGCCGATCGAGGACGACGCCGAAGACGCCGACGGCGCGAACACAGGCGCACCCCGGCCCTACAACGCGCTGGCCGTGTGGGCGTCGCAGATCGACTCCGATGCGGACGCCGACGAGCAGCTCGACGAAGAGGCGCACGAGTACGCCGCGCAGGCGTTCACGCCGCCGCAGCCCGCGTCGGGCGAGGCTTCAGAAGCGGACGGCGATGGTTCGCCGCTCGACGCATGGAGCGTTGCCAAGAACGAGGCGGACGCCGACGCGCCCGAGGACGGCGACGCCGCACAGGACATCTCGGCGGAGATTCGCGCTGCTGAAGAGGTCGCGGCCGAGGAGGTCACAGCCGTGCTGACGGGTGTGCTCGACCGGCTGGGCGCGGCGCACCACCGGCCGTTCTCGCGCGCCTGAGCGCAGGCGCCGGTCGTCTGCCGCGCGCGGTGCGCGGATAACATGCTGCGCCCGATGGCAAGCAGCTCACACGATCGACAGGCCGACGCGGCGCTGCTGGCGGCGTCGCGCAGCGGGCATCGCAAGGAGCCGCGCCAGAAGGCGCCGGAGACCTACGAGGAGAAGCTCGCGCAGCTGCACGAGCTGCGTGAGGCGGCGCTGCACTCGGCGCCGGAGGCCGAGGAGAAGCAGCACGCGCGCGGCAAGTACACCGCGCGCGAGCGCGTGGAGAAGCTGCTGGACCCGGGCTCCTTCCAGGAGCTGGACACGTTCGTGCGCCACCGCACGTACGACTTCGACATGCAGAAGAACCGGCCGTGGGGCGACGCCGTGGTGACCGGCCACGGCACGATCGACGGGCGCACGGTGTGCGTGTTCAGCCAGGACTTCACCGTGTTCGGCGGCTCGCTGGGCGAGGTGATGGGCGAGAAGATGGTCAAGCTGATGGACCTGGCGGCGAAGATCGGCTGCCCGGTGATCGGCATCAACGACTCCGGCGGCGCGCGCATCCAGGAGGGCGTCGTATCGCTGGGCGCCTATGGCGACGTGTTCGTGCGCAACGTGAAGTGCTCGGGCGTGATCCCGCAGATCAGCCTGATCATGGGGCCATGCGCCGGCGGCGCGGTCTATTCGCCGGCGATCACGGACTTCATCTTCATGGTCAAGGAGACCTCGCACATGTTCATCACGGGGCCCGACGTGATCAAGACGGTCACAGGCGAGGAGGTCGGCTTCGAGGAGCTCGGCGGCGCGATGTCGCACAACACCAAGTCGGGCGTCGCGCACTTCGCCTCCGAGGACGAGGACGCCTGCCTGGAGGACTGCCGCTACCTGATCAGCTTCCTGCCGCAGAACAACCTGCAGACGGCGCCGCGCGTGCAGCCGACCGACGACCCGCAGCGGATGGACGCCGCGCTGGACGAGGTCGTGCCGGAGAACCCCAACAAGCCCTACGACATGCGCGACGTGGTCAAGCTGATCGTCGACGACGAGGAGTTCTTCGAGGTGCACGAGCACCACGCCAAGAACATCATCTGCGGCTTCTCGCGCCTGGACGGCTTCGCGGTCGGCGTCGTCGGCAACCAGCCGGCGCAGCTGGCGGGAGTGCTGGACATCGACGCATCGGCCAAGGCGGCGCGCTTCGTGCGCACGTGCGATGCCTTCAACATTCCGATCGTCACGTTCGTCGACGTGCCGGGCTTTCTGCCGGGCACCAGCCAGGAGTGGGGCGGCATCATCCGCCACGGCGCCAAGCTGCTGTACGCGTTCACGGAGGCGACCGTGCCGAAGCTGACGGTGATCACGCGCAAGGCCTACGGCGGCGCCTATGACGTCATGGCCTCCAAGCACATGCTCGCCGACTTCAACTTCGCGTGGCCTACCTCGGAGGTGGCCGTGATGGGCCCGGAGGGCGCCGTCAACATCATCTACCGCCGCGACATCGCCGGCAGCCCGACGCCGCAGGAGCGGCGCGAGAAGCTGATGCAGGACTACAAGGCGCGCTTTGCCAACCCGTACACGGCCGCCGAGCGCGGCTACATCGACGACGTGATCGTCCCGCACGAGACGCGGCCGAAGCTGATCACCGCGCTCCACACCCTGCAGACCAAGCGCGAGCCCGGGCCCAAGCGCAAGCACGGGAACATCCCGCTGTGAGCCGCCTGCAGCTGATCGCCCCGTCCGCCTCACCCGAGGAGGCGGCGGCCGTCGTGGCCGCGCTCGAACGGTTCATCCGCGCCACCGCACCGCCGGCTCCGGCAGCGAGCCCGGCCGGGGATCCCTGGCGCCGTGCGGCCCTGCTCGAGGGCGTCGAGCGCGAGGCGCAAGGCGATCTGCCGGACCCCTGGATAAACACCTGAAAGTCGCTAGGCTTTAGCCTCAATGCCCCTCTACCCCGGTGGCGACGTCGAGCGCGTCCGGGACGCGGCGCCCGCACCAGGAGGTTTTTCGTAGATGGAGCAAGTTTCCGTACCCACCCACCGCGGAACGCTCGAGGACCCGGAGGTTCTCCAGAACGTTCCTGGGCACGTGATTCCGATCCTCCAGCGCGAGTACGACGACTTCAAGACGGAGGCGACGAAATTCCTCGCCGGCGAGACCGAGGAGGACGAGTTCATCAAGTTCCGCCTCAAGCAGGGCGTCTACGGGCAGCGCCAGGCCGACGTCCAGATGATCCGCGTCAAGCTGCCGTTCGGCGGAGTCACGCCCGAGCAGATGGAGTCCTTCGCCGAGGTCATCGAGAAGTACGTGCCGCTGCGCAAGGGGCACATCACGACGCGCCAGAACATCCAGATGCACCACGTGCCGCTCGTCGATGCCGAGAAGCTGATCCGAGAGATCGGCGAGGCTGGGCTCTCCAGCCGTGAGGGCTGCGGCAACACGATGCGCAACGTCACCGGCGATCCGTGGGCCGGCGTCGCCAGCGACGAGCTGTTCGACCTGACCCCGTACGCCGGCGCGTACGTGCGCTACTTCGTGCGCCACCCGACGACGCAGGGGATGCCGCGCAAGGTCAAGACGGCCTTCGACGCGAGCGCCGAGGGTCGCGCGATCTCCGAAATCCACGACGTCGCGTTTCGCGCGAAGGTCAGGAACATCGAGGGCCGCGGCGACGTGCGCGGCGTCGAGATGCTCGTCGGCGGCGGAACGTCGATCATGCCCCGTAAGGCTCCCGTCCTGTACGAGTTCCTCGAGCTCGACAACGGCGAATACCTGAAGAAGACCGAGGCCGTCATGCGGATCTTCGACCGCCAGGAGTGGCTGCGCGTGAACCGCGCCCGTGCGCGGATCAAGGTGTTCGTCGACAAGTACGGGATCGACGAGCTGCGCAAGCAGGCCGAGGAGGAGCTGAAGGGCGACTGGGTCGCCGAACGCGACTTCTCGATCGAGCACCGCCTGTTCTCAGACGACGAGCGCGAGGGCGCGCCCGCGCCCCCGCAGAGCTACGGCAGCCCCAACGGCGACGTGTCCGAGTTCGAGCGCTTCCGCGCCGCCAACGT
>DATARK010000087.1:0-8703 GCA_036264175.1 Solirubrobacteraceae bacterium
CCTGGGCCGAGCGCTTGCTCTACAAAGCGTTGCGCGTCGACCCCAAGCGCGAGCAGGACTGGAAGTCCTACGCGAAAAGCCTGCTGATCTTCTCACTCGCGGGCTGGTTGCTGCTGTATCTGATCCTGCGCATGCAGAACGCCTTCTTCGTGCCGCACGCGGTCAACCCGCTCGGCTACCACTCGGCGCCGTGGAACGTGACCTTCAACACCGTTTCGTCGTTCGTGACGAACACCAACTGGCAGTACTACAGCGGCGAGACGACGTTGAGCTACCTCTCGCAGATGCTCGGGCTGACGGTGCAGAACTTCCTCTCGGCCGGCGTCGGCATCGTCGTGGCGGTGGCCTTGATCCGCGGCATCATCGGGCGGAGCGGCAAGAGCCTGGGCAACTTCTGGCATGACCTCGTGCGCACGATTCTCTACGTGCTGTTGCCGATCTCGGTGATCGGCGCGCTCGTTCTGGTGTCGCAAGGGACGATTGAGAACTTCTCCTCTTATCTGACCGCGCACACGCTCACAGGCGTGACGCAGTCGATCGCGATGGGACCGGTCGCCTCGCAGGAGGCGATCAAGGAGCTGGGCACCAACGGCGGCGGCTTCTTCAACGTCAACTCGGCGCACCCGTTCGAGAACCCGACGGCCTTCACCAACTTCTTCGAGATGCTGCTGGTGCTGATCATCCCGGCGGCGCTCGTGTTCGCCTACGGGCGCATGACCGGCCACCGCCGTCAGGGCTACGCGATCTACGGAACGATGATGGTGATGTTCCTCGGCGCGGTGATCGTCGCCTACGTCGCCGAGGCCCATGGCTCGCCCGCGCAGCACGCCGCCGGCCTGCACACACACGCCATCGCCGGGTCAGGCGGCGGCAACATGGAAGGCAAGGAGCAGCGCTTCGGCATCGCCGGCTCGGCGCTGTTCGACGTCGTCACCACGGTCACCTCCTGCGGCGCTGTGAACAGTGCTCTGGAGTCCTTCACCGGAATCGGCGGAGCTGTGCCGTTCGCCAACCTGTCGGCCAGCGAGGTGATCTTCGGCGGCGTCGGCACCGGGCTCTATTCGATCCTTCTGTACGTCTTGCTGGCGGTGTTCATCGGCGGGCTGATGGTCGGGCGCACGCCCGAGTGGCTGGGCAAGAAGCTCGAGGCCAAGGAGATAAAGCTCGCCGGCCTGGGCATCCTGATCACACCGCTGGCTGCCCTGCTGGCGACCGCGCTGGCCGTGGCGACTCGCTCGGGACGAGCGTCGATCTCAGCACTCGGCAAGGGCCCACAGGGCTTCTCGGAGTCCTTCTACGCCTACCTGTCGCAGTCCAACAACAACGGCTCGGCCTTCGCCGGTTACACCGGCTTGATCCAGCCCAATGCCGGAAACGCGGGCGCGCACGGCGTGACCTTCGCCGACATCCTCGGTGGCCTGGTCATGCTGTTCGCGCGCTTCGGGCCGATCCTCTTCGCGCTGGCCGTCGCCGGAGCGCTGGTCGGCAAGCGCGTCACTCCTGCCGGTCTGGGCACGATGCGCTCGGATAACCCGACGTTCGTCGTGTTGCTGATCGGCGTGATCGTGATCGTGGGCGCACTCACTTTCTTCCCGGCTCTGTTGCTCGGCCCGATCGTTCAGGGCCTGACGGGACACCTCTACTGACATGCGCCGCGACGTCGTCACATCCGTCCTCGGCATCGTCGTCCTGACAGTTCTGCTTGGGCTCGTCTACCCGCTCGTTGTCACCGGCGTCAGCCAGGTTGCATTTCCGGGCGACGCCAACGGCCAGAAGGTCTATGTCAAAGGCAAGCTCGTCGGCTCGCGGATCATCGGTCAGAGCTTTGCCAAGCACCAGCGCTACTTCCAGAGTCGCCCGTCGGCGACAGAAGGGGGCGCCTACAACGCCGCGGCCAGCACCTTCTCCAACCGAGGGCCCAACGACAAGGCCACCGAGGAAGCCGACGCGGAAAACATCAAGGCCTATCTCGCATTGGAGAAGCCCTACGACCCGAGCCTGACCGTCTCGCAGATCCCGGTCGACGCCGTGAACACGTCGGCGTCCAACCTCGACCCTGAAATCTCGCCGGCCAATGCGCGCATCCAGGCGCATCGCGTGGCCGCCAAGCGCGGGTTCTCACTCGCGGTCGTCGACGGCCTCGTCTCCAAGTACACGGACTCCCGCGGCCTGGGCTTCTCCGGAGAACCGGGGGTGAACGTGCTCGAGCTGAACCTCGCGCTCGACCGCGGGGGGCACACAGGGCGGAGCCCTGGGTCGGGGCGAAGCCCTGGGTCAGAAGGAACGAGCTGATGTCCGCACAGGCGCCCGCAGCCCACGAACGTCAAGCGATCTCGCTGTTTCAGCCGGAGATCGTCCGCCGCGCGCTGGTCGACAGCTTGAAGAAGCTGGACCCGCGTGTGCAGATTCGCAACCCGGTGATGTTCGTAGTGGAGATCGGCTCGGTGATCACGACCGTCACCTGGCTGATCCAGGCATTCGGCGGCAAACCACTGGGCGGCGGCTCAGAGCCGGCCTGGTACACGTTCACGATCGCGGTCTGGCTCTGGCTGACTGTGATCTTCGCGAACATGGCCGAGGCCTTCGCCGAGGGTCGCGGCCGCGCGCAGGCGGATACGCTTCGCTCGATGCGCAAGGAGACCGTCGCCAAACTGCGCGACGGCTCGACCAAGGCGGCGTCGGAGCTCACGCGCGGTGATGTGGTGGTCGTGCCGGCGGGCGAGTTGATTCCCGGCGATGGCACGGTCATCGAGGGCATCGCGACCGTCGACGAGTCGGCGATCACCGGCGAGTCCGCGCCCGTGATTCGCGAGTCCGGCGGCGACCGCAGCGCGGTCACCGGAGGCACTCGCGTGACCTCCGACGAGATCGTCGTCGAAATCACCCAGGAGCCCGGGCAGTCCTTTCTGGATCGCATGATCGCTCTGGTCGAGGGCGCGTCGCGGCGAAAGACGCCCAACGAGATCGCGCTGAACATCCTGCTGGCGGCGTTGACGCTGATCTTCATGATCGTCGTCGCCACGCTGCGTCCGTTCGGGCTGTTCGCCGGAACGTCGATATCCGAGACCACGCTGATCGCGCTGCTCGTGGCGCTGATTCCCACCACAATCGGCGCGCTGCTGAGCGCAATCGGCATCGCCGGCATGGACAGGCTGGTCAGGCGCAATGTTCTCGCGCTGTCCGGCCGCGCCGTCGAGGCCTCCGGCGACGTCGACGTGCTGCTGCTGGACAAGACCGGCACGATCACGATCGGCAACCGCCTGGCCTCGTATTTCGTGCCGATGCCGGGAGTGGCCGAGTCAGAGCTCGCCGAGGTCGCACAGCTGGCCTCGCTGGCAGACGAGACTCCAGAGGGTCGCTCAATCGTCGTGCTGGCCAAGCAGTACGGCATTCGCGAGCACGACATGGCGACGCTCAACGCCGAGTTCGTGCCGTTCACCGCGCAGACGCGCATGAGCGGCGTGAACATCGACGGTCAGCAGCTGCGCAAGGGCGCCGGCGACGCGATCGTCGAGCTCGTGCGCGCGGAAGGTGGCAGCCCGCCGCCGGAGCTGCAGGCGCAGCTCGACCGCATCGGCAACGAGGGTGGCACGCCGTTGGTCGTCTCGCGCGACAGCCAGGTGCTCGGCGTGGTGTATCTGAAGGACACGGTCAAGGAGGGCATGAAGGTGCGCTTCGACCAGCTGCGCGCGATGGGCATCCGCACGGTGATGGTGACCGGCGACAACAAGCTGACCGCGGCGAAGATCGCCGAGGAGTCCGGCGTCGATGACTTCCTCGCCGAAGCCACGCCCGAGCGCAAGCTCGCGCTGATCCGTCACGAGCAGCAGGAGGGGCGGCTGGTCGCGATGACCGGCGACGGCACCAACGACGCCCCTGCGCTTGCACAGGCTGATGTCGGCGTGGCGATGAACTCGGGCACGCAGGCCGCGCGCGAGGCGGGCAACATGGTCGACCTCGACTCCAACCCGACGAAGCTGATCGAGATCGTCGAGGTGGGAAAGCAGTTGCTGATCACGCGTGGCGCGCTGACGACCTTCTCGATCGCCAACGACGTCGCCAAGTACTTCGCGATACTGCCGGCCGTTTTCATCTCCACCTACGCCGCCACGCCGGGCGCCAAGGGGCCGCTGCATGTGCTCAACATCATGGGCCTCGGCTCCCCACGCTCGGCGATCGTCTCGGCGATCATCTTCAACGCGGTCGTCATCCCGCTGCTGATTCCGCTGTCGCTGCGCGGCGTGCGCTACCGGCCGATCGGCGCCAGCGCGCTGCTTCGCCGCAACCTGTGGATCTACGGACTAGGCGGGCTGATCGCGCCGTTCGTCGGCATCAAGCTGATCGACCTGATCGTCCACAATCTCTTGGGTGGGTGACGAACGCGGCCATCTGAAGGTCTTCATCGGCATGGCGCCGGGCGTCGGCAAGACCTACAGGATGCTGCAGGAGGGCGCTGACGAGGCCGAGAGCGGGCGCGACGTGGCGATCGGCTATCTGGAGCCGCACGGCCGCGCCGAGACGCTTGCCCAGGCCCGGAGTCTGGAGATCGTGCCGCGCCGCCTGGTCTCCTACCGCGGAAAACCGCTGCAGGAGATGGACCTGCCGGCGGTGCTGGCGCGCAAGCCGGAGCTGTGCCTGATCGACGAGCTGGCGCACACCAACTCGCCGGGGGTGGAGCACGAGAAGCGCTATGAGGACGTGCGCGACGTGCTCGACGCCGGCATCGACGTGTTCTCCACGGTCAACGTGCAGCATCTGGAGAGCCTCAACGACCAGGTCGCACAGCTGACCGGCACGCAGGTGCGCGAGACGATTCCCGACGAGGTGCTGTCGGCCGCCGACGAGGTCGTGCTGATCGACCTCACTCCGGAGGCTCTGATCGGGCGTCTGCGTGCCGGCAAGGTGTATCCGCCCGAGCGCGTGCAGGCGGCGCTGAACAACTTCTTCAAGATCGAGAACCTCGCGGCGCTGCGCGAGACGGCGCTGCGACAGGTCGCCGAGGATGTCGAGGTCAAGCGCTTGGTCAAGGAGCCCGCGGCGGTCGTGCGCCGCGATGAGGAGGGGCTGCCGACACGCGTCGAGGCCCAGCCGCAGGCGATCGCCGAGCGCCTGCTCGCGCTGGCGACGCTCGAGCCCGGGTCCGAGCGCGTCGTTCGACGCGCGTGGCGCTCGGCTCAGCGTCTGGACGCAGAGCTCGACGTGCTGGTTGTGCGCCAGCCTGGGCGGCCGCCGAGCACCAGCGATCGCGAGCGGTTGGAGGCGCTGCGCCGCCTGGTCGCGATGCTCGGCGCTCGCCTGCGCGTGGAGGAGGGCGAGGACGTCGCGTCGGTGGTCGTCGCGGTGGCGCGCGAGCTTGGGACGACCTACGTGCTGATCGGCACGCCGAGCGCGCCTCGCGGCATCGGCCGACTGCGCCTGCCGGGTGGCGATGGGGCGGGTCGTGCGCTGCTCGAGCGGCTGCTGCGCGAGCTGCCGGGCGTCGATGTGCGCATCGTCGCCGACCCGACGTTGCGCCGCGGACGGGCGGCCGAGCGCGCCGCGCTCAGCGAGCACCGCGCGGACTGAGAAGCAGCTTGCAGGCGGCCTAAACCGCTTGTAAAAAGATCGCCGGCGCGGGCAGGTCGCCGAGTAAAGGCCTCGTAAGACTGTGGAAGTCCCGAAACCTTGCGAACCCGAACCTGTTCACGGAGCGTATGAGAAAACTTCGCCAATCCAGCCGGTCAGCCCGCCTTCGACACGCCCGCCGCGCGCTGGTGTGTGCCGTCCTGCTCGCCCTGTGCGCGGCTCTGGCGCCGTTGGCCGCCGGCGAGGCCGGCGCCACGCCGGCCAAGCGCGCGAAGGTCGCGAGCACGCCCACGGCGCACGTCGCGGCCTCCTACCTGACGGGTCTGGGAGACGAGTCGACGGAGATGTTCGACAATCCGGCCTGGAAGCAGCTGCACACCAAAATCGCGCGCTACATCGCGCCCTACGACGCCGCGGTGCACTCCTTCTCGCTGGACAAGGCCAAGGTGTGGATGAAAGCGGCCGAATCGCAGCACATGCAGATTCTCGTGGCCTTCTACCACTCCGAGTACTCGCCGACGCGCATGCCGAGCGTCGGGCAGTACCAGCACGACGTGCAGAAATTCGTGAGGCTGTTCCCGCACGTCAAGCAGTACCAGTCCTGGAACGAGGCCAACCGCGGCAACATCCGCGGCGTGCTGTCGAGCCCTTCGGCGTCGGCCGCGGCGAGGTACTACCAGGCGCTGCTGCGCGTCTGCAAGGGCTGCACGGTGCTCGGCCTGGATGTGCTCGACGCCAACAACATCACGCCGACGCTCAACTACATTTCCGAATTCAAACGCGAAATCGGAAAACTGCGCACGGTCATGCCGAAGATCTGGGGCCTGCACAACTACTCCGACATCAACCGCCTGCAGAGCTTTCGCACGCGCGAACTGAGCCGCGCGATGGGCGGCCAGGTGTGGCTGACCGAGACCGGCGGCATCGTCAAATTCGGCGGCGCCTTTCCCAACCGCAACGGCTCGGGGCTGCGGCGTGCCGCCAAGGTGCTCAACTACATGTTCAACGTCGCCGGCTCACAGTCGCGCATCAAGCGCCTGTACATCTACGACTGGACCGGCGGCAGCGCGCTGACGCGCTTCGACGCCGGTCTGACCGACAACCACCACCGGCCGCGTCCCGGCTATGTGGTCGTCTGCAAGCGGCTGCACGGCGCCAAGTGCAACGTCAAGACGAGTAAGCACTGACCGCGCCGTCGTGCGCGCCGGCGCGCCGGTTGCGCGCTAGCCGGCGGCGGCCAGCGCCGCGACGCCGGCCACGACGGCGTAGAGCACCAGCTTGGTAAGTGGGTATCTGACGCCATCGTGCAGCGTCAGGTTCAGCGCCGTGTGGTCGCCGGCGCCGACGATGCTCAGCAGGCCTTGATGGTCTATGCCCAGAGTGGTGGGCGCGATCGCTGCGAACAGACCCCAGGCTGCCAGCGCGAGCACGCCGGCGCCGAGCGTGTGCAGCGTCAGGCGCATGCGGGCGGTCGCCAGCGCGGTCAGCAGCGCGCCTGCTCCAGCCGCCACGAGGAACGGCCAGATTCCGCCCCAGCCGCGTCCGAGCCCGTAGGCGGTGGCGATTGTCGGCTGGAAGAAGCCCTTGCTGAGAAAGCGCGTCCACACGACGGCCTCGTTCTCATAGCCGATCAGCGGGTGCGTGATGGTGGCGATCACCGTGGTGACGATCGAGACGGCCGCGAGCGCGATCGTCGGGCCGGGGAAGCGCTTGAAGGCGATGCCCAGCGGGACCGCCAGGAACGGGAGCATCGTCGTAAGGAAGCGCGGCCCCATGAAGCCACCGCCGAAGGGCAGGTAGTAGCCGGAGTTGTAGCCGACATAACACAGGCAGATGCCGGCGATCGTCAGCGCCTCGGCGCGCTTGCCGCGACGGTACATCAGCACGCCACCGATCGCGCCCATGATCAGCACCGGTGAGATGGTCAGCAGCCCGCGGGAGTCGAACAGCAGCGTGGCGAGCACCTTCAGGCTGGGCGCGCCGATGCCGAAGAAGCCGTGCTGCTGACGTGGCACATCGGAGTAGGCCAGATGCGTCCAGGAGTGAAAGGCGTAGTGGTTGTAGAGCAGCAGCGGCACGATGCCGACGACCCCGCCGGCGATATAGGCGCCGGCGCGAGTGAGCACTCCGCGCACGTTCCAGCTGTCGCGCCGCGACAGCAGATAGAGCCCGAGCACGGCCGCGACGAAGAACAGCGGGTACTCGGAGGCCACGGCGTAGCCCATCGCCAGTCCGGCGACGGCCAGCAGCAGCGGACTCGGCGGCCCGTCGCGCTCGCGCAGCATCAGCGCGAACGCGGCAAAGCCGAGAAACGCCGTGAACACGTGTGAGAAGAGCAGCGTCGACAGCGGCAGGATCATCGTGCCGAGGCCGAGCGAGACGGCGGCGGCCGCGCCGAAGCCCGGCTCGAATCGCTCGGCCACGCGCCACACCAGCAGCAGCAGCAGCAGGCCGGGCAGCACGTTGCCCCACAGGCCGATCAGGTAGATCATCTCGTCTTCGCCGCGCGCCGCCTCGCGCGCGCGCGCCCACCTTTCGGCGTCGAGCGCTTTGAGCGTGTCGTAGAAGGGCAGCGCGAACAGGGCCAGCCCGGGCGCTCTGGCCGAGTACCAGTGGCCCTTGTAGAAGACCTTGTCGCCGGTGTTCTGCTGAAAGCCGTCGATGTTCGTGCGTTCGACGTTCAGCGAGCGGATCAGGTCGTAGTGCGAGGTCTGATTCCAGGAGAAGCTCTGGATCATCGTCGCGTAGGCCAGGCCGACGAACAGAATCGCCGCGAGCGCGAGTCGTTTTCGGCTCATCAGTCGTGACCGTGCAGGGCCTTGGGCCCGGGCCCGATCTCGTAGATCACCAGCGAGCCGACCTTGTGGCGCGTGATTCCGAGCCCGGCGACCGGCTTTGCCGCCGTCGCGGCAGCGTTCGGCGGCTCGGCCTGCGCGTAGCCGACGATGCCAGGAAGCTTGGGCATCGTCAGGTGCAGCACGACCGTGCGAATGCCGTAGTAGCGCAGCTTTTCGACGCTGGCTTTGTCGGGGAACTGGTGGATGCCGCCGCGCAGGTCGTCGACGGCGGGGATGTCAAAGGTGCTGTTGCCGATGGGGATCTTGTAGAAGGCGTTGGTCGAGTAGTACTGCCACACGC
>DATARK010000003.1:0-6278 GCA_036264175.1 Solirubrobacteraceae bacterium
CTGTGCAAGGGCGAGGGCTGGCTGGAGGTGCTCGGCGCCGGCGAGGTCGATCCGAACGTGTACGCCCACGTACCAACCAGCGAGGCCAACTCGCCCGGCTATGACCCCGAGAAGGTGCAGGGCTTCGCCTGGGGCATGGGCGTCGAGCGCATCGCCATGCTCAAGCACGGCGTGCCCGACCTCAGGCTGTACTACGAAAATGACCTGCGTTTCCTCGAGCAATTCTGATGCGCGTTCCGCTGACATGGCTGCGCGAATACTGCGATCCGCCGCTTGACGTGCGCGAGATCGAGCAGCGCCTGACGCTGACCGGCACGAAGGTCGAGGCGATTCATCATCAGGGCGTGCGCGACACTGGCGGCTTCGTCGTCGGTCGCGTGCTCGATGTGCAGCCGCACCCCGACGCCGACCGACTGCGCGTGTGCACCGTCGACCTCGGCGCGGGTGCCGGCGGTGAAGACGCTGAGGGCCCCGCGACGATCGTCTGCGGCGCGCCGAACGTCGCGAGCGGGCAGACCGTCGCTGTGGCGACGCCCGGCGCGACGATGCCCGACGGCACCAAGCTCAAGCGTGCGAAGCTGCGCGGCGTCGTCTCCGAAGGCATGATCCTGGCCGAGAACGAGTTGGAGATCGGCACCGGCGGCGAGGGCATCATGGTGCTCGACGAGCTGACGCTGGACGCCGAGTTTGCGCCCGGCACGCCGCTGGCCGACGTGCTGGCGATCGCCACGGACGTGCTCGAGCTGGAGATCACGCCCAACCGGCCGGACTGTCTCGGCGTGTACGGCGTCGCGCGCGAGCTGCACGCCGCCACCGGCGCCAAGCTCGCGCCCGAGCCGTGGGCCGACGACGCCGGCTCGGTCGGTGCGGTCGACGGTGCGCAGGTGATCGTGGAGTGTCCGGACCTGTGTCCGCGCTTCACCGCGCGCGTGTTCGAGAACGTCACGATCGGACCGTCGCCGCCATGGCTGAAGGCGCGCCTGACGGCCGCCGGGCAGCGTCCGATCAACAACGTGGTGGACATCACCAACTACGCGATGCTGCTGACCGGCCAGCCGCTGCACGCCTTCGATCTCGATCGCGTGGCCGGAGCCAAGCTGACCGTGCGCCGGGCACACGACGGCGAGCAGGTGCAGACGCTCGACGGGCAGACGCGCGAGCTTGACTGGCAGATGGTCGTGATCGACGACGCCGACGGCCCGACGTCGATCGCCGGGCTGATGGGCGGCGCGCGCTCGGAGGTCTCCGAGCAGACCACGCGCGTGCTGATGGAGGTGGCGACGTGGGACGGGCCGAGCATTCACCGCGCGTCCTGGGCGCTGGGCCTGCGCAGTGAGGCCTCGTCGCGCTTTGAGAAGGGACTGCAGCCTGAGCAGTGCCTGCACGCGCAGGCGGTGGCGGCGCGGCTGATGATCGACCTGTGCGGAGCGCGGCCGGCAGCGGGCACGATCGACGTGGCCTGGCAGCCGGCGCCGCCAAGCGTGTTGCGCCTGCGCGAGTCGCGCGTACGCGCGATCCTCGGCCTGCCGGTGGCGGTCGAGCGCCAGGCGGAGATCCTCGCCGCACTGGACTTCTCCAGCGTGCCCGCCGACGACGGCCTCGACGTGACCGTGCCGGCGCTTCGCCGCGACGATGTCACGCGCGAGGTCGACTTGATCGAGGAGGTCGCGCGGATCGATGGCGTCGACAAGCTGCCGGCGACGCTGCCGGCGCGGCGCGGCGCCGCGGGCATGCTCACGCACGCTCAGCGAGTGCGACGCGCAGCCGAGGACGCGCTGGTCGGACGCGGCCTGCACGAGATCGTCGGCTGGAGCTTTGCCGAGCCGAGCCTGCTCGACCGCCTTCAGCTTCCGGCAGACCACGCGATGCGCAACGTCGTGCGCCTGGAGAACCCACTCTCAGACAGCCAGTCGATCATGCGCCCGACGCTGCTCGGCTCGCTGTTGGACGCGGCACACCACAACGTCGCGCGAAACGGCCCGGATGTGGCGATCTTCGAGTCCGGCACGGTCTATCGCGCGCCGGCGCCGGGCGACGAGCGCGCCGCCGACGAACATCACGCGCTGGGAGCGCTGCTCAGCGGCTCGCTGGCGCCGCGCGCGTGGCGCGGCGAGGCTGCGACGGCAGACTTCTTCGCCGCCAAGGCGCTGCTGGAAGCGCTGTTCGGCCAGCTGCACGTCGGGTGGTCTGTGCAGCCGAAGAGTTGGCCGTTTCTGCACCCAGGGCGCAGCGCAGCGGTGCTGTCGGGCGAGCAGACCTTGGGCTTCGTCGGCGAGCTGCATCCGCTGGTGGCCGGCGCATGGGACCTGGAGCGCACGGCCGCCTTCGCGATCGACCTGGGCAAGGTCGCCGCGGCGACACCTGAGGCGATCGCCTTCGAGGCCTTCGCGGCTGTGCCGCCGCTGCGCCAGGACCTCGCGGTCGTGCTCGGCGATGACGTGCCGGCGGCGCAGGTGCTGTCGGCCGTTCGTGCGGCGGCGGGGGAGACGCTGGACGACGTCGAGGTGTTCGACGTGTACAGCGGCGAGCAGGTCGGCGAGGGCCGGCGATCGCTCGCGCTGGCATTGTCGTTTCGCGCATTGGACCGCACTCTGACCGACGAGGATGTGACGCCGGTACGCGAGCGCATCGTCGCGGCGCTGGCCGAGCTGGGCGGTGAGCTGCGTGGCTGATGCGGCCCCCCCGCAGACATTCGCGCCCGGTTCGCCGCGTGTGCTGGTCGCCGGCGCGACGGGCTTCGCAGGTGCGCTGGCGGCGCACCTGCTGTGGCGCCACCCGCGCTTTGAGCTGGTCGCGATCAGCGGGCGCTCTGAGGTCGGCAGACGCCTGGACGAGCTGTATCCGCGCTATCGCGTGCCGCTGCAGATCGCAGAGCTCGACCTCGAGGCGCACCCGGGGCTCGACGCGGCGATCGTCGCCTACCCGCACGCCGCCGCGGCGCCGACGGTCGCCGAGCTGCGCGAGCGCGGCGCGCGCGTGGTCGACCTCAGCGCGGACTTCCGCCTGAGCTCGCTGGCGACGTACGAGCAGTGGTACGGCAAGCACCCGCGGCCGGAGCTGCTGGCGCAGGCCGTCTACGGGCTGACCGAGCTTCACCGTGAGGACATCGCGACGGCGGGCATCGTCGCCAACCCAGGCTGCTACCCGACGGCGTCGGTGCTCGGCCTGGCGCCGCTGGCGCGCGCCGGTCTGATCGCCGACGTGGTGATCGACGCCAAGCAGGGCATCTCGGGTGCGGGTCGCGCGTTCGACGACACGACGCACCTGTCGATGGCCGGCGAGAACATCCTCGCCTACAAGGTCGCCGAACACCGCCACACGCCGGAGATCGAGGAGCAGCTCGCGCCGCTGCGTCGCGCCGCCGGGGCGAGCGACGAGCTGGCGGTGCTGTTTCAGGCGCATCTGGTGCCGCTGGACCAGGGCGAGCTGGCCGACTGCTACGTGACGACCACGCGGCCGGTCGACGACGCCGAGCTGGGCGAGCTGTTCGCCGAGGCCTACGACAGCGAGCCGTTCGTCGAGGTGGTGTCCACACCGCCGGGCACGCGCGACGTGCAGGAGACGAACTTCTGCCGGGTGTTCGCCAAGGCCGACGCGCACAGCGGCAAGGTGGTCGTGCTGTCGGCGATCGACAACCTGTGGAAGGGCACGTCCTCGCAGGCCGTGCAGAACCTCAACGTGATGTTCGGCCTGCCGGAGACTGAGGGGCTCACATGACCGATGCCTCGCCAGCGACGCCCGCGCCCGGCGCGTCGGCCACGCCGCCGCCGCAGCCGTTCTTTCACTCTCGCTGGGTGCCGGCGCCGCCGCACGTGTCAGACCTCGGGCCGGACGCGGGGCTGCCGGGCGGCTTTCGCGCGGCAAGCGTGGCCTGCGGCATCAAGCCCAGCGGCAACCCCGACGTGGGCCTGCTGATCTGCGATGCCGAGAGGCCGGCGAGCGCGGCACGCTTCACGGCCAGCGGCACGCTGGCGGCGCCGGTGCTGGTCAGCCAGGAGCGCTGCCGCCTGGATGCGTTGCGCGCGGTGCTGGCGAACTCCGGTTGCGCCAACGCGGCGACGGGCGGGCGTGGATTGGACGACGCGGCAAAGACGCAGGGCGCGGCGGCGATCGCACTGGGCGTCGATCCGGCGGAGGTGGCGCTGGCGTCGACCGGCGCGATCAGCCACCACCTGCCGGTCGAGCCGATGCTCAAGGGCATTCTGGCGGCCTCGACGCAGCTGGACCGCGGCGGCGATGGCGCCTTTCAGCAGGCGATCCAGACGACCGACCGCAGCGAGAAGCGCGCGACGTTGGAGGTGGCGCTGCCTTCGGGCACGGTGCGCCTGACTGCTCAGTGCAAGGGCGCGGGCATGATCTCGCCGAACTTCGCGACGATGCTGTGCTTCGTGCAGACCGACGCCGAGCTCGCGCCCGAGACCGCCGAGCTGCTGCTGAGCGTGTGCGTGCAGCGCTCGTTCGACCGCGTTTCGGTGGACGGCCAGCTGTCGACCAACGACACGGCGATCCTGATGTGCTCGGGCGCCAGCGGCGTGCGCGTGGAGCCGGCCAGCGAGGACGAGCTGCGCCTGGGCGAGGCGCTGGATGCGTTGTTGCGCCAGCTGGCGATCATGATGGTCGCCGATGGCGAGGGCGCCGGGCGGATCGCGCGCGTGGTCGTGCGCGGCGGGCATCTGGGGAGTGCCGAGGCGGCCGCACGCGCGGTCGCCAACTCGCCGCTGGTGAAAACCGCACTGCACGGCGGCGACCCCAACTGGGGGCGGATCGTGCAGGCGGTCGGCGCGGCGCTGCCGGGCACGGCGCCGCTGGCGGTCGACGTGTCGATCGAGGGAATCCGCGTGTGCACGGACGGTGCGGCGATCGCACACGACGAGCTGTCGGTCGTCGAGGCCGTGCAGGCGGCCGAGCTGGAATACGAGATCGGCCTGCCGGGCGAGGGGGCCGAGACGGAGGTCTTCTTCTCCGACCTCGGGCACGAGTACATACGCATCAACGCCGAGTACACGACATGAAGGGAGCACCGCGATGCGCGACGTAGGCACGCTGCTGGAGGCGCTTCCCTACATCAGGGAGTTCCATGGCAAGACGGTCGTGATCAAGTACGGCGGCGCGGCGATGGAGGATGTGGCGCTGCGCGAGGAGTTCGCGCGCGACGTGGTGCTGCTCAAGTACGTCGGGCTGAACCCGATCGTGGTGCACGGGGGAGGGCCGGAGATCAGCGCCTACATGGAGCGCTTGGGCATTCCGATCGAGTTCGTGGGCGGCCTGCGCGTGTCTGACGAGGACACGGTGGAGGTGGCCAAGATGGTGCTGATGGGAAAGATTAATAAGGAGATCGTTCTACGCCTGAATCGCCACGGGCAACCGGCTGTCGGCCTGTGCGGAGATGATGGATCGCTGTTTCGCGTGGCGCGCAGATCGGCGCCCGGCGGCGAGGACATCGGCTTCGTCGGGCGCATCGAGCGCGTCAACATCGGCGTGATCGAGCACGTCGCCAGCGACTACATCCCGGTGATCGCCTCCGTCGGCGCCGATCGCGACGGCCTCTCCTACAACGTCAACGCCGACGAGGCGGCGGGCGCGGTGGCCGGCGCGATGGGCGCCTACAAGGTGATCTTCCTGACCGACGTGCCCGGCTGGCTGGCCGACCCCGAGCAGCCGGACAGCCGCATCGCCCGCGCGACAGCCGAGCAGGTCCGCGACGCGCTGCCGCAGCTGGCCGGCGGCATGCACCCGAAGCTGAGCGCTTGCGTCGACGCGATCAACGCCGGTGTCAGCGCCGCGCACATCCTCGACGGGCGTCTGGCGCATTCGCTGCTTTTGGAGCTGTTCACCGATGAGGGCATCGGCACGATGATCGAGGCAGCGCCATGACCCTGGCGGAGTTGCAGGCGCTCGATGGCTCGAGCGTGATCGGGACGTATGCGCGCCAACCGGTGGAGTTCGTGCGCGGGGAGGGGTCGCGGCTGTGGGACGACGAGGGCAACGAGTACCTGGACTTCCTGGCGGGGATCTCGGTGTTGAACGTCGGGCACTGCCACCCGCGGGTGGTCGCGGCCGTGACCGAGCAGCTTCAGCGGCTCACGCACGTCACCAATCTCTATTACACCGAGCCCGCGATGCGGCTCTCGGCGGCGCTGGCACAGAGCTCGCTGCAGGGCAAGGTCTTCCTCTGCAACTCCGGAGCCGAGGCGAACGAAACGGCGATCAAGCTCGCCCGCCGCGCGAAGCCCGGCGGCGGCATCGTCGTGGTCCACGACGGCTTTCACGGCCGGACC
>DATARK010000024.1:0-54486 GCA_036264175.1 Solirubrobacteraceae bacterium
GCGACTCGGAGCGACGCTCGACGGCCTCGCGCTGCTCTTCGGTCAGCGCGCGCACCTCTCCGCCGACGACCGCCAGCACTCCCGCGGACTCCATGCCCGGCAACGTCTCGGACTGCGTCGCCAGCGCCCGCCGCCTGCTCATCGCTCACACCGGCAGATCGTCGGGAACGCACAGCCGCCACGAAAGGCGCAGGTGTCCGGCCGCGCCTGCAGGCGACCGGCGGCCGCCTCTGAAGCGACCTCGCGCGCGGCCGACAGCGCGCGGTCGAGCACCTCGCGCACCTCGTCGTGCTCGCGCACATCGGTGGACACGCAGTCCAGCTCGATGCCGCTGTCGCCGTCGAGCACTCCGCGGGGGCGCAGGTCGTTGCCGGTCAGCGGCTGGTAGAAGCCGCCGACGACGCGCACGCCGAGCAGCTGCTCCACCGCGCTCATGTACAGCGCGACCTGCAGTTTGCCGTCCTCGATCCACTTGGACGCTCCCAGTGGGACTTTGCCCCCCTTGTAGTCATAGACCACCGCCTCGCCGTGCTCGCCGACGTCGAGGCGATCGATGCGCCCGCGCAGCTTCACGCCGCCGCCCAGCTCGAACGCCGGCAGCTCGCTCGGCTCGCCGCGATCGTCGCCCTCGACAACGCCGAAGCCGAGCTCCAGCTCGCGCGGCTCCAGCGGCGCTTCGCCGTCGGCCTCGCGCGCCAGGTAGCGATCGAGGTCGGCCTGCAGCCGCCGGCGCACGGTCACGCGTCGCTCCGGCGAGACCGACAGCGGCTTGCCGACTTCGCCCTCCTGCAGTGCCTCGGCCAGCAGCTCGCGTGCACGGGCCAGGTTGGCGCGCGTCAGGCGCGCGCTGCCGGTCTCCTCGCGCAGGCGCAGCAGCGTGCGCTCCAGCGCTGTGTGCCGCAACGAACCCTGCACGAGCGGTTCGGCCTCGGGGTCCAGCTCGTCGGGGCGCAGCACCCGCTGGACGAACCAGGCCACCGGGCAGCCGATCCAGCGCTCCATCGCCGATGCCGACCACGGTCGCGCGGCGAGCTCCTCGAGCAGACGCGCGTCGCACAGCGGCTCGTCCGGGCGCTCGCTTCGCGCGCTCTCGCCGGCGCCATCGCTCGCGCCCCCGGCTTCGCCACTGCCCTCGGAGGCACGGATCGGCCCAGCCGGAACTGCCGGCGAGTCCACGGCGCCGAGCGCGCGCCGAGCGCGCGAGGTGAACAGGCTCTGCTCGAACAGGTCGCAGACGTCGTCGACGAACAGCGAGCGCGGCGTCGTCTGTCCTTCGTCGTCGGCGCTGTGCCAGCTGAGCACCAGGCGCTCCTCCGGACGCGAGACGGCGGCGTAGAGCAGGTAGCGCTCGGCGGCCAGCAGATCCACCTGCTCGCCCAGGCGCAGGCCGGACACTTCGGCAAGGCGCCGGCGCTCCCGCTCTGACAGCAGCGGCTGCACGCGCGCACGCGCGGGAAACACACCCTCCTGCAGGCCGCACACGAACAGCGCGCGCACACGCCTGGCACGCAGCGCGAGCGGGTCGAGCACGGCGACCGCGCCCGGTGCAGGGTGATCGCCGCTGAACAGCTCGACCGTGCCGAGCACGCGCGCGAGCTCCGCCGCGGTGGCCGGCGCGAGCTCGGGCGCCAGCCGCGCCAGCTCGCGCAACTGCGCCAGCGCGCGCCCGCCCTCGGCCAGCGCACGCGCCTCGTCGAGCGCTTCGGCCGACAGCAGCTCGGCCGCGCGCCGCCGCGGCGCCGAGAAAAGCCGTTGCAGCTCGCGCGCGGCAAGCTCGATCAGTGCAGCTGCACCGCGCGCCTGGGCTTCCTGCAGACGATCGATCGTCTCCAGCGGCCAGTTGTGACGCTGCCACTGCGCCCTGGCGGCGTCGGCGCTGAGCGCGCCGCTGCGTCGCGCCTGGCGCTCCAGCCTGTCCGCGAGCGCCGGCAGCTCGAGCTGGCCCGGCGCGCGCAGCCAGGCCAGCAGGTCAGCGAGCTCGCCCGGCGCGTCGCCCACGTCGCCGCCGCGCTCGGTGGCGGGTGCGCCGACGCAGCGCAGCAGCCCGATCAGCGCGCGCCCCAGCGCCGTGTCGGCGAACAGCACGCGGCGCTGCAGCGCAAAGGGCACGCCTGCGGCCGTGAAGACCTCGGCCAGCAGCTCCAGCGACGTGCCGGAGGGCCGGGCCAGCACGGCGACCTCCTCGGCGGCCGTGCCCTGGGCCAGCAGCAGCGAGATCTCGCGCGCGACCAGCTCCAGCTCGGCACGCTCGCCACCGCCCTCCAGCAGCGCCACGGCGCCGCCGCTGCTCACGCGCGCCGCGCCGGGCTCGAACAGCGAGCGCTCGAGATGGCTGAGCGCGGTGCGCGAGGCGGGCGCGTAGTGCTCGGCTCGCGCGCTCAGCCGGCGATGCTCGGCCGCGAGCGGGGCCAGCGCCTGGAAGGTCGCCGCGCGCCCGGCGAAGGCCGAGCGCTCGGCCTCGTAGGCCAGCGAGACGGTGACCGGCGCGTCGACGACGACGCCGAGCGTCTCGATCGTGTCCAGCTGCATGCGCGAGAGATCGTCGAAGCCGTAGAACAGCACCGGCCTGCCGCCCCACAGCGATGGGCGCTCGCGCAGCGCGTCCAGCGCCCGTACCGCGCACTGCTCGCCGTCGGCGCGAGCCATGCGGCGCAGCTCGGCTTCGTAGCGCATGAACAGTCGTCCGAGCACGGCGCCGGTCGCGCCGGCGCCGTCAGCCGTCTGCCAGCTGTCCAGCGCGGCGACCAGTCGGGCCGGCGACACGCGGCGCGTGCGCAGCTCGACGACCAGCTCCGACAGGGCGCGCACGAAGCCGTCGCCCGCGCCGGCGACCAGCTCGCGGTCTGAAAGCCAGTGCAGCAGGCGCTCGCGAGCGATGCCGCCGAGCACCGCCTCGTCGACCCCCGCGCGCTGCACAACCTCTGCGGTCAGCCCGTCAAAACGCTCGACGCGCACGCCCATTGTCACGCCGTCGCCGGCCAGCTCGCGCAGGTACAGCTCCGCGTCGGCGCGCGTGGGAACGACCAGCAGCGGGTCCAGCTCGCGCGCGCCGTACATGCGCACGGCATCGAGCACCAGCTCGGCCTTGCCGGCGTTGGCGGGCCCGGTGATCAGCGTGATCGGCATGCGCCTCCATCCTGGCGCACCCGGCCGACAGCGCTTTGGCCGACGCGAACGCCCCAAGGCGCGCGAGAGTGCGGCGTGCGCCGCCGAGCTACGCGGCGCTGCGCTCGCCGACCGGCGAGGTCTTATCGCGGGCGCCGCCAGCGGTCGCGAGCTCGTTCTCAGCCTCGGCCTCGGGGGCTTTGGCGCCCTCCTTAGCCCACGGCTCGTCGAACTCGACGCGCCATTTGCCCTCGTCGGTCTGCTGCATCGCCAGGTGCGCGCGAAACGAGCGTCCGCTGCGCCCGCGAAAGCCGGTGACCGGTTTCTCGGTGTAGCCGGTCTTGATCAGTTCGCGCGCAATCGGCACGGTCAGCGTCTTGCCGGCTTTGGACTTCCAGATCACGAAGCCGCAGCCGGGGTCCTCGCGCGCCCAGCACGAGTAGCCCTTGCGGTTCTCGTTGATCTCGTGCCCGCACACGGGGCACGGGCCGAGTTTGGCGCGCGGGATGCGCACGTCCTTGAGCGTCTCGTCGAGCTGCTTGACGGTCTGGAGCGCGAAGCCGGCGATGTCGCCCATGAACTTCTCGCGCGAGTCCTCGCCGCGCTCGATCTTGCCCAGCCGGTGCTCCCAGTTGCCGGTGAGTTCCGGCGAGGTCAGCATGTGCGCGTCGAGCAGGCGGATCACGTTCAGCCCCTTCTCGGTGGCCACCAGCGCGCGCGCGTCGCGCTCGACGTAGCCGACGGTGATCAGGCGCTCGATGATCGCCGCGCGCGTGGCCGGCGTGCCGATGCCCGACTCCTTCATCGCCTCGCGCAGCTCTTCGTCGTCGACGAGCTTGCCGGCGGTCTCCATCGCACCGAGCAGCGACGCGTCGGAGTAGCGCCGCGGCGGTTTGGTTTCCTTGCGCTCGCTGGCGATCTCGGTCGTCTTGACGGTCTCGCCGTCGTCCAGCTTGGGCAGCTGCTGGTCGGCACCCTCGTCCTCCTCGCCCTTGGGGCGCGCGTCGGCGGCGACCTCGTCGTAGACGCCGCGCCAGCCGGGCACGATCAGCAGCTTGCCGCGCGTGCGAAAGACGTGACCGTTCTCGCCCTCGCCGATGGTCGTCTCCACGCGCGTGTTCTCGAACACGGCCTCGGGGTGGAACACGGCGAGGAAGCGCCGCGTGACCATGTCGTAGATGCGCCGGTCGTCGGAGCTCATTTTGTCGAGCTTGTGCTCAGAGCGCGTGGGGATGATCGCGTGGTGATCGGTGACCTTCTCGTCGTTGACCACACGCGCCAGCGGCAGCAGGTCCAGGCCGGTGACGTATTCGGCGCCGGCGCGGTATTCGGGCGCGGCGCCGACGAGCTCGGCGATCGGCTTTATCTCGGCGACCATGTCGCTGGGCAGGTAGCGCGAGTTGGTCCTTGGATATGTCAGCGCCTTGTGCTCCTCGTAGCAGCGCTGTGCCGCGCCCAGCGTGCGTTTGGCGGAGAAGCCGTAGCGGTTGTTGGCCTCGCGCTGCAGCGTCGTCAGGTCGTAGAGCATCGGCGCTTTCTCGCGCTGCTCTTTCTTGTCGAGCTTGGTGATCTTGCCGGGCTTGCCCTCGCACGCGGCGACGATCGCGGTGGCCTCGTCCTCGGTGGCGATACGCGGCTTGGAGCCGGCGTGGTAGCGCCCCTCGTACTTGCGCGCGCCGTCGGCCTCGAAGGCCGCGTCGACCAGCCAGTAGGGCTCGGGCACGAAGGCTTTGATCTCCTCCTCGCGCCGCGCGATCAAGGCCAGCGTCGGCGTCTGCACGCGACCCAGCGAGACGGCGCCGTCGAATGAGCTGCGCAGGCGAATGGTCGCCGCGCGCGTGGCGTTCATGCCGACGATCCAGTCGGCCTCCGAGCGCGAGCGCGCGGCCTGCTCCAGCAGCGCGAAGTCGTCGGCCGGGCGCAGCGCCTCGAAGGCGCTCTTCATCGCGGCGCTGGTCATCGAGTTCAGCCACAGCCGCTGCACGGGCTTCTTGCCTTTGGCCTTCTCATACAGATAGGCGAAGATCAACTCGCCCTCGCGCCCGGCGTCGCAAGCGTTGACGATCTCCTGCACGTCGTCGCGGCCGATCTGTTTGGTGACGACGGACATCTGCTTGCGCGAGCGCTCGTCGCGCACGACCAACTTGAAGCGGTCGGGCACGATCGGCAGGTCTTCCATGCGCCAACGCTTGAATTTGGCGTCGTACTCGTCCGGTTCGGCCAGCTGCACGAGGTGCCCGACGGCCCACGTGATCACGTGCTCGGGACCCTCCAGCACGCCCTCGCTCTTCTTGAACGGGCCCTTCAACACGCGCGCGAGATCCGTCCCCACGGAGGGCTTCTCGGCGATCACGAGCGTCTTTGACATGGCGGTCAGCGTAGCGGAGGGTGCTAGCCACCGATCGGGGCGCGCGGGTTGGCGCCCCAGAAGACCTGCGTGCCGAGCATGCCGATCAACGTGACGAAGACGAGGTTGAGCACCATCGACTTGGCGGTCGCCGTGCCCACGCCGACCGGCCCGCCGCTGGCGTTGTATCCGTAGTAACAGGCGACCAGCACGATCACCGTGGCCATGCTCATGCCCTTGATCACGCTGAACAGCAGGTCGGGCGCGTTCTGGAACTGCCAGAAGATCAGCAGGTAGCCGCCCGAGGAGACGAAGCCGAGCTGCTCGACGACGCCGAGGTAGGAGCCGGCGAAGGCCACGCCGATGCCCGCGACGTACATGAACGGCAGCACGATCCAGGCCGCCAGCAGGCGCGTGGCGCAGAGGAACAGCATCGAGTCGATGCCCATCACCTCCAGCGCGTCGACCTCCTCGGAGATGCGCATGGCGCCGAGCTCGGCGACGATGCCCGTGCCGACCTTGGCGGCCATCATGTAGCCGAAGGCGTAGGGCACGGCCTCGCGCAGATCGCACCACGCCGAGAACACGCCGGAGTAGGCCGGCGCGCCGGTGGAGAGCGTGAAGTAGGCGCCGCCGATGCCGCACACGCCGAGCCCCATCAGGAACACCAGCGACCAGATCACGAGCGTCGAGCCGACGATCAGGATGCCCGCCTGGCGCAGCGACTCGCCGAAGAAGCGCAGCACGCGCAGGCTCCACACGTCGCGCACCACCGCGCCGCCGAAGCGCGCGATCTCACCGGTGGTCGACAGCCATTCGCGCGGAGTCGCCTCGAACTCGCTCACTTGATCACCAGGATCTGGGGATGCGTCGCCAGCAGCGTCTGCGTGAACACGTAATTGAACGCGCCGATGCCGAGAAAGGCGACGACGACGGCTTCGTTGACGGCGCGCCCCACTCCCTCTGCGCCACCGGAGGCGGTCATGCCCTTGTAACAGGAGACGATCGCGATGATCGCGCCGAAGCACGTGGACTTGAGCACCGAGCCCCACAGATCTGTCGTCGAGGCGTTGGCGAACAGCGTGCCCCAGAACGGGCCGAGCGGCTGGCCGTTGACCAGCTCCGCGGCGATGCCGCCGAAGATGCCGAACAGCAGCGCGTAGATGTCGAACAGCCCGGTGACGACCATCAGGGCGAGAAAGCGCGGCACGACGAGGTTCTTGATCGGATCGACGCCGAGCACCTGCAGCGCGTCGAGCTCCTCGCGCACCTTGCGTGCGCCGAGGTCGGCGGTGATCGCCGTGCCGGCGATGCCGGCGACGACGATCGAGGTGATCAACGGGCCGATTTCGCGGATCGCGGCGAGGATGAAGAAGCCGCCGAGACGGTCGAGCGCGCCGAACAGCGTGAGGAAGTTGGCGGCCTGCAGGCCGGGCGCGCCGTAGCTGATCGCGACGGTCGTGATCAGCAGCGGAAACCAGCACAGGCGCAGCGCGAACAGGAACTGCGAGACGAGCTCGCCGCCGTATGGATACGGCGGTCGCGCCGCCGAGGCGATCGTCTTGCCGGTGAGCAGCACGACGTCGCCGAATTCCTCCAATAGGCGGCTGGCCGGACGCAGTGCGCGCGAGATCGGGGCGGGCCCGGCGACGCTGCCGGCGTTCGCACGCTTCAGCCCAACGGGGCCGCCGCCACCTCCCTTTACAGCCATATTTATAGACTACTAGTTGACTAGCACACTGTGAATCTCGTCTCTCACTCGATATTCTGGATCCATGGGCGATAAGCCGCGAGAGCCTTCTTCTGACGTCGAGACGTCAGCGCTTGCGAACCTCGCCGTCGATCGCGCCGCTGAGGTTCCGATCGGCGTGCAGCTCGGCTGGACGCTTTGCTCGCTGATATCCGACGGGAGCTTTCTGGCGGGCCAACAACTGCCGACGCTGCGCGAGATGGCGCAGGCGAGCGGCCTGAACGTCAACACGATCCGCGTCGTGTATCAGCGGCTCGAGCAGAAGGGCCTGATCGAAAGCCAGCAGGGCAGCGGCACGTTCGTTGCCGCGAGCTCGGCACGCCCGCCCGCTGTCGGCTCGATCGCGGCCACGGCCGCAAGCAGCGCGCGCGAAAAGGGCGTGGACCCGCGCGCGGTCGCCGCCGCGCTGTACGTCGCCCCTCAGCCGCCGCCCGTGAGCAGCGAGCAGGCGGCAAAGCTGTCCGCGGTCGGCCACCGCCGCACCCTGCGCGAGCAGATCGCGACGCTGGAGCGCACGGTCGTCGAGCTCGAAGCCGAATACCCCGGCGTCGCGCCGGCCGCCGCGCGCTCGCGGCGGGGGTTCGGGCCGGCACTGCTCACCGCCGACGAGCTCGCACGGGTCCGCACCGCGCTGATTCACCGCCTGACGATCGTGCAGGGCGCGATCGACGAGCATGCTGATCGGCAGCGACGTGCGCGTGCCGGCGCGTCAGCCGCTCAGGAGCGCGCGCGCCGGGCCGCCAAGCGCGCGCCGGCCAAGGCCAAAGCCAAGCCCAAGGCGCAGAAGCCGGCCGCCTCGACGCCGGCGCCGCGCGCCCGCGTCACGCCGCGCCCGGCGCCCGCCGGCGGCTGAGCTCACAACAGCGAGCAGACGTACCAGGCGATCGACGCGATCACGGCGACGTACACGTTGATCACCACGACGCCCTCGACCGACGTGAGCTCCAGCGTCCGGCGCGCGCCGGGTGCCCGCGGCGGCTCACACAGACGGCGGATCCAGGTCAGCTCCGCCTCGCTGCGCTGAAGCCCGATCAGCTCGTCATAGACGCTCTACAGCCACGCCAGCAGGAGCAGCATCGCGCCCTCCAGCAGCGCCAGCACGATCAACACGACGACGATCGCGCCCATGCTGAGGTCGTGCCGACCGACCGCGCGCGAGCCGACCCACAGCGCGAGCAGCGGACAGCCGGTCCACACGTTGACCGTCGCCAGCGCGGTGATCGCGGCCATCGTCGCCCGCTTGAGCACCATCGCCAAAAGCTACCTCGATTGCCGCACGCGCGCCGGCCGTCGCGGCGGCCCAATCAGATCAGCCGGCCGCGCACCCCTGCGTGCCGACCATGCCGCCGGCCGCAGCGCGCGCTCTGGCGCCCGCGAGCACACGCGCGACGGTCGCATTGGCCACGCCGTAGCCGCCGCGCGGCTTGCCGCCGACGGTTCCCGCGAACACGGTCGTGAGCACCGAGCCGTCGGCGCCGACGAGCGGCCCGCCGGAGTTTCCCGGACGCACCAGACCGCGCAGCGGCGTCAGCAGGCGCCGCACCGGCCCGCGGCCGTAGGCGTCGTCGGTCAGCACGAGCTGCGTGCGCCCGATGCGCGCCGCACGCACGTCAAACGGCCCGTTCTGCGGGTAGCCGAGAATTGCGCCACCGAGCCCGGCCGGCGGCTGGGACGCGAGCGACAGCGCCGGCAGGCCGAGCTCGGGCACATCGAGCACGGCGATGTCGTCGGTCGGGTCAAAGGCGACGGGACGCGCCGGCAGGCTCGGCGAGTGGCCGTTCACCTGCACCGTCGTGTCGCCCTCGCCGGCGATCACGTGCGCGTTGGTGACGATCAGGTCAGGCGCTGCGACCCAGCCCGATCCCTCGATCGCCAGGCCGCAGGCCGTGCCGAGAATGCGCGCGACGCTGTGCGAAGCGGTCTTCACGCCGGGCGTGCGCGCGATGCGCGACGGCGGCGCCGATACATCGGGCGACGGGCCGGCTATCGACGGCAGCGGGTCCAGACGCGCGAGCGCGTTGAGGATCGGGCCGGACGGCGGCAGCAGCACGTTGAGCTCGCGCAGGATCGCCGATCGCTGGATGTCGCCTCGCAGGCTGTTCTCATCCGGCGCCTGCGCGACGACCGCCGCGACGATCCACACGATGCCGAGTGCCAGCGCGGCGCCGAGAAGCGCCCCGAGCAGCCCGTCCAGCGTGCCGATTCCGGGAACGATCAGCGCGCGGCGCACGCGAAAGCCCAGGCCCTCCATGCCGGCGGCGAGCATCGCGCCGGCCAGCAGCGCGCCGCCCAGACCCAGCGCAGGCGCATATGGCGAGGCCGAGCCTTCTTCCAGCAGTAGAGGAGCCAGGCGAGTTCCGATGAATGCTCCTATGGCGAACCCGCCGAACGAAAGCGCGCCGACGATGAACCCCCGCCGAAAACCGAAACCGGCGAGGATTGCCGCAAACGCGACGATGATCCAGTCGAGCCCCGTCACCCGCCATGTTCTACCGCGCTCTGACTGACGAGCAGACGCTTCGCCTGCGCCGCGCGCGTCCGGTGATCGCGCTGGCCGCCGTGGCCTTCGCGATCGGCGTGATCATCGGCGCCAACGGAGGCTCCTCGTCGGCCAACTCGCTCGCGCAACGCTTCGTCGCATCCTGGGCGCACAACGACTACGCCGCGATGTACGCGGACGTCGACGCCTCCACGCGCCGTTCGTTCAACGCCGACGAGTTCGCCGCCGCCTACCACGAAGCGATGCGCACGGCGACCGCGACGAGCCTGCGCGCGGGCGGTAAGCCGCGCAGCGAAGCCGGCGGCGTAGTGCGCGTGCCGGTGGTCGTGCGCACGCGGCTGTTCGGCGCGCTGGCGCTGAACGTTCGCGTGCGCATCGCAAGCAGCGCCGAAGGCGGCGACACGATCGCCTGGTCGCGCTCGCTGGCCTTTCCGGGGATGCAGCCGGGCGAGACGCTCAGCCGCCGCACGACGCTCCCCCGCCGCGCGACGCTGCTCGCGCGCGACGGCTCGGTGCTGGCCGAAGGCGAAGCCACGCAGGCCGGACCGCGCAGCTCGCCGCTGGGCGAATCGGCGGGCTCGCTGGTCGGCGAAGTCGGCCCGATCCCCAGCTCGCGTCGCGCTGTGTTGGAAATGGAAGGCGTGCCCTCCGACGCCGACGTCGGCACGAGCGGCCTGGAGCGCGCGTTGGACGGGCGGCTGCGCGGAACGCCCGGCGGCGAGCTGCTGGCGGGGCAGCGCGTGCTTGCTTCGGCGGCGCCGCACGCCGCGCACGCCGTGCGCACGAGCGTCTCGCCGGCCGTGCAGCGCGCGGCCGTGCAGGCGCTTGGCTCGCAGCTCGGCGGCGTCGTGGCGCTGTCGCCCAGCGGCCAGATCCTCGCGGTTGCCGGCATCGGCATCGACAGCGTGCAGCCGCCGGGCTCGACCTTCAAGATGGTCACGCTCACCGCCGTGCTGCAGAACCACGTGGCCACGCCGAAGACCGAGTTTCCCTACGCCACCTACGCCACGCTGGACGGCGTCAAGCTGAGCAACGCCAACGGCGAGGAATGCGGCGGCTCGCTGACGCTCGCCTTCGCCGTCTCGTGCAACTCGGTGTTCGCGCCGCTCGGCGTCAAGCTCGGCGCGCCGCGCCTGGTGGCCACAGCCGAACGTTTCGGCTTCAACCACGCCCCCGGCATCGAAGGCGCGGCCGAAAGCACGCTGCCGGCCGCTTCGAGCATCCAGGGCGAACTGGACGTCGGCTCGACGGCGATCGGCCAGGGCCAGGTGCAGGCCAGCGCGCTGCAGATGGCGATCGTGGCCGCGTCGATCGCCGACGGCGGCTCACGGCCGCGCCCAACGTTCACGCCCGATCGGCTGCTGCCGGCGGCGAGCGTGATGAGCGCCGACGTCGCGCACACCGTGCGACGGCTGATGATCGGCGTCGTACGCAACGGCACCGGCACCTCTGCGGCGATCCCCGGCGTGACCGTCGCGGGCAAGACCGGCACGGCCGAACTGAAGAGCCAGTGCACGCCGGCGCAGAACGAAAGCGGGCAATCCACGGAATCCGGCGCCCAGGAATCCAGCTCGAGCGGCTGCGTGGGCGCCGACAGCCAGGCCAGCAACACCGACGCCTGGTTCGCGTCCTTCGCGCCGGCGCTGAAGCCGCGCATCGTCGTCGGCGTGCTGCTGGTCAAAGACGGCGCCGGCGGAGACACCGCCGCGCCGGTCGCTCGCGAAGTGCTCGAGGCCGGGCTGAAGGCCACCCACTAGGCGCACGCGGCCGCGTCCCGCGGCGCCGCGCCGCCTTGCGGGTCAGGCGGAGGCGGCTAGACGTCGAGCTCCGCCGAAGCCGTCTCGGCGGCGTTTTCCGGATCGACGATCTTCAGCTTCAGCGGGCGGTTGTCCAGCGACACGACCTGGATCTTGAACAGCAGCAGCGCGCCCTGAGTGGTGCCGTTGGAGGCGATCGTGTCAAGGACCGGCAGGCGGCTGTTGGCGGCCACGGTGCCGCCGCGGTAGGCAAAGGCGTTGGTCGAGCCGGGCGCGATCGGTATGTAGCGGTTGCCCTGCGTGTCGCTGATCGCCAGGTCGGTGGCGGCGGTCTGCGGGTGCTTGCCGTTGTTGTAGACCTGCAGGAACACGCCGAACCACTCCTGGCCCGGTTCGAGCTTCTGCTCGGCCGGCGACAGACCCTGCAGGTAGGCGGAGTCCTCGGTCGAGTAGGGGTTCAGCTCGCGCGAGAGCTGAACCTCGTAGGTCAGCGGACCGACGTCCAGGTAGGGCGCGTTGGCGCCCGACTCGCCGGCGTAGGTCCCGGTGGTCACTTTCGAGTGCGAGTCGCCGCACGCGCTCAGCGCCCCCGCCGCGATCAGGACGAGCGCGAGGAGCGTTAGCTTGCGCAGGCGGCTGGACATGCGACGCGGCAGTCTATCCGGAGGCGACCGTCACGCGGCTTCCGCGATCCTCGCCTCGCTCGATGATCGCACGCAGCCGGCGCATCGCGCGGCCGTTCTTGCGCTTGAACCAGCGGCGCGCCCCCAGCGACTCCAGCAGCTTGTCCGACAGCGTCGCCGGCATCGTCTCCAGCGTGAAGCGCACGCGCGTGGTGCCCGAGGCGGCCGGCGCGAGGTCATACACGCCGAGCGTGCGAATGCGGTTGTTCTTGCCCGTGCGGCCGGCCTCGACGATGCGATGCGGGCGCTCGACCTCGACGAACGTGGAGTCCGCCCAGCTGAAGCGGTTGCCGGGCACCTTGACGCGGAAGCGCGCGCCCGCGCCGCGCCCGACCGAGTCGATGCGCGTGAGGTGCCAGTCGACGATGAAGTGGTCGGTGAACTCGCTGTGGTTGGCGATGTCCTGCAGGTAGTCGAACACCTGCTCGCGAGGGGCCGAGATGATTGTCGTGACGGTCACGGGGTCCACGAGGACCGCCCAGTCTAAAGCGCGTCCGGGCGCTGCGGCGCGTCGCGGCTAGGCAGCGCGCGCGGTGAGGCGCACGGTGTGCCCGTGCTCGCAGTGGCGCACGATCTCTGACGCGACCGGCGCGCCGCGTCGCAGCACGCGGCACAGCTCGCAGACGACTTCGCCGCCGTGTCCGTCGTACAGGTGCACGTGCTCGCCGGTCAGCGGCGTGCGCCCGCAGTCGGCACAGCTGTCGCGATCGGCCTCCAGCGCGCCCAGCCCCCGCCGCAGCAGGTGGCGCTCCAGTTGCTCGACGTGCTCGACCGTGGGTGGCATCTCGAGCACTGATTTCGCCGCCGTGCGCGGTCCTCCTGCCGTGCAGTAAACGCTGCATCGGCGGTGGTTTGCTCGCGGCCTGGCGCGGGTACCAAGGAGTCGTTCGGGGTGACTCGGAGGAGAACAGATGGCCTACGCCTTTTCGGAAAATGCGGCATTTCGGAACTCGCCGCGCTGGACAACTTGTTATGATCGCCACGATCTTTCTTCAGACGAGGAGCGCCGCGACGGAGCGCCTGGCAAGAAGGGAGGAGCAGCATGGAGCTAGTCAAGACTGGAGCATTCGTAGGTGCCGGCTCATTCTGCTGTCGCGAGTGCGGATACGTGCTGACGCTGGTCGGCGAGGACACGCTGAGCGACTGTCCCGGCTGTGGCGGCAGCGATTTCGCGCGCGCGTCGCTGTTCAGCGGTGAGCTGCCCGGCGACGTCCATGAGACGGCGCGCCATGGAGGCATGCTCTCCGAGCCCGCGCCGGCCGATCGTGCGGCGCAGCTGGCGAACACGCGCGCACATCTCGAGCAGCCGGGCGAGTACCTGAGCTTCGACGAGGGCGGCGAGCTGCACACGATCGCCCTGACACGCGAGTGGACGCGCATCGGGCGCAGCCTCGCCGCGGACGTGCGCTTTGACGATCCGACGGTTTCCCGTCGCCACGCGCTGATCGTGCGCCAGCCCGACGGCGTGCGCGTGCTCGACGATCGCAGCCTCAACGGCGTGTTCGTCAATGGCGAGCGCATCGAGGGGCGCCTGCTGGCCGACGGCGACGAGATCATCGTCGGGCGCTATCGCCTCAACTTCCTCGTCGTCACGCCAGAGCGGTCGACCGGCGCGGGGTCGGTCTCACTGCACGGCGCCGGCTGATCAGCTCCCCACACCCCTCCCGTCGTTCGCCCGCCCTCTGGCCGGCGGCGGGTGGGCGTGCCGCAGACCGGTCGGCGCGCACCGCCGTGGGGACGTAAGATCGCGCAATGGCAGACACGATCGCCGTGCTCTCGCAGAAGGGCGGCACCGGAAAGACGACGACCGTACGCACGCTCGCCGACGCGTTTCGGCGCAGCGGCCTGCGCACGCTGGCGGTCGACCTCGACCCGCAGGGCAACCTGTCGGACTACTTCGACATCCCGCCGGATGCCGAGCCGACGATCTCAGACGTGCTCGCCGGCCGCGCACAGACGGCCGAGGCGATCCACGAAGACCTGATCCCGGCCAACCTCACGCTCGCCGAAGCCGAGCTGATGCTCGGCGGCAAGATGGGGCGCGAGATGACGCTGCGCCGGGCGCTGGCGAAGGCGCCCCAGGAGTACGACCTGATCCTGATCGACTGCCCGCCGTCGCTGGGCTTGCTGACGGTCAATGCGCTGGTCGCCGCCGATCACGCGCTGGTCACCGCCGAGGCCCAGTACTTCGCGCTGCAGGGTGTCGAGCAGGCGATGGAGGTGGTCGAACTGGCGCGCGATGGGCTCAACGACGACCTCTCGCTGCTGGGCGTGCTGCTGAACCTCGCCGACATGCGCACCGTGCACTCGCGCGAGGCGCTGGCCTCGCTGAAGGAGCGCTTCGGCGATCGCGTGTTCGACACGGTCATCCGCTCCTCGATCGCCTACGCCGAGTCGGCCGAGCGCGCGCGCTCGATCCTCGACCATCGCCCGGATCTCGGCAGCGACTACCTGGACCTCGCCGGCGAAGTGCTGGCGCGCCTGCCCGGGAAGGCTGCCGCGACCGAGCGCCTCGCGCAACTGCGCTAGACGATCTACAGCTCGGCCACGTAGGCGCCCTGCGGCTCAAACGGCGCGCGCAGCAGCGTCGCCCACCCGTCGATCTCGCCGCGCAGCGCTTCGGCGACGGCGCCGGTCTGCTCATAGAAGCACCACACGAGCACCGTCGGGCCGGCGCCGGAGATCGTCGCGCCGAGCGCGCCGAGCTCTTTGGCGCGCAGCGCGAGCTCGTAGGAGCGCGGGAACAGCGGCGAGCGCTGATGCTGGTGCAGGCGGTCCTGAAGCCCGCGCGCGAGCATGTCCCAATCGCCCTTGGCCAGCCCAAGCATCAGCAGCGCCGCGTGCGCGACGTTGAACACGGCGTCCTGCAGCGGCACCTGCTCGTCCAGCGCCGCGCGTGCGGCGCTCGTTCGCACCGCCTCGGTCGGCACGACGGCCAGCGCCTCCAGCCCGCTCGGCGGCTCAAAGCGCGTGGCCTGTCCGTCGGCGCACACTACGAAGCCGCCGTTCAGCGAGGCGGCGACGTTGTCCGGGTGGCCCTCCAGCTCGCTGCACTCGGCCTGCAGGTCGACATCCATCTCGAACAGGTGGTCGGCGGCCATCGTGCCGGCGACGATCGCCGCCGCGCTCGATCCCAGTCCGCCCGACAGCGGAATCTCCGAGGCGATTCTGAACGTGAACGCGTCCGCGGGGTGCAGACGCTCGAACGCGCGCACGCAGAGGTTCTCGCGTCCCTTGGCGACCGGCAGCTCGGACTCCACGGCGAAGCTGCCCGTCTCGGTCACCTCCAGCTCCAGCTTCAACGACACCGCAGCCGCGAGGCAGTCGAATCCCGGCCCCAGGTTGGCTGAGGATCCAGGCACGCGAACGACCCTCCTTCTTGAGTACCCCGAGCCGCCGTCCGGGCGGCTCATCTGATGACCACGCCCGCCATCCGGGCGTTCGAATCCGACCCGGTCAAGCCGGGTCTCCCAGCACCGCTTCCTCGATCGCGGCGCTCTCGGCGACGCACTGGATCATGCGCCCGTCGTTGTTGGCGATCGCCGTCTCGGGGTCCTTCAGGCCGCGGCCGGTCAGCACGCAGACGATCTGCTCGGCATCGCCGGCGCCGTACTTCAGCAGCCCCGCGACCGAGGCCGCCGATGCGGGCTCGCAGAACATGCCTTCGCGCGAGGCCAGCAGGCGGTAGGCCGTGAGGATCTCCTGATCTGAGACGACGCGAATCGCGCCGCGCGAATCGGTCGCCGCGGCCATCGCGTCCTCCCAGCGCACCGGATTGCCGATGCGGATCGCGCTGGCGATCGTTTCCGGATGCTCGATCACTTTGCCCTCGACCAGCGGCGCCGCGCCCTCGGCCTGAAAGCCGAGCATCTTCGGCGCCGCGCCCATCTCGCGAAAGCCGCGCCAGTAGGAGGTGATGTTGCCGGCGTTGCCGACCGGAATGCACAGCGCGTCGAGGCCGCCGTCGAGCGCCTCGTGGATCTCGAACGCGGCCGTCTTCTGGCCTTCGATGCGGAAGTTGTTGACCGAGTTGACGAGCACGATCGGGTTGCTGGCCGTCAGCTCGCGCACCAGCGTCAGCGCCTGGTCGAAGTTGCCGGCCAGCGAGATCACGCGCGCGCCGTGCACGAGCGTCTGGGCCATCTTGCCTTGGGCGATCTTGCCCTCCGGCACGATCACCGCGCAGGTGATGCCCGCACGTGCCGCGTAGGCGGCCGCACTGCCCGCGGTGTTGCCTGTCGAGGCGCAGATGACCGCCTTGGCGCCGTCGCGCACGGCCGCCGAGATCGCACAGGTCATGCCGCGATCCTTGAACGAGCCCGTCGGGTTGGCGCCCTCGAGCTTCAGGCGCACGGTCGCGCCGACGATCTGCGACAGCACCGGCGCGCGCAGCAGCGGCGTCGAGCCCTCCTGCAGGCTGACCAGTTTGTCGCCGGGCTCGAACGGCAGTCGCTCGTGGTAGCGCTCGATCAGCGGCACGTGCGTGCCGCTGAACGCCGCGCCTTCAACCAGCGGCAGCGGAACGCGCGGAAGCTCACTGACGGGCGGCGTCTCACTCATACGAACTCCTCTTCGAGAGGTCCTGGCGCCGCTCCCCCGCCTGGGCACGTAGGGCAAGCTGGGCGAGGACGCAGGGAGCGTGGCGTGCTATGCACGCGAGCGACCGAGGACGCTGATCCAGCGCCGCCATACGTGCCCAGGCTCATACGAACTCCTCTTCGATCACGCGGATCATGCGCGGCTCGGCGCGCACGAAGTCATACTCGCCGACGCGCCGCATCGCCTCGCGCAGGCTCGACTCGAGCACCGGGTGAGTCACCATCACCAGCCGCGCGTGCTCGCCCATGCCGCGCTGCACGACCGACTTGATCGACACGTCGTGCTCGCCGAGCACCTTCGTCACCGTAGCGAGCACGCCCGGCTGGTCGGTCATGTCGAAGTGCAGGTAGAAGGCGCTGGAGACGTCCTCGATCAGCTCCAGTGCGAGCGGCGGCGCCGGCGGTCGCGCGCCGCCGGTCATCACGCTGACGACGTCGCCCAGCACCGCGCTGGCGGTCTGACGGCCGCCGGCGCCCGGCCCCGACATCGTCAGCTCGGTGATCGTCTCGGACTCCACGGTGACCGCGTTGAACGGCCCGGAGATCGCCGCCAGGGGATGTCCGGAGTAGAGAAACGTCGGATGCACGCGCACCGACAGGCCGTCGTCGCGGCGCTCGGCCGTGCCGACCAGCTTCAGCCCCAGCCCCAGCTCGCGTGCGTACTCAAGGTCGTCGCCGTGCAGATGCTCGATGCCTTCATAGGGCACGTCGTCCAGGTGCACCGGCGAGCCGAATGCAAGGCGCGCGAGGATCGCCATCTTCGCCGCGGCGTCGCGGCCGGAGACGTCGTCGGAGGGGTCGGCCTCGGCATAGCCGACGCGCTGCGCCTCGGCCAGCGCCTGCGCGTAGGTCGATCCGCCGGCCATCTCGGAGAGGATGAAGTTGGTCGTGCCGTTGACGATGCCGTGAATGCGCTCGATCGGCGTCGCCGACAGCGATTCCTCGAGCACGCGCACGACCGGCACGGCGCCGGCGACGGCCGCCTCGAAGCGCAGCCGCACGTCGTTCGCGCGCGCCGTCTCGAACAGCTCCTCGCCGTGCTGGGAGAGCAGCTGCTTGTTCGCGCTGACCACGTGGCGGCCGTCGCGCATCGCCGCCAGCAGGTACTCGCGCGCCGGTTCGACGCCGCCCATCACCTCGACGAGCAGGTCGGAGTCGGCGAGGATCTGCGCGAAGTCGCCGCGCGAGCGCGTCAGCACGCCCGTGATCACAGGCCGGCGCCCGTTGAAGCGCTCGATCTCGTCGGCGCGCTCGTCGAGCAGCTCGGCAAAGGCTCCGCCCACGGTGCCGTGTCCGAGCAGCCCAACCCTGAAGGGAGCCCGCGCCACACGCCCCTCGTCCGACGCGCTAGTCGACATCGCGTGCGGTCAGGTCGTCGAAGGTCTCGCGTCGGAGCACGACGCGCGCGTCGCCATCGCGGCAGAAGATCACAGGCGGGCGCGGCACGCCGTTGTAGTTGTTGGCCATCGCAAAGCCGTAGGCGCCGGTGGCGGGCGTGACGATCACGTCGCCCGGCTTGGGATCGTCCAGCAGCGCGTCACGCACGATCACGTCGCCGGACTCGCAGTGCTTGCCGGCCAGACGGCAGCGCGTCGCGCCGTCGAAGCGGTCGGCGACCTGTGCCTCATACAGCGAGCCGTAGAGCATCGGGCGCAGGTTGTCGGACATGCCGCCGTCGACAGCCACCCAGCGCGAGACGTTCTGCTTGACGCTCTGCACCGTGTACAGCGTCACCGCCGCATTCGCGCACAGCGCCCGGCCGGGCTCGATCAACAGCCGCCGCCGCTCGCCGCCCTCGTGCGCGTGCGCGGCGCGCACGAGCGCGCCGACGTAGTCCTCGATCGTTGGCGCCGCCGGCTGATCGCGCGTGTAGCGCACGCCAAGGCCGCCGCCGAGGTCCCACACCGCGAAGTCGCCCAGCTTGGCGAGCTCGGCCACCTCCGCGCGAAACGGGTCCAGCCCCAACAGCTGCGAGCCGATGTGCGCGTGAACGCCCTGCAGCGACAGCCCGTCGGCTCGCTGCACACGCGCGAACGCCTCGCCGGCCTGCTCGATCGAGAAGCCGAACTTGGAGTCGGCCTGGCCTGTGGAGATCTTCTCGTGTGTCTCCCCGCGCACGTCCGGCGTCACGCGCACCAGCACCTGCTGCTCGCCGCCGCCTCCCGCGCCCGCCGCGAGCAGACCCTCCAGGCGCTCGATCTCGTCGAAGTTGTCCAGCACGATCAGCCCCACGCCGCGCGCCAGCGCCATGCGCAGCTCGTCCTCGGACTTGGCGTTGCCGTGCAGCACGATGCGCTCGGGCGAGAAGCCCGCGTTCAGCGCGAGGTGAAGCTCGCCGCCCGAGGCCACATCGCACCAAAGGCCCTCCTGTGCGAACAGCGCCAGCGCCGCTGTGCAGGGAAACGCCTTGGAGGCGAACACCACGTGCAGATCCTCGTGGCCCTCGCCACGACCGGCCGCGACGAAGGCTCGCGCCCGCGCGCGCAGGTCGTCCTCGGCGACCACGTAGGCCGGCGTGCCGAACTCGCGCGCCAGCTCGATCGTGTCGCAGCCGCCGACCTCCAGGCGGCCGCGCTCGTTGAGGCGGCTGCCCAGCGGGTACACGTCGGAGAGGGTCGTCTGCGTGGCCATCGTGCGGATTATCGCGTGCGTCGGCGCCGGCGCCCTCGCGCCTGTCTCCATGCGGGCGCTAGGCGGGTGCCGGGCGCAGCGCGGACATTCCGCCACGTCGTGCCATCAGGGCCAGCCAGACCATGCCGATCGCGATCAGCGCGATGCTCTCCAGCTGCGGCGAGGTCAAGCCGACGAAGACCTCCTTGTTGCGACGCACGAACTCCACCAGCAGGCGCTCCAGCCCGCTCAACGACAGATACAGCGCGAACACGACGCCCGGGCGCACGCGATCGCGGATCTGCCACAGGCCATAGGCCAGCAGGCACATCGCCACGGTCTCGTAGATCGGCGTCGGCTGCACGCGAACGCCCGGCGGCGTCGGCAGCGTGCCGTGCGGATAGCCCATCGCCCAGGGCAGCGTCGAGTGGATGCCGTAGTCGCCGTCGCCGGACACCTGGCAGCCGATGCGCCCGATCGCATAGCCCAGCGCGAGCGCCGTTGCGCACATGTCGAACATGCGCAGTTCGAACGCTTTTCGCCACAGCATCCACCCCACCACGCCGATCGCGCCGCCGATCGCGCCGCCGTACCAGACCAGTCCCGAGCCGGAGAAGACGCTGCCGAGCAGGTCGTGCTTGACCGCGCCGTAGTTCTGGATGAGGTAGTAGACGCGCGCGCCCACCACCCCTCCGACGAGTGCGGCGAAGGTGATCTCATAGGCCCAGTCGACCGGCCGGCCGAGCTCGCGCAGGCGGCGCGCCACGACCGCGCCACAGGCGATGAAGCCCAGCGCGAAGGTGACGCCGAACGTCTTGATCGAGATGCCCAGCAGTTCGATTTCGGGCTTCATCGCAGCGGCTGTCCGGGCATCGGCATGCTCGCGCGCACTTTAGGGCAGACGTATGTGCTTCTGCGACAATCCACGCATGGCTGCCAGACGCCAGAGCTTCGGCAAGGACTCGGGACTGCAGGCGCGCATGCTGCTCACGCTGTTCCTGCTCGGCCTGCTGTACGTCGTGTTCGTCGGCGCGCTGTTCGCCGCCGGCGCCGGCGCCGCGCTGATCGTTGTGGTCGCCGTCGTGCTGCTGCTCGGCCAGCTGTTCGGCTCGGACAAGCTCGCGATGGCCGCGATGGGCCTGAAAGAGGTCACGCCCGAGGAAGAGCCCGAGCTGCACGGCATCATCGACCGCCTGTGCGTGCAGGCCGACCTGCCCAAACCGCGCGTGTGCGTGATCGACACCGCGGTGCCCAATGCCTGCGCCCTCGGGCGCTCGCAGAAATCCGCGACCGTCGCGGCTACCCGCGGCATCCTCGACATGCTCTCGCCGGCCGAGCTGGAAGGCGTCATGGCACACGAGCTCACGCACGTGATCAACCGCGACGTGATGGTGATGACGCTGGCCAGCTTCTTCGCCTCGTTGGCGTCGTTGATCCTTCAGTTCGCCTTCTTCTTCGGCGGCGGCTACGGCGGCGAAGAAGAGGAGCGCGAGATCATGCTCGTGATCCTCGTCTCGGTCGTCGTCTACGTCGTCTCCTTCATTCTGCTGCGCGCGCTCTCGCGCTATCGCGAGTTCGCCGCCGACCGCGGCTCGGCCGTGCTCACCGGGCGTCCCAGCGCGCTCTCCTCGGCGCTGATCAAGATCAGCGGCGGCATCGAACGCGCGCCCAGCCAGGATCTGCGTCGCGTCGAAGGCTCGAGCGCCTTCTTCATCATTCCGCCGCGCGCCAAGAAGTCGCTGATGAACCTGTTCGCCGACCACCCGCCGCTGGAGCAGCGCCTGGCCGCGCTGGAGCGCCTGGAGTCGCAGCTGCAGGGTGGCCTGAGCACCGCCAGCGTCTAGCAGCGTGGGCCTGCGCGACATCCTCACCGGCCGCCGCCAGGTCAAGGGCCCCGCGCCCGATCGCCTGTTCGCGATCACCACCGCCTACGTCGACCTGCAGGCCGAGCATCAGATCGATCCCACCGGCAGCGCGGCGATCGTCTTCCAGGCGCTGGCCACCAGCGAATTCGAATCGACGCTGAAGGACACCGAAGCGGTCGTCACCGCGACCGGCGGCGACAGCGGCACGAGCGTCAAGACCGAAGATGACAGCTACGGCTACCGCTGGATGATCCTGCGCAACCCCGACGGCGCGCCCAGCGTGGAAGACCTGGCGGTCGGCATCAACGCCGTGTCGGGCTCGATCGAGACGGCCGGCTTCGGCGAGCGCATCCTCTGTGCCGTGTTCTCATTCGTCGACGCGCAGAAGCGACGCGTGTACTTCATCTACAACTACAAGCGCGGCTACTGGTACCCCTTCGTGCCGGCCCCCGGCGACGGTCAGGAGCGCTCCACTGAGCGCGAGCTGCAACTCAAGGCACAGGTCGGCTCAGAACTGCCGCTGGAGCCGGAGATCGAGCGCTGGTTCCCGCTCTGGGGGATTCCCATCTGAGCACACGCGAGAGCGCCGTGCTTCGGCCAGCTAGAGGGCTTGGCGAACCGGCTGGCGGAACTCATTCCGACTTCTTTTCAGGCGGGAACAATGAGCGGGCGATGACCAGGCCAACTGCGATCACTTGCACCACAACCGCTCCAAGCCAAGCGCTGACAGTGCTTCCGGGGATCTCCCACCCATTCCAAAAGCCGTAGACCACGAATGCCACGTCGGCGATAATGACTTGGATGCTGATCGCCTTGAAAACGCGCTCAGCGATGTCTTTCCGCATCTGACGGTCGTTGTCAGCCTGGGCCGCTTCAATCTCAAGCTTCCTTACCGTAGCCTCGTCGAAGCGCCGCTGATGATCAGCGTCGAACTGGTAGACCGATACTCGGCCCACGGGACGAGGCACCTGCGCTGGAGCGACTGCGGCGGTAGGTGATTCGGCAGCAGCCGCGTCCTCCGGCTGCTGCCCAGTTTCGTCGGGCATTACCTCAGAAGGCCGAGATTGACCAACCGAAAGCGCATTGCGTCTTCGGATACTCCGAACTCTGCTGCGAGTCGGGCCGTCTCGGCGGCAAGGTTCGCCCGATCCTTGATGCGCTGCTCGACCTGCTCGCGGGGCATCAGCAAGCTGGCGGCGAACTGGTTGGCGTAAATCTCCTCGGGGTCGTTGCCCTGGGACGTAAGCAAGTCTCGATGCTCCACGTACGCCCACTCTGTGTCGCCAGTGGCGCTCCTTTTGACGTAGTGGCCTATCTCATGGGCACAGGTAAAGCGCCGACGGTTTGGGCTGTCTGAGGCATGGACGTAGATCTCAGGGTCCTCCCCGGCCCGTTTGATGAGCATTCCCGAAACGCCCGCGTCAAGTTCCGCGGTGTATGCCTTTATCCCAAGGCTCTTCGCGATCTCGAAGGGATCAACGGGTAGCGGAATTGGCATTTCGTCGCGCCGCCAGGACGAGAGCAAGATCTCGCGGGCATCGCTTTCCGCAGGAGTCATCGTGGTCGTCGGCACAGCCATGATGATGGCAGACGCTTGGGCTGATTTACACGCTTGGCGTTACCCGCCGCAAGCGGCGCCGCTCGCACTCTCGCGAGTGTGCTCTCGAGCTGGGCAAGGATCGTATGATCGGCGGCCGCGCAGGGTGCACGTGCCCCATCTAGATCCCCCTAGTCGGGAATCAAGCCCTCGCCGTTGAACGCCTTGCCGGCCTCGGCAAAGCTCAGATCGGCCGGCGGCAGGATCAGATCGGAGCCCTCCAGCTCGTCGTCGCCGACGCGCTCGCCATGGTCGCGCACGAAATCCAGCAGGGCCGCGAACCGGGCGGCATAACCATTCTCATCCCCTCCCTCGCACGCCGCGACAACGGCGTTGTCCAGCTCGTTGAGCTGCGCGGTCTGGTCATCGGCGAGGCGGTACTGGTCCTCGCCGGAGATGCGCACGATCATGCCTGACCGCTCCCGCTCGGCGGGGGGGTCGCCGCGGCGTCGCCGCCGCCGGAGGCGATCTGCGGGGCGTCGCCGCCGTCGCCGGAGCCGAGTTCGCTCTTCATCTTCGCCAGCTCGTCGTCGACCGCCGGTTGGCTGGACAGCTGCTTGAGCTGACGGTCGATGTCGTCTTCGCCGGAGCCGATCTGCGTGATGTCGTCGAACGTGCCGGCCTGTTCGAGCTCCGACACGGCATCGGCGCGCGCTTTCATGTTTTCGGTCTTGTCGACCGCTCGCTGCATCGCCAGGCCGACGTCTGCCATCTGCTCGCCCACACCCGTCGCCGCCTCGGAGATGCGCACCTGCGCCTCGGCTGCCGAGTACTGCGCCTTGATGACCTCCTTCTTGGTGCGGAAGGCCTCGATCTTGGCGCGCAGTTTCTGCTCGGAGTCGGTCAGCTTCTCCTGCTGGGCTTCGAGTTCTGTGACCTGCGTGTCCAGGCCCTGCAGCTCGGTCTGCGCGACGTTCTTGCGCTCCAGCGCCGTGCGCGCGAGATCCTCGTTGCCCGCCGACAGCGCCTGGCGGGCCTGCGTGTCGAGCTTGACGACGCTCTGCTGCAGGGACTTTTCCTGCATCTGCAGGCGCTTCTTTGCCGTGACCACGTCGGCGATGCCCTTCTTGACGTTCTGCAGCTGTTCGACCTGCTTGGAATAGCTGTAGTCCAGCGTCTCGGCGGGGTCTTCGGCGCGGTCCAGAAGTTTGGACACCTTCGCCTTCACGACGGTTGACATGCGCCCGGTCAGACCGGCCATCTGATCCTCCTATTGCGTTCTGGAGCGGCCGATCAGCGATCGGCCGGCTTGTCGTTAGCCTAGCCGACCGCGAGCCGTGCGAAGCCCGCTCAGAGCCCGAGCGGGTGGCGGACCGTGTAGCCGCCGTTTTCCGTGCGCAGCGGACGCCAGCGCGGACCCTGCTGGTTGGACGGGTCGTCGGCGGCGCTGGTGTCCAGGCGCAGCCCTGCGACGTCCATGTAGGCGTGGCCGGCGTTGCCGAACACGGCGATCCAGCGACCGGCTCCGTGCGAGCCCCAGGCCATGAATTCCGAGGAGTCCATCGGCGTCGTCAGGAAGCTGCCGCCATGCAGCGCGTAGGAGACCGTGCCGGAGCAGTCATAGCCCGGCGATGTGAACGACGCGTGGCCGCCTCCGAAGATGTAGGGCAGTCCGATGATTTCGTTGCCCGCCCAGATCACCTGCTGCACCGAGGCCGGCGCCGACATCGGCGCGGCCGCAAGGCCATTGACGTAGCGCGCCAGCGAGCCGGGCACCAGCAGCTGCGGCTTGGTGTCGGCCGTCGTGGCCGTCGCGCCGCTAACCGGGCTGCCGCCCGTGGCACTGGTCAGCTGTTCTGCCGGAGCCGGCGCGACGTAGGGAATCACTTCGCCCGTCGCCGTCTTCTCGTAGATCGGGCCTTTGTAGCTCAGCTTGCGCGACTTCGACGTGATCGGCGACAGGTGAAGCGCCGCAGCCGGAGCCGGAGCCGCGGCGGGCGTCGTGGCCGCCGGAGCGGAGGTGCTGCCGGCCACTGCGCCGCCGGTGGTGGCGGAGAGGGCCGGGGTGGCCGAGATGGCCAGAATCGTCAAACTGCTTAGGAAAGTGCTGAGGGTTCGCACCCGCAAGACAACAACCTCTTTCGTCGGCCTCCGGGGTTAGCTGACGGGCTAGCGCTGAAAGAGCCTGCGCTTCTCACGGACACTCCGTGTGATTCGCCCCAAAACAACTTGGGTCCCCCGGTCTCTGACTTCGGGTCAGGGACTCGGCGTTCTTGGCGCGGCAGACTAACAGAGTGCAATGACGCTTGCAGCATCTGGGCGTCGGTGTGCATTCTTTGCCTGCAAACACGCAAAATAATCGCCGCAGATACCCAGTCGCGCCGATCTCAAACCTCCGCAAACCTTCTCGCAGCAATGCGCTCGCAAATACGGGCCGATGGGCGCCCGCGGGCCGTCCGGGCGCTCCGCACCGACCGCTAGTGTGCCCGGCCATGCGCGCCCCCTCGCTTCGGCTGCTCGCCGCGCTCGCAGCGATCGGCGCACTGTCCGCCGCCGTGCTCAGCGGCTGCGGCAAGGGTCGCTCGGTGGGTGGATCGCACGGCTCGGAAAGCTCGAGCGTCGCCGTCGGCTCGCAGGGCGTCGTGGGCATCTCCACCAAGAACACGACGCGCCTGGGCGGCTCGGCGCCGTCAGACGACGCCGCGGCCGTGGCGCAGGCGGTGTTCCCCGGCTACACGCCCGCCACGCGCCCGCAGACGGTCGTGCTGGTCGATCAACACGACTGGCCCGCCGCGCTGGCCGCCTCGTCGCTGGCCAGCGCCCCACTTGGCGCACCGATCCTCTACGCCGACGGCAACTCCTTGCCCGACGCCAGCAGCCAGGCGCTGAGCGCGATGCACCCGATCGGAGCGGCCGCGCTCGGCGGCGCACAGGTCCTTGCGATCGGCACCGCCGCGGCGGCCGGCGGCGGCCTGCGGGCACGTTCGGTCGAGGTCAGCGGCGAACCGGCAGCCGACGCGGCGGCCGTGCTCAAGCAGTTCCAGGCCAGCCACGGCGTGCGCACGCGCGAGGTGATCGTCGTCGCATCTGACGCGCCGCGCGCGCTGCAGATGCCCGCGGCGGCGCTGTCGGCCGAGAGCGACGCGCCGATCCTGTTCGTGCGCCACGGCAGCGTTCCGCCGGCCACCGCCGCCGCGCTGAAGTCGCTGCACGGCCCGACCATCTACGTGCTGGCGCCGACGACGCTCGGCAAGGCCGCCTATGCCGCGCTGAAGGCGCTCGGCAGCGTCGTGCACGTGACCGGCGCGACCGGCGCCGGCGAATCCAGCGGCGCCAACGAGAACAGCGACCCGGTCGAAAATGCCATCTCGGTCTCGCGCTTCTCGCACGGCTCGTTCGGCTGGGGCATCCACGAAGCCGGCCACGGCCTCGTGTTCGCCAACGTCTCGCGGCCGCTCGACGCGCCCGCGGCGGCGCCGCTGGCCGCGCATGGCGACTACGGGCCGCTGCTGCTGCTTGCAGACAGCGCCTCGGTTCCGGCGGCGCTGACGCACTACCTCTCAGACATCGAGCCCGGCTACACCGCGGCCGCTCCGCCGGTGCGCGAGGTCTACAATCACGGCTGGCTGATCGGCGACGAACAGGCGATCTCGGCGCTGGCGCAGGCCGAACTCGACACGGTCCTGGAGATCGCGCCGCGCCAGCCCTCGGCGGCCGAACAGTCCGTCGCCAGCGCCGAATGACAGCCAGCAGGTGACAGCGAGATGAGCCAGGCAGAGAATCCGCAGACGGTCAGCAGAGAGCGCGCCGGCGACGTATCGGTCGAGGACGTGCGCAAGCTGATGGGCGCCTCCACGCCGCACTTCGCGCTGCAGCTGCGCGAACGCATCGCCAAACTGATCGCCGGCCTGCCCGACGGCCACCCGGCGCGCGTCGAGGGCGAGCGCGAGATCGCCCGCCTGGAGCGCCTCGGCTTCGCCGGCGAGATTCGCGGCCAGACCGGCCCGCCAGGCGAGCACGCGCTGCCGTCGCTCGACGATACGGCCGTCGGCTAGCGATCGCCGGCGAACACGCGCTCGCGCCTGGCGTCGGCAAAGCGCGCGCGCAGCACTTTGTAGAGCACGGCGAACAGCGGCAGCGCGAGCGCCAGCGGCGCGATCTTCAGCGCGACCGGCACCGGCGACACAAAGGCCGAGATGATCAGCAGGCTGCCGGTGAAGACGACGACGGTCGGCAGCAGCGAAAGCATGATCGTGTGCGAGCGATAGCCGCTGCGGTGCTCGCGCAGCGAGAACTCGATCGTGCCGATCAGCACCGCCGCGATGCCGGCGACGAGCGTCGGCGCGCCGGACGAGGAGTGACCGCTCAGTTTGCTCGCGCCGATCGCCGTGGCGATCGCGCCGATCAGAATCAGCAGCTCGGAGATCGGCACGGGATGCCAGGGCGCCTCGGGGCGCTCGCCCAGCGACTGCGGGTCTTTGAAGCCGCGCTGTGTCGTGCCGCGCGGCGCATCGCGCGCGGCGGCGCGTTTGCCTGCCTTGGCGCGCGCGGGCGGCTGCGCCGGCTGCTCTGTCGCCTCGGCGACGGCGCCGCCGGCAGTCGGTGAGCTTTGCGCCGCCACCGCCGTCGCCGCGCGCGGACGATTGCGCTTGCGTGAGCGGCCGCGACGGCCGTTGTTGCGGTTTGCCACGGCGCCGCTGCTACTCGCCGTCGAGCCGCTGTTCGCTGCCGCTCATTTGACGTCGATCGTACCGCCTATGCTGGCTTTTCATGCCCGACACGAGCCCACTGCAAGGAGCTCTCGACGCCGTCGCGCCCGCGTCGGCGACGCCCGACGGCATACCCGAGAGCGCGCTCGCCGGCCCGTTCGCCGTGGGCGAGTACGCGGCCGCACTGCGCACCAGGCTGCGCTCGTTCACGCGCGTGCAGGTCGTCGGCGAGCTGGTCAACCTGCGGCCCTCGCGCGCTCGCGTGTACTTCGAGCTGCGCGACGCCGGCGGCGCGCTCTCCTGCGCGGCTTGGCGCGACGACTGGGATCGCATGGTCGCGCGTGCCGGCACAGCGCCGAGCGAGGGCATGCAGGTGGTCGTCGCCGGCGGCTGTGACTACTACCCCGGCAGCGCCACCTCGTCGCCGGGCTTCTCCTTTGCGGTCTCCGACCTGCGCGTGGCCGGCGAGGGCGATCTGCTGGTGCGCATCGACCGCCTGCGCAAGCAGCTCGACGCCGAGGGGCTGCTGGCGCCGCAGAAGCTGCTGTCGCTGCCCAGCGTGCCGCGCTCGATCGGCGTGATCACCGCCGAGCAGGGCAAGGCGCGCGACGACGTTGCCGCGGCACTGGCGCGCCGCGGCTGGGCCGGCCGGCTGGTGTGGGCCTTCGCGCCCGTGCAGGATCGACACGCGGCGCCGGCGATCGTGCGCGCGCTCGGCGATCTCGCCGCCTTCGCGCAGGTCGACGTGGTGATCGTCGCGCGCGGCGGCGGCTCGCTGGCCGATCTTCTGTGCTTCTGCGACGAGACGCTGTGCCGCACGATCGCGCTGCTGAGCGTGCCGGTGATCGCCTCGGTGGGCCACCACACCGACCGCACGCTGCTCGACGACGTGGCTGCCGTCAGCTGCTCGACGCCCACGCACGCCGCCGAGGCCGCCGTCGCCGTCGACTGCCGCCGAGCGCGCGAGCTTCAGGCGCAATCTGCGGCACGACTGCGCGCGCACGCACACCGAGCCGTGCTCGATCGCGCGCGCCTGCTGGCCGGCCTGTCGCGCGCGCCGGCGGCGCATCTGCGGCGCGAGCACACGCGCCTTCATCAGCAGCTGCGCGAGATCCGCGCGGGCTCGCACAGGCGCCTGCAGAGCGAGCGCACCGTCGGCCAGCGCAGGGCGCTGGTGCTCAAGCGCAAGGCCGAGGCCGCGCTGGTGGACGTCCGGCGGCGCAGACCGCTCGAGCTGCGGCGGCTGGCTCTGGCGCTGGCCGCGCACGAGCCCCAGCGCACGCTCGAGCGCGGCTACGCGCTCGTCGAGTCAGCGGGTGGCGAGCCGCTGACCAACACCGCGCGTGCGCGCGAGGCTGGGCGCGTGCGCCTGCGCTTCGCAGACGGCGCCGTGCCCGCGAGAATCGACGAGACGTGAGCGCGAGCGAGATGCAAGGCGCCGGCGGCGAGCAGCCGCAAGCCCAGCTCTCCTACGAGCAGGCCTCGGCACGCGTCGAGGAGATCATCCGCCGCCTGGACTCCGGCGAGGCCAGCCTGAATGAGACGCTCGAGCTGGTCAGCGAGGGCAAGCGGCTGATCGAGCTGTGCGCGAGCGAGCTGGGCGCCGTTGGAGCGGCGCTGGAGGAGCTGCGACTGGACGAGCTGGTGGCACGCCTGGAGAACGAGGCGGGCGCGCCATGAGCACCTGGGAGCTGCTGGCCGAGCTGCCGCTGCAGATCGAGCAGTACGCGCTACGGCCGCTGGTCGCGCAGGTCTCCAGCGAGTTCGAGCGCAAGAGCACCGTGATCGAGCTCAGCGGCGACGGCGAGCAGGGCGTTGGCGAGGACGTCACATACGACGCTGTCGACCACGAGATCCTGCAGGCGGGCGGCGCGGTTCTGCCGCTGGCCGGAAGCTACACGCTGGCCGGCTTCTGCGAGCACCTGGCCGGCCTGTCGCTGTTCGCCGAGCCGCCCCAGCGCGAGGTCTCACAGAACTACCGCACCTGGGCCTATCAGTCCGCAGCGCTGGACCTCGCGCTGCGCCAGGCCGCCACGCCGCTGCACGAGGTGCTGGGCCGCGAAGCTCAGCCGGTGCGTTTCGTCGTCTCACTGCGCCTCGGCGAGCCGCCCACGCTCGATCCAGTCAGCAGCCGTCTGGCGCTGTATCCGGACCTGCGCTTCAAGCTGGACCCGACGAGCTCGTGGGACGAGGCGCTGATCGCGCAGCTGCGCGAGACCGGCGCGGTCGACTCGGTCGACTTCAAGGGCCTGTACGTCGGCTCGATCGTCGATCAACCGGCCGATCCGCTGCTCTACGAGCGCGTCGTGCGCGCCTTCCCGCAGGCCTGGATCGAGGACCCGAAGCTGACGCCAGAGACCGACGCGATCCTCGCCGAGCACCGCGAGCGTTTCTCCTGGGATGCGCCGATCCACTCGATCGCCGACATCGAGGCGCTGCCGTATCCGCCGCGCATGGTCAACATCAAGCCATCGCGCCTGGGCGGGCTGCGCAGCCTGCTCGACGCCTATGACTACTGCGCGGCCAGAGGCATCGGCAACTACGGCGGCGGCCAGTTCGAGCTGGGCGTCGGGCGCGAGCAGATCCAGTACCTGGCGTCGCTGTTTCACGCCGACGCGCCCAACGACGTGGCGCCGACCGGCTACAACCTGCCCGACACGGCGCCCGACCTCCCCTCCAGCCCGCTCGCCGCCAGCCCTTCGCCGGTGGGCTTTCGCTGGGGCTGACGCAACTTCCATCGCGCTGCTGCGTTTGCCAGTTCAGAGCGGCTAACCTCGGACGCCGCGCAATCGGGACAGCATGTCGCCCGTTTGAGAAGGGGAATTGCCTTGGCGACCATCACCGCGCACACGCGTTGCAGCAGCTTGCCGACGAAGCCACTTGCCGCACCTGTGGCTGCGGTCGTGCTGGCCTGCCTGTGCGCGCTTGCGCTGAGCCCGGCGAGCACGCTGGCGGCGACACGCGCACATCGCGCCTCGACCGGCGGCGCCGGTCCGTCGTCGCCTTCGAGCACCGGCACGGCCACGAGCCTGCACGTCACAAGCGTGCGCATCACCAGCGTCGCCTGCATTCCGCGCACGCGTTGCAGCGGCAACCCGCGTCAGGTGTCCGCACACGGCACGCTGCTGCTCGCCGGCAAAGGCCTCGTCGCGGGCATGTCCGTCGGCTTTCCGCGCCTGCCCGGCGCGCGCATCGACGCGCGCTCGCCGATCTCACACCTGCACCAGACCAACGCCGGGCTGATTCTCACGGTGCCCTCAAACGCGCGCTCGGGGCGCATCATGGTGCTGCTCAGCCACGCCCGGCACTCCAGCTCGTTCGGGCCGATCTACGTCTACCGCCACGCGCTGCACCCGCCGGTCGTCAAGACGCCGACGCCCGCGCCGGCGGCCGTAGGCGCCGTCAGCGGCTCGCCGTTCGACGGCCAGGGCATGTGGATCTGGTACGTGAGCAAGTCCAATTCGGGCAGCGTCGCTTCGATCGTCGCGCAGGCGCACGCCGCCGGCGTGACGACGCTGTTCATCAAGAGCTCTGACGGATCGAGCAACTACTGGAGCCAGTTCTCGGCGCAGCTGGTCGCCGAACTGCACGCCAACGGGCTGAAAGCCTGCGCCTGGCAGTACGTCTACGGCACCAACCCGGCGGGCGAGGCCAACCTCGGCGCCGAGGCGGCCGGCAACGGCGCCGACTGCCTGGTGATCGACGCCGAGTCTGAGTACGAGGGCCACTACGCGGCGGCGCAGACCTACATCAACGACCTGCGCGCGCGCGTCGGCCCGAGCTATCCCGTGGCGCTGGCCTCCTTCCCCTACGTCTCCTACCACCCGTCGCTGCCCTACTCGGTCTTTCTCGGGCCCAACGGCGCGCAGTACAACGCGCCGCAGATGTACTGGAAGGACATCGGCGTGTCGGTCGACACGGTGTATGCCAACACGTTCATCAACAACCGCATCTACGCGCGGCCGATCTTCCCACTGGGCCAGACCTACGGCGGCGTCAGCTCATCCGACGTGCTGCGCTTTCGCGAGGAGGCGAGCCTGTACGGCGCGACCGGCTACTCCTTCTGGGACTGGCAGGAGACGCCCGCCAGCGGCTGGCGCCAGCTCGCCGCGCCGCTCGGCTCGCTGGCAACGACGGTCACGCCCAACGGCTCCTACCCCGAACTGAGCAAAGGCAGCAAAGGCGACCAGGTGCTGTGGCTGCAGGAGCACCTGGCAAGCGCCTACCCCGAACAGGAAGTGACCGGCCTGTACGGCGCGCAGACGACCGCCAACATCCGCGCCTTTCAGACGGCGCACGCCATCCCCGCCGGAGGCGTCGCCGAATCGGCGACGTGGGCAGCGCTTCTGGCCCTGCCCCCCGTCGCAGTGAACTGGACGGGGGGCGGCCCGAAAGGCTGAGGCTCAGAGAAATTTGACGGGCGATAGCCAAGCGAGGCCAGGACGCAGGGAGCACCGTGTGCTGCGCACACAAGCGATCGAGGACGCCGCCTCGCGCCGGCTATCGGACGTCAAACGCGCTGGATCAGCGTGCCGGTGCCCAAGCCACCGCCGCAGCACATCGTCACGAAGCCGATCTCCTTGTCGGAGCGCTCGAGCTCGTGCAGCAGCGTGGTGATCAGGCGAGCGCCGGTCGAGCCGAGCGGGTGGCCGAGTGCCATCGCTCCGCCGTTGACGTTCACGCGGTCCATGTCGGGGTTGTGCTCGCGACGCCAGGCCGCGACGACCGGCGCGAAGGCCTCGTTGATCTCGAACAGGTCGATGTCGTCGATCTTCATGCCGTTGCGGTCGAGGATCTTGCTCGTCGCCGGAATCGGCCCCTCGAGCATTTTCACCGGGTCACAGCCGACGGTCGTCTGGTCGACGATGCGCGCACGCGGCGTCAGGCCGAGCGCCTTGGCCTTGTCGGCTGACATCAGCAGCACGGCCGCCGCGCCGTCGGAGATCTGCGAGGCGTTGCCCGCGGTGATCTTGCCGTCGGGCTTGAACGCCGGCTTGAGCTGGGAAAGCGTCTCCAGGCTCGTGTCCGGGCGGATGCCCTGGTCTGTGACGATCTCCTCGCCGTCGACCGACATGGTCACCATCTCGCGCTCGAAGCGGCCCTCCTCGGTGGCCTGCTGGGCGAGGCGGTGTGAGCGCACCGCGAGCTCGTCGAGCTCAGAACGGGAGATCTCCCACTGGTCGGCGATCATCTCGGCGCCGAGGCCCTGGCCGACGATGTTGTGCTTGGCCATCAGCTCCGGCGTGAACGCGTAGCCGAAGTCCTCCTGCGTCTTCATGCCCGCGGCGAACGGCAGGTGGCCCATATGCTCGACGCCCGAGCCGATCATCGCGTCGTGCACGCCGGCGGCGATCAGCGCCGCGGAGAAGTTGACGGCCTGCTGTGCGGAGCCGCACTGGCGGTCGATCGTCGTGCCGGGCGTCTCGATCGGAAGGCCCTCCTGCAACCAGGCGTTGCGCGCGATGTTGAAGCCCTGCTCGCCGAACTGCTGCACGCAACCGGCGACCACGTCCTCCACCTCTGAGGGGTCGATGCCCGAGCGCGCGATGACCTCGGTGTAGGTCTTGCCCAGGAGCGCGTTGGGGTGGGTGTCCTTGTAGTAGCCCTTCTCCTTGTGCCCACGGCCGATCGGCGTGCGCACAGCCTCGACGATGACGACCTCGCGGCCCTCTGCTTGCCTCATTTTGGGTCAGCCTCCTACGGAGTGTTACGCGGCGGTTATATGGTGCAGCGCGGGGCGCTCACGACCGGTCGGAGCGCTTGTGGATGGTGCCCGGCCCCTGCAACGCATACTCTACCGCGGTCTGCGATCTATAGATTGACTAGTCAGTCAACCGCGCTCGGGAGGGCGCCTCGCCCTTGAACGAGCAGAGCGGCTCCGCGTACCAGCACCCCGACAAATGCCTTGCGGTAGCCGGCAGCGGCGCGATCGCCTGCGGCTTGGCGGCGACGGCTGCCCACCACGGGCCGGTGCTGCTGCTGGCGCGCTCTGACAGCTCAGCCGAGCGAGCGCGCGTGACGCTCGAGAAGACGCTGGCGCGCCTGCACGCCGAGGTCGACCCCGAGCACGTGCAGATCGTGACCGACCCGCAGGAGCTCGCGCCGGCCACGTTCGTCGTCGAGGCGGTCATCGAGGACCACGACGTCAAGGCCGGGCTGCTGGCCGAGCTCGACGCGCTGCTGGACGAGCGCGCGATCCTCGCGACGACCACCTCGTCGCTGTCTGTCGAGGAGCTGGCGCTGGCCAGCGGTCGCCCGCAGCAGTTCCTCGGGCTGCACGTGTTCAACCCGGTGACCAAGATGAAGCTCGTCGAGCTGGTGTTCCCTGCGGCGGCCAGCGAGGAAACCCGCAGCCGCGCGCTGGCGCTGTGCGAGGCCTTCGAGAAGACGCCCGTGGAGGTGCCCGACGTGCCGGGCTTCGTCGTCAACCGGCTGCTCTTCCCGTATCTGTTCAACGCGGTGGTGCTGCTCGAAGAGACGGGCATGGATGCCGAGAGCATCGATACCTGCATGCGCCTCGGCGCCGGCCATCCGATGGGACCGCTGGCGCTGCTCGACCTCGTCGGGCTGGATGTCTCTAAGGCGATCGGCGAGACGATCGGCGCGGCGATCCCGGCGCGCATGGACGAGCTGATCGACGAGCAGGCGCTGGGACGGAAGAGCGGCCGCGGCTTTCACGACTACTGAGCGCAATCCGATTGTGAGAATCGGCTCAGATTTCTTTTAGCTGGCGTTCATGCTGATAGCAATACTTGACCTAGCGACATCAAAAGTCGCACTGCACACCCGCCTCCTCCCAGTGCACTCGTCCGGTCCGCACCCCACGCGGGCCGGACGTGTTTAACCAGACGAACGAGAGCCGGCGCGGGCCGGCGTCCTCGGTCGCTCGTGTGCTCTCGCACACCACGATCCCTGCGTCCTTGGCCCACTTGCCTCTCGTCCGTCTGGACCCCCGGCAGTCGCGCGAACCGCCAGCGACGCTCAGGCGGCGGAGTCCGGTCGGCTCTCGCCGGTCTGCACCGGGCGGCGCTCACGAATGCGCACGGCCTCGATGCGGTTATCGCGCACCGACTCCACGCGAATCGAGAAGCCGTTGGCGTTGACCGAGTCGCCACGCCTGGGTAGGCGGCCGAGCTCGGCGAAGACCAGGCCGCCGATCGAGTTGTAGGCGTCGGTGTCGACCGGTAGGTGCAGGCCGTAGTCCTCGAGGTCGGTGACGGCGACATGGCCGCGCACGAACCAGTCTCCGTTGGCGAGCTTTCGCACCTCGCCACCGGCAGGGTCGGTCTCATCGGTTATCTCGCCGACGACCTCCTCGATGATGTCCTCGACGGTGACTATGCCGACGACGCGACCGTACTCGTCGACGATCACGGCCATCGACGTGCGCTGGCGCTGCAGGTCGGCCAGCAGGTCGTCCAGCGGCTTGGTCTCCGGCACGATCGGCGCGTCGTGCACCAGCGGTTCGATCGGCGAGTGCGGGCCATCCTCCATCAGCTGCTGCACGAGCGTGTTGGAGTGCACGATGCCGCGCACACGGTCGCGGTCGTCGGCCTCGGTCACGACCAGGCGCGTGTGCCCGCTTGACACGCACAGCCGCAGCGCGGCCTCGACGTCCTGTGACACCTCGACCGTGACGACGGCCGGAATCGGCGTCATCACCTGTCGCGCCTCCTGCTCGTGCAGATGAAAGACGCCGGTCAGCATGCCGGCCTCGCCGAGGTCGATGTGGCCGCCGGCGTGTGACTCGGCGATCAGCCGCTTGAGCTCGTCCGGCGATCCGCCGCGCCGTTCCTGACTCATGTCAACGCCGAGCAGACGCAGAATGCGATCGGCAACGCCGGTGAGCACGACGGTGACCGGGCGAAACAGCACGGCGAAGGCCTCCAGCGGTCGCGCGACGCGGCGGGCGACCGCCTCGGCGCGATCGATCGCGTAGAACTTCGGCACCATCTCGCCGGCCACCAGCTGCGCGCAGGAGATGATCAGGAAGGCGACGGCCGCCGATACGGCAACCGCGGCGCCGTGCGCGAGCGCCGTGCCCAGCGCGCCTTTGAAGACGTCCGCCAGCGCGGGCTCGCCGAGCGCGCCGATGCCGATCGAGGTCAACGTGACGCCGATCTGCACCGCAGAGATGTACTCGTTGATGTTCGACAGCTGCGACAGCGCCAGCCGCGCGCTCTTGACGCCTTCGTCGCGCATCTGCTCGAGCACGGTGCGGCGCGATCGCACGAGCGCGTACTCGGCGATCACGAAGAACGCGTTGATGCCGACCAGCACGGCCGCGAGAATGATCTTCAGCGCATTCACGCGGCGACGAGCACCAGTCGGGCGCGCGGACGCCCTGCATCGCGGCGGCGGCGCGCTCGATCGCGTCCGCACGTCAGGCCCATCAGGGCCGCGCTACTTCGGGGAAGTTCTTCGTCGTCGTTCATCGTTTGCCGACCCGCCTAAGGTAGCAAGCGATCGAGACGTTCGGCGAGCGCGAAGTCGGCCTCGGTCAGCCCGCCCTCTGAGTGCGTGGAGAGCGTCAGGCGCAGCTTGTTCCAGTCGTGCACGAGGATGTCCGGGTGATGGTTGGCCGCCTCGGCGACTTCGGCCACGCGGGCGACCAGCGCGATCGCCGCGGCAAAGTCGGCCAGCTGCAGATCGAGCACGATCGCGTCGCCCTCGCGCCGCCAGGCCGAGCCGTCCAGGTGCTGCTCGATCTGCGCGTCGCTGAGCAGTGCCATCCGTCGTGCGAGCATACAGTCGTGCGCATCGTCAGCCTCGTTCCTCACGCCACCGAGCTGCTGTTCGCGCTCGGCCTCGGCGACGACGCGGTGGCGGTGACGCACGAGTGCGACTTCCCACCCCAGGCGCTCGAGCGCGAGCGCATCACGCGCGACGTGCTGCCCGATGGGCTCAGCGCGGGCGAGATCGACGCGGCGGTGCGCGAGCGTACGCTGCAGGGCGAGGCGATCTATGAGCTCGATCGCGCGGCGCTGGAGCGCGTCGCGCCCGATCTGATCGTCACGCAGGAGCTGTGCCCGGTCTGCGCCGTCTCCTACGAGGAGGTCGCCCAGATCGCCAAGCAGCTGCCGAGCGAGCCGCGCGTGATCGCGCTTGACCCCAAGACGCTCGGCGAGACGCTCGGCGACGTGCGCACGCTGGCCGAGGCGACCGACCGACGCGACCGCGGCGTCGAGCTGGTCGGCGAGATCGCCGGGCGCGTCGACCGCGTCAGGCTGACGGTGCGCGCGCAGCCGCGCGTGCGCGTCGCGGCGCTGGAGTGGTTGGATCCGGTTTACGTGGCCGGGCACTGGACGCCACAGATGATCGAGCTGGCCGGCGGCGAGGACGTGCTCGGCCTGCCCGGCGAACGCTCGGAGGTGGTTTCGTGGGAGCAGGTCGCCGCGGCGCAGCCGGAGGTCGTCGTGGCGATGCCGTGCGGCTATGACGCCGAGCGCGCGCTGGCGGAGGCGCGCTCGTTCGCCGGCGAGCTGGCTGCGCTGGGCGCGCAGCGCATAGTGGCGGTCAACGCATCGGCTTACTTCTCGCGCCCGGGCCCCCGGCTGGTCGACGGGCTGGAGCTGCTGGCACAGATCCTGCACCCCGAGCGCTTCGCAGGGGCTCCCGCGGACAGCCAGGCGCTCGCGGTCGAGCTCAGCGGCGTCAGCTGAGCTCAGGCAAAGCCGGCGCCGGACACGCCGGAGACCGCAATCGAGCCGGCGACGGCCAGGGCGGCGAGCACCAAGCACGCCAGCAGCCCGAGCGCCTTGTAGCGATCGCCGGCCGCGCGCAGCACGAAGCCCGCCAGCGCTCCGCCGATCAGGCCGCCGACGTGTGCGCCCACGGAGATGTTGGGGATGCTGAAGCTGAGAATCAGGTTGATCACGATCAGCCCGCCGATGCCCGACTCGAGCACGCTCAGGCGCCTGGCGCGCAGCTCGATGACCATCGCGCCCATCAGCCCGAACACCGCCCCCGACGCGCCCAGGCTGGCGCTGCCGGTGGCCACCAGCGCGCCGAAGGAGCCGGCCAGCAGCGAGGTGAAATAGACGGCGCCGAAGCGCACCGAGCCGATCGCCGGCTCGAGCATCAGCCCCAGCAGATACAGCAGGTACATGTTGAAGCCGATGTGCAGGATGTTCTCGTGCAGGAAGCCCGAGGTGACCAGCCGCCAGTAGTCGTGACCGACATGAATGGCCGCTCGGTAGAGCACGCCTTCTTCGATGACCTTGCCGTAGATGCCGCTGCCGAACAGCGAGAATTGGCCCTGCTCAGTGAGAAAGGCGACTACGTTGATGGCGATCAGCGCGTAGGTGACGCGCGGCACCGAGGCCATCTCGCGCAGGCGCACAACTTTGGTGCCCTGTTTGGCGCACTCCGGACAACGCATGCCGACCGGCGTCGTCGTCATGCAGTCGGGGCAGATCGGCCGGCCGCAGTTCGAGCAGGAGACCCCCGTTTCGCGCGAGGGATGGCGATAGCAGGTGGCCATTTGCTGGCCAGAGCCTAGCTAGGGTCGATCAGCGCTCGCCGAACAGCTTGCGACCGATCAAAGATCGGCCAGCGCCCAGGTCTCTGAGCGTGCGCTGCGCCGATGCGCGGTCGAGCGCCGGCAGGCGCACGCCGAGCGGTCCGGTCGTCGTCTGGCTGCGCCTGCGCGCGCGCAGCAGCACGAGCGCCGTGCCGGCCGCGCCGCCGGCCACGATCGCCGCCGCCGGGCGCGCCCAGTTGCGCGGGTCGCGCATGGCCGACAGCTCCCACGCCTCCAGCTCGTCGGCGGCCAGCTCGGTGATCGTCGTCAGCGTGCCCTCCAGGCGCAGCACGAGATCCTCAGGTGGCTCGACCGGCGCCAGCGCTTCGCGCAGCAGACCCTCGAAGTTGGACAGCGCCTCACTCATCGCCGGCCGCCTTGCGCGGATCGCCGACAAGTTCCTCTAGCTGTTTGATGGCGCGGTGTATCAGCACCTTGGTGGCACCGTCGGAGCGATCCATCGCGCGCGCGATCTCGCGGTTGTCCATGCCCAGCGCGAAGCGCATGATCAGGGCCTCGCGCCGGTCGTCGGGAAGGCGCTGGACACCGTCGAGCACGCGGCTGAGCTCGTCGCGCCCCTCCACGAGCTGCTCTGTCGTGTGCAGCGCCGTGAGGTTGCTCGACTCGTCGATCGGCGAGGCCGGCTTGCGCGAGCGGTCGCGATAGAGGTTGGCTGCGAGGTTGTGCGCGATGCGGATCAACCACGGGCGCAGCGGGCGGCCGTTTGACTCCCGCTGGGCGCGCTCGAAGTGGCGATATGCCTGCAGGAAGGTCTGCTCGGTCAGATCCTCGGCATCGTGATGGTCGCCGACGCGGTAGTAGGCGTAGCTGTACACGTCGCGAAGATGCGCGCGATACAGGTCGGAGAACTCCGCGTCGAGCTGCGCCTTTGACTTCTGGCTGGCTGGCTCGGTCACTCATCGCACACCCTATCCACCGGCCGAGGCTCATCGTCGATGCTGCCCCGGCCAGGAGCGCAGGCGGTCTCAGGCCGCTCGCGATTCCTTCCCACGTGTCGCGTCGGTCGGACCGATGCCGACTCGCTCGTGCTCGCGCTCGACGCCGCTCGAGTGCGAACGCTCGCCGTGCGAGCGCCGCGCAGAGCTCGCGGCGGTGCTCGACGGCGCGGCCCCGTCCTCGGCGCGCTGGCCGCCAAGCCACTCCCACTGCAGGCTCACGCAGGCCCAGATGCGCTCGGTGACACCCGCCGCGATCGCCGGCGAGGAGGTGCCGGTCGTGGGAAAGCTCATCGGGCGCCCCACGCGCACGCGCACCTTGCGCGGACGGATGCGCCAGCCGCGGCGCACGTGCTCTGAGCCGAACACGGCCACGGGCGCCACCGGCACGCCCGTTTCGAGCGCCAGCCGACCGATGCCGCGGCGCGGCGAGCGAAGCGGGCCTCGACGCACGCGCGTGCCCTCGGGAAACACCACCACGCAGTCGCCGCGCTGCAGAATCGCGCGCGCCGTGTCCATCGCCGCCGCATCACCGTGGCCGCGATCGACGGGAAAGGCTCCCAGCGCGTTGAGGATCCATGCCTGCCAGCGCTTCTCGAACAGCTCGCGCTTGGCCATGTAGTAAACGGGCCGGCGCACGAGCATGCCGATCACGAATGGGTCGAGAAAGCTGCGGTGGTTGGAAGCCAGCAGCAGCGGACCGTGCTTGGGCAGATGCTCGCGACCGATGCGCTGCATACGCAGATACACCAGGAACGTCGGCACGAGGATCGAGCGCAGTGTCCAGTAGACGAAGGGATTGATGCCGCGCTTCAGCGAGCGCTCGCGGAAGCTGTCAAGGCCGGCTCCCGACGCCACGTCGCGGTCAGCCTGCCGGGCCGGTGAGGGCTTCGTCGTCTGCTCGTTTTGCTGCGGCTCCATGCCCCCAATACACCGGGCCAGACAGCGCCGTTACACGAGCTCGCGCCCCGCCGGATCGCCTGCAGGAGTGCGTCGCGCTAGCCCGAGCCCGGCGTGCCGATATCGGGCGCCGGATCGAGCGGCCGAGGCGCGCCGACGGCATTGCGGACGACCCGCTCCAGCGCGCCGCTGGCGCGCATGCGGTTGACGAGGTAGTGCCCGCCTTTTCCGAATCGATACAGCCGCACGCCCTCGACGTCGCGCAGGTGTTCGGCGTGCAGCCGGTCGACCCTGTGAGAGTCGTCGAAGTAGATCTGATAGCGCGTGGGACTGCGACGAGCACCCGGCAGCGCGACCGCCAGGTCCGTCCAGGCGTGGTCCAGCGCGCCTCGATCATCGAGCGTCGCGAGCTTGTCCAGCCACCTGCGATCGTCCATCGCCTCCATCGTCTCCGGGTCGATCACGGTCTGCGGCGCAAAGGCCAGCACCGTGTCGGCTCCGAGCAGCGTGCCGAACGCAAGCGCGGCATAGCCGCCCGAGGAATTGCCGATCGTCACGATCCTGTCCACCTCCTGCGCCGCGACGATCTCGAGGAGCACGCCCGCGAGCTCCTCGAGATTCCGCGCGCGCGTACGCGGCGCTCCCCTGTGGTACCAGGCCTGATCGAGGTCACGAACGTACAGGCGTTTGATCGGAAAATCGCCGGTCAGCGCCAGGAACTCGAACGGCGGAACGTCGATGCGTCCGCGCAGGCCGCCGAAGGCGACGAGCAGCGTGCGCGATTCACTCTGCATCTCCTGTTGGACAGGCGACAGCAACAGGCGCTTGACGGAGTCCTTGGGGCGCCGCAGTTGCAAGGCAAAGCGGCCGCGAAGCCTATTTTTCGCCATGCGCACATAGCGACCGACGTCAGGCACTGAGGTCTCCAGGGTCCGGTTCGCGCGAACGATACGCGGCGGCATTGGATCGCGCGATGCGTGTCGGCCGCATCAGATCGTCGCCGCAGACTCGAGACCGTTGACGACAGCTGCATTGGCGATCAACGCTGGCCACGGCGACGATGGCTACGCCGGCCGTCAGCGCCGCCAGACCGAGCCACGCGCGCCGTGTCGGCTGGTCGTGGCCGTCTCCCATCATCGGGAAGTCTGAACTCCAGGCGGCTAGTCTGCTTCTCGGCTCCCTGAAGCCCAATCCGCCGGAGTAGCTCAGTTGGTAGAGCACCTGTCTTGTAAACAGGAGGTCAGGGGTTCGAGACCCCTCTCCGGCTCTAGGTCTTGAGGATTGAGCGTCCGCCGCGTGCGTGACCACTATGAAGATCGGATCGAGTACCCAGCAGCGCGAGGCACGCTCTCCATCGGGCGCATGCCCGGCTTTCCGGCACGGATTAGCCTTGCCGCATGGGGGTAACAAATGAGCGGTAGGAGGCCAGATGGCCGCATCGCGCGCTCTTCATCCCAAACAGGGCAGGTCCCTGCCTCGTCGGGCCGAGCGCGCGTCTAAGCAAGCGGAAGGGAACGGAGACAATGAGACTCAGACAAGCAAGTCGTACCCTGCTTCGAGTGGTCGCGCTGCAGATGATGGCCGCGTGTGCCGTGCTGGGTGCCCCATCTCTAGCAAGCGCAGCTCCCGCAGGAATAAGACAGGCCGAACCACAAGTCGAAGAACCGTGCACCAAGGCCGTCGGACACGCCACGTTCAAGACGGCATCCGAAAAAACATCTATCAGGAACGAACTGTCTACCGAACTCAGTCAACGGCAACTGCTTCTCCTGAAATTTGAAAAAGGGGAACAGACGCTGAAACTGACACAGCTAACCGCCGCAACATGCACCATTACGGACGGACGAGCTGTGTTCGAAGGCGACGGTTCAGCCACGCTGAATGGTGAAGAAGGCTACACGGTGCACTTCAAACTCGTGCGTGTGGCCAAGACGCAAAGATTTGCGGTCCACGCGAGAATCACGAAGCCGGAAGAAGAAACGATCCGCGTGAACGCCTCGGCAAGTTCGGTCGGCAGCGAGGAAATCTCCTAGCAGGCGACGCATAGCGAGGGCAACCCCAGCGAGATTTAGATCGCTGGGGTTGCGTTCAGTCTGCTCGCTCAGCGACATCATGCCGGCGAAGCCGACGTGGTGCTCAGAGCAGCCCACCCGCAAGGTTGGTGCCACGAACGCGCCAAGGTGTTCGGCGACCGCCCGCGCCAGGTGGTCGCCACGACGGGCATACGCCGCAGACTACCTCCGGGGCCTGCACGCCGAGCACGACATCCCGATGCGCCACCCTGAGCGCATCGCCAACATCGTCTTCTCCATCTGCGCGGCGCTGGCGTCGCTGCTCGTGTCGGTGCTGGCTGGTGTCAAAGGCGCGCCCGCCGTGGCGGTCGTCTTCGGCCTGCTGTTCGTCGGCTTTCTGCTGCGAGCCCGCGAGGGCCACCGGCGCCGGCGTCCACGTTGAACGGCGGCGCGCCGGTCGCGAGCTATTCCGGCCCGTAACCGAGCGCCGGCGAATCCAGTTCGAGCGTGTAGTCGTGCGCGGCGGCGTTGACGTATTTCGGATCGACTTCGATGTTCTGTCCGAGCGTGACGCCCGAGATTTGGCCGACGTTGCCCGAGACGTTTCCGAAGATGTCGTTGTTCGTCGCCGAGTTGCCCGCGCCCACGCTGCCGAACGACCACACGCCGTAGTAGTTGGCGCAGGACTTGCACGGACCATGGCTGTTGGTGATCAGGTTCCACTGAACCGTGTCGTTCTTGGGCGTCAGATCGCCGAACAGGACGCCGGAGCCGTCTCCATCGATCACGTTGTGTTCGATCACGGAGCCCTTGCTGCCGCGCAGCAGGATGCCCTTGGAGCTGATTTCGTAGAAATAGCTGTTGCGCACCGTCGTGCGTTCGCCGAGGTCGTAGAGGCCGTGGATGTAGTAGCCGTCCTGAGGCGGTTGATTGCACGGTGGTCCGTCCTGCTCGCACTGGAACGGCTGGCCGCAGTTGTGCACGCGGTCGCGTTCGATCAGCGTGTCGCTGGCGGGTCCGTACTGACCGGCTCCCACCGTCTCGAAGCAGATCGTTTTCGGCGCCGTCACATCGTCGTCGGTCCAGGTCGTGTGCGCCGAGCCGATCGTGACGCTGGGGAAGATGGTTTCCGAGTCGGTGAAGTCCAGGTGCGTGAACGTCAGGTAGTCGGCGCCGGGCGTGGTCACCACACGTCCGGCGATCGTCGCCGGCGCAAGCGGGTCGGTTGACGTGATCGTCACCGGCGAGCCGGCGCTGCCATGCGATTGCCCGGCACGCGTCACGAAGCCTTCATAGGAACCCGTCGCCAGGCAGCCGGTCTGTCCCGCCTTCAACTTCCCCAGCAGCGCCGGCACGGTCTTCAGCGGGGCGGCCTTGCCGCCCTTGTTGGCGTCGTTGCCGCTCGGCGAGCCGTACAGCGCGCAGGGACCAGCCGCTTCTTCTTCGACAGGTGGTTCTTCAGCGGGCAGTTCTTCGTGCGGAGGTTCTTTTTCTTTCGGGCTTTCCTTTTCTTCTTTGGGCAGTTCTTTTTCTTCTTTGGGCAGTTCTTTTTCTTCTTTGGGCTGTTCTTTTTCTTTGGGGCGTTCTTTTTCTTTGGGCTGTTCTTCTTTCGGCGCTTCTTCGCTCGGCGCCAGCGCTGTGGCGGCGCCTGTCGTGTAGCCGCCGGCGGTCACCTGGAGCTTCTTGTGGCCGGCGCTGACTCGACGCGTGGTGCCGATGAGCGTGCGCACGCGAACTTCATAGACAGCCGCATCGAGACCGTCGATCGTGTAGCTGCGGGCCTTGGCGGGGAGGTCCACGGGCGGACCCCAGCGACTGCTCGGCGTCGTCAGCGGACGCCAGCGGACGCGAAAGCCCTTCAGGCCGGAAGTGCTGGTCGCGCTCCAAGCCGTCGACAGCGAGCCCACGCCGGGTTCGATCTGCAGATCGCTCGCCGCGGGCTTCTGTGCCGCGAAGGCGACGGCGACCACGCCGAAGCACGCGGCGAGCAGCAGCCCGAGCAGTGCGGCCCAGCATGCTCTTCTCCTGCCCGCGTCCTTGTATCTGCGCGGCCTCAACACGTTCCTCCGTGATGGTGTCTTCATGCCACCCCTTGTTCGCTGTCTCGGGTCCCTACCCGATCGTCTCAGTGACAAACCCAGCAGACAGCCGCGACAAGCATGTAGCGCTCGTGTTGCCCGAGCCTCCCAGCATGAGGTTTTCACGCAGTTTGCGGACAAAACGCCCACGAACTGCTCGAGCGCGGCGCCATAAATCAGGCGGAGTTCGAGCAGATCAAGGCCAAGGCGCTGGCCGACGCCCACTGAAGGCCGCGATCGGGGAAGCTTGTGGCTCCGACGGCGTCTTCAGTTGCTGAGAGCGCACCAACGTCCGCTCGACGGCGCCAGAGGCGCAAAAAACCGCACCACACCCTGGAGGACACTTCCATGACGCGCATTCACGTTGTTCGCCGCGGCCTCATCGCCGGCGTAGTCGCAGCTGTCGCGATCGCGGCGATTGCCGTTCCCGCCGGCGCGAGGTCGGCGCACGCCGCACGCGCGCAGCAGATCTCGCTGCGCCACACCAGCAAAGGCAAGGTCCTCGTCGACTCGTCGGGCTTCACGGTGTTTCATTTCTCCAAGGACACCGGCAAGAAGAACACCTGCGTGACCACCAGCGAATGCTCGACGACCTGGCCGGCGCTGACGACCAGCGGCCAGCCGACAGCCGGTCCCGGCGTCAGCTCCTCGCTGCTGTCGACGATCAAGCTGTCCAACGGTCAGCGCCAGGTGACCTATGCCGGGCACCCGCTGTATCGCTACTCGCTGGCCAGTGAACGGGCGGAAACCGGCTACATCGGCGTCAAGCAGTTCGGCGGCACGTGGTACGCGCTCAGCGCATCGGGCGCCAACGTCAAGTAGCTCGCAGCGGCGCGCCGGAATGCCGTCCGGCGCGCCGCGGCGCCAAGCGCTTTGACGCCGCGCTCGACGGTGGGCGGAGGAGTATGGTTGGCGCTCGAGGAAGGGGGTCGCGAAAAATGTACGACTACGTGATCGTCGGAGCAGGATCGGCGGGTTGTGTGCTCGCCAACCGTCTCAGCGAGGACCCAGACGTTCAGGTGCTGCTGCTGGAGGCCGGCCCGCCGGACACGCTGGAGAACATCCACGTGCCGCTCGGCTATTTGCAGCTCGGTGGCACCGAGGTCGACTGGGACTACCACTCGGCGCCGGAGCACGAGTGCGACGGCCGCAGGATCACGCTGCCGCGCGGACGCGTGCTGGGCGGCTCGTCGTCGATCAACGCGATGGTCTACATCCGCGGCAACCGCCGCGACTACGACGATTGGGACGTCGCCGGCTGGAGCGCTGCCGATCTGCTGCCCTACTTCATCAAGGCCGAGGACAACGAGCGCGGCGCATCGCTGTGGCATGGCGCCGGCGGCCCGCTGCCGGTGAGCGAAGAGCGCTCGCACAACCGCATCTCCCACGCTTTCGTGGACGCCGGCGAGCAGGCGGGACTGGCGCGCAACGACGACTTCAACGGCGACGAGCAGGACGGCGTGGGCATGTACCAGGTGACGCAGCGCGGCGGCCAGCGCGCAAGCGCAGCCGTGGCCTACCTGCACCCTGCGGCCGAGCGCTCGAACCTCACTGTGATGCCCTACATGCACGTGCGCCGTGTGCTGTTCGAGGGCACGCGGGCGGTCGGCGTGGAAGCCAGCCAGCTCGGCCAGGCTCAAGAGCTTCGCGCCGAGCGCGAGGTGATCCTCTGTGGCGGCGCCTACAACTCGCCACAGCTGCTGATGCTCTCGGGCGTCGGGCCGGCCGAACACCTGGCGATGCGCGAAATCGAGTTGCTGCTCGACCAGCCGGCGGTCGGTGAGAACCTGTCCGACCACGCCGCCGCTCAGCTCGTCTGGACAACTGCCGAGCCGGAGAGCCTGCTGCTGGCGCTGGAGCCCGAGGCGCTGCAGGAGTACGAAGCCACGCAGACCGGCCCGTTCGCCTCGAACCTGGCCGAGGCCGGCGGCTTCGCGCGGGTCGGCGGGGGCGCCGCGGCGCCGGACACGCAGTTCCACGTCGCGCCGGTGCACATCGTCGACGAGGGCATGCGCGACCCAGAGGCGCACGGCGTGTGGGCCTCGCCATGCCTGCTCACGCCGCACAGCCGCGGCACGGTCCGTTTGGCCTCATCTGACCCGACGGCCAAGCCGATCGTGCACAACGCCTTCTACACCAACGGCGACGACATGCAGCGCATGATCGCCGGCCTGCGCCTGCTGATGGACGTGTGCGGGCAGCCGGCCATGCAGCCGTATGCCGAAACGCCGTTCAACGTGCCCGACGGCGACGCCGATGAGGCCCTGCGGGCGCATGCGGCGCGCACGACGTTCGCGATCTACCACCCCTGCGGCACGTGTCGCATGGGCGAGGACGCCGGCGCGGTGGTCGACGAGCAGTTGCGCGTAAACGGCCTGGAGAACCTGCGCGTGGTCGACGCCTCGGTGATGCCGGTGGTGCCGCGCGGCAACACCAACGCGCCGACGATCGCGCTGGCCGAGCGCGCCGCCGACGTGATCCGCCACGGACGCGCCGTCGAGGAGCCGATGGCGGTTGCCAGCACGCGCGGCGCGGCCGGCTCGCAGCCCGTCACGGCCTGAGCTCTGGATGGCGCCCGAACGCGCGCCGGCGTCAGGCCGGCGTGAGCGGCGGCTCTGGCAGCACGCGCTCTACGTATGCGCCGAGCGGACGCGCTTCGATCTGCGGGCGCAGGTCGAGCCGGTAGGCGATCAGCGCGATGCTCGGCGCGATCATGAAATCGGCCGCGTTGAGCTGCTCGCCGCCGAGCACGCCGGAGTCGATCCAGGCGTCAACGCGGTCGAGCAGCGGCGGCAGGCCCGCCACAAGCTCATCCTCGACCTTAGCGTCAGCCTTGAAGGCGTTGGCGGTGACGCCACGTGCGCTGAGCACGCGCAGCGTCTCGTTGGTCGACAACAGCGCTCCCAGCCGTCCGGAGTTGCCGCGATCGTGGAAGTTGTCCAGGCCGTTCAGCGAGCCCGTCAGCCCGAGCCGCCGCGCGGCCATCTGAAAGACCTCGTCGCCCCAGGCCTCGGCCTCTTCCACCTCCTGCCGGCACTGCGGATCGGCGGGAAACAGCGCCGGCTCGGGCACTGCCTCATCGAGAAATCGCGCGATGCGTCGGTTGGTCTGCACGCGCTCCGAGCCCATGCGCAGTGCCGGAACCGTGCCGAGGCGGTCGAGCAGCGCCAGCGAGCGTCCGGTGCGCCCCTGCACCTTGCGGATCGCCTGCTTGTGCCCGGGGAAGCCGAGCGCGCGCACAGCGAACGGGTGCATGCCGGTCGGCAGGCGCACCAGCCGGCAGTCGAGGCGCTTGTGCGCGAGCATCAGCACGGCCGTGGCGCAGGCGTGCGAGCCGGAGATCACGTACAGCCTCGGCTTGGCGTCAGAGGCGCTCATGCCTCGAGCATGACGGTCACGGGGCCGTCGTTGACCAGCGCGACGCTCATGTGCGCGCCGAACTCGCCGCGCGCGGCGCCGGCGCGCTCGCAGAAGCGCTCGTACAACGGCTGCGCCAGCTCGCCGGGCGCCGCGGCGACGAAGCTCGGGCGGTTGCCCTTGCGCGCGTCGCCGTACAGCGTGAACTGGCTGATGCAGAGGATCTCGCGCTCGCCCAGCGGTTCGTTCATGCGCCCGTCGGCGTCGGCGAAGACGCGCAGCGCGCGGACCTTATCGGCGAGGCGATCGGCCGCGAGCGCGTCATCCTCGCGGGAGATGCCCAGCAGCACCAGCAGGCCGGCTCCGATGGCCGCGACACGGCGCTCGCCCACGTCGACACTCGCGCGCGTGACTCGCTGGACGAGCGCGCGCATCGAGATCACCGCCAGACAGCCGACATTGACATCTGCGCGCGAACACTACAGCCGCACCGCGCCGCTCAGAACAGCGCCGAGAGCGCCTCGACGAGCCCCGGCAGCTTGTCGGGTCCGCGCGCCAGATCCATCTGGCGTTTGGGCCGTGGCGTGGCGGCGAGGTTGCGCGTCCATTGCAGCTCCTGCACGCAGCCGAGGTCTTCGGCGTGCGGCACGCATCGGTTGAGCAGCGCATCGAGCACATGCGGCACGGGCGAGCGCCGGCCCATGCGCGCGTCGATCAGGCTCGCCTCGGCGCCGTCGCGGGCCGCGAGGAAGCGATTCTCGGCGAGCACCTCTGGCAGGTCGATGAGTGGGTCCACCCCCGATCCCTCGGTCGCCTCCAGGCGCACGAGGCACTGCACGAGCGCGGTCAGCGCGGCTGAGTCGGCGACGGTCGTCTGCGCGTCCATGATGCGCACCTCGATCGTGCCGAAGCGAGGCTGCAGGCGCGCATCCCACCACAGGAAGGTCGGCTCGGGAAAGGCCTCGCAGCGCAGCAGCAGGTCGATGGTGCTGACGTAGTCGGAGTAGTCCAGGAAGGCGCGCGGGATGCCGACGCGCGGAAAGGCCTGGAACAGCGGCGTGCGCGCCGAGGCCAGACCGGTCTCGCGGCCCTGCCAGAACGGCGAGTTGGCCGACAGCGCGAGCAGCAGCGGCAGGTGCGAGCGCAGCCGGTTGATCGCGCGCAGAGCGCTCTCGGAGTCGGGCACGGCGACATGCACGTGCAGTGCGAACGTCGGCTCACGGCGCGCCAGCTCGCGCATCGAGCCATACAGAAAGCGATAGCGGTCGCCGTCTGAGATCTGCGTGTCCTGCCACAGCGTGAACGGGTGCAGCCCGGCGACGGCGGCGCGAAGCTCGAGCTGCTCGAGCTCGCGCGCGAGGTCTCCGCGCAGCTCCTCCAGCTGGGCCAGGCCATCGGCGACTGTGGCGTGCGGGTCGGTGCGCAGCTCCAGCGCCGAGCCGTGCGTCTCGGTGCTGGCGTGCGAGGCCAGCTCGCCGGTCAGGCGTGACATGACGGCGTCGGCCTGCGAGGCCAGCGCCCAGCCGCGCGGGTCCAGCAGCATGACCTCCTCCTCCACGCCGACCGTCCACGCGGCGGAATCCGCGGCGGGCGACCAGCGCGACCACGCGCCGGGCGCGTACACGGCACCGGCGGGCATCAGCGCGCCGGCGCCGGCGGGCGTTCGCGCGGCGCCGCCTGGCCCGGGTGCCTGGTGGCCTGGACGAGCCGTTCGAACAGCGAGAGCTGCTCGGCGTCGGCGACGAGCGTCTCGGCGTGCCACTGCACGCCCAGGACGAAGCGCCCGTCCTGCTCCTCGATCGCCTCGATCAGGCCGTCTTGCGACCACGCGACGGCGCGCAGATCGAAGCCGATGCGGTCGATGGCCTGGTGGTGGAAGGAGTTGACCTTGACCGGTCCGCCGCCGGTCGTCTGCGCGAGGCTGGAGTCGGGCGCGACGCGCACGTCGTGGCTGGTCTGCGTGCCGCTCTCGCGCTGGCGGTGCTGCACGCTGCCGTTGGTGAACTCGGGCACGTGCTGGTGCAGCGTGCCCTGGCGAGCCACGTTGAGCAGCTGGGCGCCGCGGCAGATGCCGAGGATGGGCATGCGCCGGCGGTAGGCGTGACGGCACAGCGTGAGCTCGAATGCGTCGACGACGGGGTCGATCGGGCCGAGCTCGGGGTGCGGTGCGGCGCCGTAGGTAGACGGGTCGAGGTCGGGACCGCCGGTGAGCAGCAGGCCGGAGAGATGGTCGAGCAGCGCGTCGACGTTCTCGGTGGTCAGCGGCGGCAGCGCGACGGGCAGCCCGCCGGCCATCTCGATGGCGCGCATGTAGGACAGGCCGAGCGTCATCTCGGTGTGCGTGGGCTCTCCGTGCAGCACGTTCTGCACGTGTTCCTTCTGGCGTATCTCCGACACGGTCACGCCGATCACGGGCCTGCTCATGGCTCGAGCACCCACGTGTCCTTGCTGCCGCCGTTCTGTGAGGAGTTGACGACGAGCGCGCCCTCGCCGAAGGCGACGCGTGTGAGACCGCCGGGCACGACGTGCACGTGCTCGGCGCTGGAGATGGCAAACGGTCGCAGGTCGACGTGGCGTGGTGCCAGCGCGCCGTCGACGACGGTCGGGTGGCGCGAGAGCATGACGGTCTCCTGCGCGACGAAGGCTTCTGGGTCGGCGGCCAGCTCGTCGGCTGCCTTGCGCACGTCCTCGCGACGCGCGTGCGGCGCGATCACGACGCCGTAGCCGCCATGGCCGCTGCGTGGCTTGATGACGAGCTCGTCGATGCGGTCGAGGATCATCTGAAGCGTCTCTGGCTGCGCCGGATCGTAGGTCGGCACCGAGCGCAGCAGCGGCTGCTCACCGAGGTAGTAGCGGACCATCTGCTCGACGTAGGCGTGCAAGAGCTTGTCGTCGGCGACGCCGGTGCCGAAGGCGTTGACGCAGGCCAGCGTGCCGGCCAGCACGGGCTCCAGCAGCAGGCGCGCGACGTGAGTGAGCTCGCCGGCGTCGTCATGCAGGCGATCCTCGTCAGTGCGGCGGTAGACGACATCGACGGTTCGCTGGCTGCCGTCGGGCAGCCGCGCGTATAGACACTCGCCCTTCACCGACAGCTGCTCGGCCAGCACCAGCGGCAGCTCCAGCGCACGCGCGAGTGCGGAGTGCTCGTAGTAGGCCGAGTTGCGCGAGCCGTCGCTGAGCAACACGACGAACGGTCGCTCGCCGGCGCTCGCCGGCGCGGCGGCGTGCAGCGCACGGCCGAGCGCCGCGAAGGCATCGCCGAGTGGGCGCACGCGCAGGCCGTCGGGCATCGGCAGGTGCGCGGCGAGCACTTCGCGCGTGGCAACGGCGTAGGCGATGCCGGAGGGGGTGCGCAGGTTGTCCTCGAGCACCTTGAAGGCGCCGTCTGAGTCGCGCACGACGTCCAATCCGGCGACGGTGATCCAGGAGCCGATCTGCGGCCCCATGCCGTCGAGCAACGGCTCGTGGTGGTTGGCGCCGGTGATGGCGCGCTCGGGCACGACGCCGTCGCGCACGATGCGACGCTCGCCGTAGACGTCACGCACGAACAGCTCCAGCGCGCGCACGCGCTGGGCCACGCCGGCCGACAGCTCGGCCCATTGCGCGGCTTCGATCAGTCGCGGGATCGGGTCGATGTGAAACTCCTGCGGCGCGTCGGCGTCGCCGAAGCACACGCCGCGAGCGCGCGCGTCATCGCCGACCGATTGGCACAGCTGGCGCAGATCCAGCGAGTCGAGCGTCTCGTGCAGGCGCCGGTCATGCTCGGTGGCATGCCTGGCGCCGGCGCCCTCGTCGAAGGGCAGCTCGGCTGCAAGCGCAGGCGGCGGCGACGCAAGCTCAGCTGGCGCGGTCTGAGGCATGCTGCGATTGTGTCCTGACGACGCTGCGGAGTCGCTGGACCCACGTCCAAAATGGCGCGGAGGGTCTTGGACCGCTCGTGAGCGCCCATGTCCGGGCAGATGCCCAATAGCATCGCCTCGCAAGGCTCGGGATGACATCTCCAGACATTCATTGCCCGCCGGGCCGCGGATCTACCCCGAGGAGGCCAGATGTCCTATGAGACTGTGCTGTACGACGTGGACGGCGCGATCGCGACGATCACGCTGAACCGGCCGCAGCGGCTGAACACGATCGTGCCGCCGATGCCCGACGAGATCGAGGCGGCGGTCAACGAGGCCACGCGCGATGCGCAGGTCAAGGTGATCGTGCTGCGCGGCGCCGGGCGCTCGTTCTGCGCGGGCTTCGACTTCGCGGGCGGCTTTCACCACTGGGACGAGGGGATGACGACGGACGGCGAGTGGGACCCCGGCAAGGACTTCGCGATGGCGACCGCGCAGGCGGTCGGCCCGGTGCCGAAGTTCATGAGCTTGTGGCGCTCGCCCAAGCCGGTGATCGCGCAGGTGCACGGCTGGTGCGTGGGCGGCGGCTCGGACATGGCGCTGTGCGCCGATCTGGTGATCGCGTCGCAGGACGCACGCATCGGCACGTCGTACTCGCGCATGTGGGGCTGCTACCTGACGGGCATGTGGCTGTACAGGCTGGGGCTGACAAAGGCCAAGGAGTATTCGCTGACGGGCAAACCGCTGTCGGGCTCAGAAGCGGTCGAAGCGGGGCTGATAAACGCGGCGGTTCCGTTCGCGCGCCTGGAGTCAGAGGTGCGTGAGCGCGCCGAGCAGCTGGCCGCGATTCCGCTTTCGCAGCTGTCGGCGATGAAGCTGATCGTCAACCAGGCATACGAGAACATGGGTCTGGCCTCGACACAGGCGCTCGGGCCGATTCTCGACGGGCTGATGCGCAACACGCCCGATGCCAAGCAGTTCATCGAGCTTGCCGAGCGCGACGGCGTCGGCGCGGTGGTGGCGCTGCGCGACGGGCCGTTCGGCGACTACAGCCAGGCGCCGCCGGAGGAGCAGCCCGACCGCAACAACGTGATCGAGCCCTAGCTCGGGCCAATTGTTTTTAGATGGCCTGCCGGCCCGGCTTTGTCGCGCCGTAGCGTTGCCAATGGCGCTCGGGGATGTCGTCGGGGTCCTTGTACCAGAACCACGTGCAGGGGTCTGAGGAGTAGTCCTCGGGCGGCTCAGATGGATACAGCGGATAGCCCGACCACTGGATGGGCATGGACTCGTTCATGAAGCTGCAGTGCGTGCAGTACAACGGAAAGCCCTTGCGCCCAAACGACCAGTCGTGCGCCTCGCGCGTGCCACCGCCGTCGGGCAATCCCTCATAGGCGCCGTTGCGCACCAGGCGCTGGCCGGAGCCGCAGGGGTTCATCGTGAAGGTGACCTTCTCGTCGTCCTCGGTGATCGTGAAGCTGCCGGGATTGGGACCGACACCGGAGCAGGAGTGCGCGCGCCAGGTGGCGGCGAGCAGCTCGACGAGCTCGCGGCGGTCGAGCGCGACGATGGCGTCGTGATGGCGGCGCCAGCCGCGGCCCATGCTCTCAGTCCAGGCCTGCTCGACGCCCTCGTCGCCGAGGCGCTGCTGGATGAAGGAGACGAGGTCGAGCACGCCGGAGGCCATCAGGTCGTGCAGCATCTGCCACTCGTGCTTCATCTCCGAGCACAGGCGTCGCGCCTCGTCCAGATCGCCGGCGTCGATCGCCTCTACGGCGCGGTCCATGGTCGGTCGTGAGAGCCGTGCCAGCTCCTGCTCGGAAAACCAGCGGTCTGTCATCGTCTCCTCCTTCGATGGTGAACGGAGATCAATTGTGACCGAGCCGCGCAGAGCGCTCGTGACGGGGGCATCGCGAGGAATCGGCGCAGCGACCGCAAGTCGCCTGGTGGCCGACGGCATGGACGTGGTCACGCTGGATCTGCGAAAGGGCTGCGACATCGCGCTGGATGTCGCGCGCGACGAGTTTCCGCCGCTGGGGGACATCGACGTGTGCGTGGCCAACGCCGGCGTGACGACGACGATCGCGCCGGCGCACCGAATGACGCCGGAGCAGTGGCAGCGCGACATCGACGTCAACCTGACGGGCGCCTTTCGCACGGTGCAGGCCTGCCTGGGCGGCATGCGCGAGCGGCGCTTCGGCCGCGTGGTGGTGATCTCCAGCGTGGCGGCGACTGCCGGGCTGCCGGGGCAGGTCGCCTACGCCGCGTCGAAGGCCGGGCAGCTGGGCATGGTGCGCACGCTGGCCGGCGAGAACGCCGCGTACGGGATCACCGTCAATGCGGTGCTGCCGGGGCTGGTGGCCACCGAGCAGGTGCTGGCGATGCCGGCTCAAGTGCGCGAGCGCGCGGCCGCATCGCTGCCGTCGGGCCGGATGGTCGAGCCTGCGGAGATCGCTGCGGCGGTGGCGTTTCTGGCCGGCTCTGACGCGGCGCAGGTCAACGGGCAGACGATCTCCGTGGACGGCGGCGCGTCGCTGTCGCAGCTGACGCTCGGCTCAGAGCGAGCGTGAAGCGCGCGGCCCGCGTTCCACTCCCCGGGCGCGCCGTGCGGGGCTCGCGCACCGGCCGCCCGGTGATGGCGCTGCTGGACCTGCTCGGCCGCCGCTGGGTGCTGCGCGTGCTGTGGGAGCTGCGCGAGGAGCCGGCGGCGAGCTTTCGCGACCTTCAGCAGCGCTGCGGCAACGTCTCCTCGAGCGTGCTCAACGAGCGCCTGCGCGAGCTGCGCGAGGCGGGCATCGTGTCCGCCTGTGACCCCAGCGGCTATGAGCTGACCGACGAGGGCCGGCGCCTGCTCGCAGCGCTGGCGCCGGTCGACGAGTGGGCGTCACGCTGGAGCCGGCGCGACTCGACGGCCTGATGCCGGCGGGCGTTGCCCGCCTACAAGCCGAGCGGACCCGTTATCGCCGAGGTCGCTTCGGCGGACCCCGCGGCATTTTTCGCGGTCACGATGGCCCGCAATGTGCTGCCCAGGTTCAGCCCGCTGAGCAGGAATGTCTGGCTCGTGGCTTTGGCGATGTTCGTGCAGGTGCCCAGCAAGCACACCTGCCACTGATAGGTGTAGGTGATCGGTTGGCTTCCACTCCACGTGCCGTTGGTCACGCTGAGCAGCTGGCCATTTTTCAGCGACCCGGAGATGCTCGGCAACGCTGAGTTTTTCGGCAGGATGCCGGCGATCAGGCCGGTGATCGAGCTGGTCGCGGAGGTCGAGCCGGCGGCGTTGGTGGCGGTGACGACGACGGCGAGTGTCTTTCCGATCTCGCTGGGGTCGAGGTTGAACGATGAGCCGGTGGCGCCTTTGAGGTTT
>DATARK010000035.1:0-25859 GCA_036264175.1 Solirubrobacteraceae bacterium
GCCTCCGACCAACTCGCCGTACGCGCCGTCATCGTGGAGGCGCTCGATGAGCGCGCCGCATCGTTCTACGGCCACTATGGCTTCGAGCCCTCACCTCTTGCACCCAGCACTCTGATGATCCCGCTCGATGCCGTGCGGCGCGCGCTCCTCCCCCCCTAAACAAGAGGACTCGGTGGGCGACCGAGCACCAGGGATCGAAGGGCGCTTCGCCCGCAAGTACCTCGACTCCCGCGACGTCGGGATCAGCCACTTTCGCTACGACGCCAACGTGCGCAGCCCGATGGCTCACAGCCATCAAGAGCAGGAGGAGGCGTATGTCGTCGTCGCCGGCTCCGGGCGCGTGCTGCTCGACGGCGAGTGCGTTGATCTGCGCCAATGGGACGTCGTGCGGGTCGCGCCCGAGGTCGTGCGTGCATTCGAGGCCGGGCCGGACGGGCTGGAGGTCATCGCCGTCGGCGGCCCGAAGCCGGCGGACGGCGACGGCGTTAGGGCGACCGCCGACTGGCCCGAAGCTGCATAGAGAGCCACGGGGGCGGATTGGCTTTCCTGAGCTGATTTCGCGCCTCGGACGGTTCACTGAGGTCGCGATTTGGCGCTAGCTACTCGTCAGAGAGGCGACATCAGAGCAAGGGTGGGCACATAAGAGCTCTTATCGAGCGTTGGTGCACCACCAGGGTCTCAGTGCGGTGCGCGCGGCAAGGCAGGCCGCATTGGTATCGACCGCAGGCACCGCGTTGCGCCCACGACGCGAGGGCGCGAATCTTCTCAGATAACTGCCGACGATCGCGTTCTCGCGGCGAACGCGCTCGCGGCAGCACAGAACCGGTCCGGTCCGCCCGGAAGCTCGAGCACCTCTACCGGCGTTCGCCCGCCGAGCGACTCGCTGCGCTCCCCGAGGAACCGGTGCTGACCCATCGAGCCTCCGTGGCTCAAGAACACCCTGTCGAGGGCATATACGACTCCCAGCCAATCAACCTCTGGGTTCGCTGCCTCCGTGCTCTCAATGGTCCGCTCGGGAACCTGCAGCGACATGATGATGCGCTGCGCCATCTCCCGGCGATGGAACTCCTGCGTTAGAACGACCATCTCTACCTATCGCCTCTAGCTTGCTTTTCCTTGATTTTCCGTGTAGTTACCATAGCTGGCGGCGGAGAGACGACGCGGCGCGATACTCGCACGTTACGGACATCGTGTCTAGTCCGCAGCCGCCCGCCGGCCGATCGGTTCGGGCATCACGACGACTCGCAGCCCGCAAAGGTTCCCGTCGCTTTCGCGGTTCAGGCCTTTTTCGCGCTCGCCGGCGCTGACACGGATGACCTGCGAGCTCTGCGGGTGCAGCGCCGAGGCCAGCATCGCGCACGCCGCGAAGATCTTTGGTCCCAACGGGACCATTACCACCCGGAAGTGGCGCTCCAGGCGCGCGAGCGTCGACTCCAGGAGGTAGAAACAGCCGGACGGGTCGGCGAGGTCGTAGCGCAATACCGGCGTACTCTCCTTACCAGCGTCGAGCAGTGCTTGGTTGGCGCTCGCGACCTCGTTTGCGTACCGAACGTCCTCGCCCGCGGCCGCGCTCGCGAACACAATCGTGCCCGCCGGCTCGAGCTTGTCGATAGCACTGGCGGCCATCTCTCGCTCATAGCCCACGCCAATCACCGCGACCAGCGGCGCCGAAAGATTCGTCCACCAGCCCGCGAAGTACCTACTGACTGGGCCGACCTCGAACACCTGCGGGTCATTGCGGCCCCGACCCGTCTCGAACTCTGCCGGGGTGTAAAGCAAGTCGACCTGCGCGCGCGCGTCGGCGGGCAGGCTCAACAGCGCCTGGATGACAGCTCCGATGCGCACGCGGCTCATCGAAGAGATATCGATCGCAACCTTGACGGGATCCTCGCGGCCGCCGGCGAGCTCACCGAGCCACGCGCTGGTGACAGCCACGATCTCTTCGTCGGCGACGTCGGGCAGCTTCCAGCCCGTCTCTCGCAGCCATCGCTCATTGGCGTCGTAGTCCAGTTCGTGTCGGTCAGCGAACGGCATCGCAGTACGGTCAGGGACCTCGAGGAGCTGTTCGGCGATCTGGCGCGCGCGTTTCTCATAGCCGAGGCTTACGAGCGCCGCGTCGTAGTCACCGCTGTCAAGCTCGCCTAGCTTGCGAGCCGGGAAGGACCCGATCCGCGGTGAACGCACAGTCACGAGGCCTCATCGCCGATCTCAAGCTGCGCGCTGACGGGGACCGGTTTCGGCTCCGGGTCCGGTTGTGGTGTCCGCACCCCCAGCATGCTTGCGAGCGATCGCGCGCGTCCCTTTCGTAGCGGCAGCCGGTAGAGGGGCGCGAACATGTGCGCCAAGCGGTAGCTGTCCTCACCGATCGGGATGATCGCGCCGTAGTGGGTCAGCTGCTGAAGCATCGACGCGAGTCCGTGGCGCTCCTTGGCCTCGTCCGACACCTCGAAGGACAACGGCGGCTCCCCGTCAAACTGCTCGCCATAGATACCGGCCGCGAAGCCCGCACCGATCGTGTCAATGAGTCTGCGTGGGAGCAGCGCGTCTTCTACGGAGCGCTCGACCTCGATCGCGCGTAGGTGTAGACGGTACTCGTTACAGCACGCCTCGACGACCTCTGCGCGGGTGCCCTGGCGCAGCTTGCCGCCGTGCTGGAGCGCGAGCAGCTTGCCGACGACAGCCTTCAGCAGTCGGGGGTTGTTCTCGCAGATCGCAAAGATCGCCTTTTCACCGACGTACACCTGGGTGGTCTTGCGGGTCCGGGGGCTGAGGCGTCCACGCACAAGGTGGAGGAACTCGCAGCGGAGCAGGATGATCGCGATTGCCTTCTGCAGGGTTTCCGAGCGTCTCTTGCCGGTCACCAGCCACGGGCTTGCCGGGTCGATGTGACGTTTCGCAAGCCATGCCGCGAACGAGTCGTCGAACCCGGCGAGGGCCGTGATCGCCTTCGCGTTGGCAGAGCCCGGCCCGTAGGCGTCTTCGCCCGGGACACGCTCGAAGAAGCCCTCGCCGCCGAGCAGTTTAGCTACGCTGACCGCGCGGCCCTTGGCTCGCCGGTGCGGTGAGTCGGAGATCTCGCGTTTCACCAACGACCGGCTGAACGGGTATCCCTGCTCCTTCTCCGAAAACGTCAAATCGACGCTCTGTAGGTCGTGCCCCTCCCAGCCGCCGAGCGGCGTGTTCAGCTGCACCATAGACGTGAGCGTGTGCGGCGCAATCGAGACCTTCTGAATCACGCGCGGGTCGCGTCCGCGAACCGCTTGAACGAGCATCGCCTGGATCCCTTGTGGGAGGAACTCGATCTCATCGATTAGGAACGCCCATACATGATCTTCGTCGCCGGCGGCATGGTTGAAACGCTCGATAAACGGCAGCGCGACGTCGATCAGGTCCATGTGAAGCGCGTGATGCTCCCGCAGCGCGGTCTCTGAGCTCTCATCGCCGAGGCCAGCGCGGGCGAGGTCGCCGAGGGAACTGATCTCATCGCGCACGCCGAGTTGCAGGCCGTAGAGGCTGCCGGCAGGAGCTGGTAGACCCCATAGTCCGCAGACCGCTCGGGCAATTTCCTCTTCCACCTCGGCGCCCAAGGTCACATGCAAATGCGTGCGCTTGCTGCTCTCACGGTTTTCGCTCCGCCAGCGCGCGCACAGGACCATCGCGTGGAGCGAATGCAACACGAACGAGGCGTTAGCAAGTTTCACGCGCAGTCGGTCATCGAAGCCTTCACCGACGACATCGACCTGCCCCGCCCACGAGCGGTCGGCGGGGACGAACACGCCGCTGTAGTCCGCTTCGGCGCACGCCTCTTGGGCCCGCGGGTCATCCCATGCCTCGAGCGCCGGCACCGTGAGCATCTTAAGAAGCGTCGTCTTGCCGCTGCCGCGCGGGCCTGTAAGCACGCTGTTGCCCCTATGCAGGATGTTCCAGAACTGCGGTGGGGCGACGAATCCCGCGGCTACGTCCTCAGGGCTAGTGCTCCTGGCGTTGTTGGAGCCGAAAACGCCAACTGTCGGGTCCGTGGTCACGGCAGTGTCACCTGGAGGAAGCCGTGCTCATCATCGGCGATTCCGCCGCCGAGATCGCGGATGCCCTCGAGCAGCGCGCTCCGGTCGGCCGGCGTCAGGAATGGAACCCGCGGGTCCAGTTCCGCCACGATTTGCTCCCAGGTCCAGACGCCTCGTCCAAGTCCTTCGCTGCGTCCGCGTAGCTCGTGGGCGAGCTCGGCGCCGTCACGACGGTAGCCGAACCCCGCGAGGCCGGGCAGGCCCCCGCTGTCAGCTGGGTGCCACCCTGCACCGTCCCAGGTGAACGAGCGAATCTCCCCGGCCATCGGCAGGCCGAGCGTCTCGCGCGCCCCTAGGTCGAAGTCGATTACGTGCATCTGATTGCGCACCTCCACGCCGGTGTCGGCCATCAGGTTGATGCCGACGCTCGCGGCGGCGAGTCTTACCGGACCGTGCGTGGAGTGCCCGAAGTAGCCGAGCGCCGGGTAGTGCTTGTGACCGTGGAGAAGCATCCACCGCTCTGGGCGTGAGTCGAGCAGGTTGATCAACAGGTCGCCGCCAAGGAGATGCTTCGTCTCGCGCTCGCCTCCGTGTGACCACTCTTGTGGGTGGTGATGGCACATGCAGATGTTCACGGCCGGACGGGCGCCGCAGGATGCGAAGTACTCCTCCATCTCGAGCACGCTGCGCTCCTTCAGCCGGCCGAATTCTGCCTCGCTCTGGTCGAAGCCACCGTGGAGCGCGCAGCTGTTCAGGCTCAACACCCGCCAGTTCTCTCCTTCTAGGACACCAAAAGCATCAGCCCAATAGCCCTTGCGGCAATCCTCGTCCGCGTGTGGGAACTTCGGTTTCAGCAGCCGCAGTTCCTCAGTGGGCTCCTGGCCTTTGCTCGGTTCGCGCAGTAGGTCGTGGTTGCCGACCGCGCCAATCAGGACCGCGCCGAGGTCCGACGCGATCCCCTGGAGTTCTTCCCACACCCATTCCATCGGTTTGGGGTCGCCGCGGTGGACCATGTCGCCTGGGCACAACACGAGGTCAGCGGCGTTGAACTCCTCCTTGAGTCGCGTGCGCGCGGCCGTCAGCGCGTTGCCCTCCGTCAGCTCGGCGCTGGCCTTCGCGACATGTGTCTGTTCGCTATCGGGCTCGACGGTGGCGTGGATGTCGCTAAGCACAACCGCGCGTACGCTCGTCAGCTGCGCCCGATCCCCCTCGGCGGCCTCCTCCTCGGCGAGCGCGGCGATCGTCACGCCGCGCTTGCCGTCGCCGGGGCGTTCGTGACGAGGATCTCCGCCCGGGGCGTGCGTGCGCCGGTGCTCGCGGCGATCTTCCCCGGGGCGCTCACGCGCTTCACCCGCCACCGCTCGGGCATCCCCTCGATGGCCGAGGGGATATCCGCGTACGAGAACAAGAACCTCGCGCCCCGCCGATCGATCCGGTGCAGTGTCTCGAGCATGCGGCGCATGTCTTGCTCGGAAAAGCTGCCGTAGCCATAGACCCCGTAGGCGTTCTGTGGCGTCCGTGTGTACGGGGGGTCCAGGTACACGAAGTCCCCGGCCTTCACGTCGCGGGTAGTCTCGGCAAAGTCGCCGCGCCGGAGGCTCGCGGCGCGCAGCGCCACCGAGCATCTGTACAGATGCGCTTCGCTCGGCAGCATCCCGGTGCGTTGACCGTAGGGGACATTGAACTGTCCCGCCCGGTTGGTCCGGTAAAGCCCGTTGAAGCACATACGATTCAGGTATATGAAACGTGCCGCACGGTTCACCGGCGCAAGAGTACCGGCCTCAAGGCCCCGAACCATGTAGTACGTGTCGGCATCGAGGTCCCACGCGTGAAGCGCGCGCGAGACGAGCCGTGGATGCGCGCGCAGCTCGGTGTAGGTGTCGATCAGCTCGCCGTTTCGATCGGCGATCACCCCCACGGGCGGGCGGGCGGCGAAGAACAGGCACGCCGAGCCTGCGAACGGCTCTATGTAACGCCCTCCGCTGCTCTGGTAGTGCGCGAGAAGCTCCCCGAGCAGGCTGCGCTTGCTTCCCGCCCACCTCAGAAAGGGCCTAGCCCATGGCCCGGGCGTCAGGGCTACTGCGGTCATGTCCCCCGGCGAGGGGCCAGCTTGTAGCTCAAGCCCTCGCGGGGGACGCTCGCGGCCCTTCCTAACGGCCGCATGAAAGGCGTGGACACCCACCAGCCGGTCGGTCCGTTCCGGCCCGACCGGGCTCGCTCCCCGACTCGGGCTTGGGCGCACCGCGCTGCTCACATCTCCTCCTGTTCGCCCCATTTAGTGGACGAAGCCGCATCGAGCGGGCACTGTACCAACGCCTCCGTTTCCCACATGCGGAATTCCGCAAAGTGGGAAAACTAACGCAAACCGCAACGAGCATTGCGTAAAAGGTCGGGCGTACGCCTCTGCCTCGTTGGTCGGCGGCCGTCATCTGTCGACGGTTTCGGCGAACTCATTCCCTACAAGTTCCCCCGAGCGTTCGCCGCCCCGTATTCATTGGCCAAAACGCCCCAATCACCCGGTCTCCAAACCGCAATGCGAACTCGATCCTGAAAATCGGTAGATGCCGGTCTGAGCTCCGCCGCGACGGTGTGCAGTTGGCGTCCGCGCCGACTTCGCGCGTGGCGGGGCATCAAAGGAGCGCAGAACCGACCGCAGCGCCCTTCCCGCGGTCCTTTTGCGGTCCCAGTGCTAGGAACAGCCGCGAACACGCGAGATCAGCGTCCTGCAGGCCCCAGTGTTTTCGCGGATATTCCCGCGTGTTCCCGCCTGTGCTCGGACAACAAACGTATCGGGGAGACAGGATTTGAACCTGCGACCGCCCGGCCCCCAGCCGGGTGCGCTACCAGACTGCGCCACTCCCCGTGGCCGACAAGCGGGCGACCGGAATTGAACCGGCTCTAAGAGCGTGGAAGGCTCCTGTGCAACCAAAACACTTCGCCCGCGCGCAGCGCCTCCAGTCTACCGGCCGTCGCCACGGCGCTTCTATCCAGACCGCCGCTCCTCCACCGGCACCGCACCCTCCTCATCGGTCAGCCCAGGCGGCGGCCAAGGCCCGAACCAGTTGTCGCGCGCGCCGTCGAGCGTGACCGTCGACCCATTGAAGGCGGCGCCCATCGGCGACGCCAGCAGCGCGACCAGCCAGGCATGCTCGGCGGCGGTCCCGGTGCGCTGAAGCGGCACCGAACGCGACATGCCGGCGCGCACGGACGCCGGATACTTGGCCATGACCTCGGTGTCGAACGTGCCTACCGCGATCGCGCTGACGGTCACACGATCCGCCTGCCAGCGCTCCGCGAGCTCACGAGTGAGCGCCTCGACGGTCGCGCGCGCGGCGCCCGAATGCGCCATGCCCGGCATCCCATGGTGCGGCGACAGCGTCACGTTGACAATCGACCCGCCGGCGCCCGCAACGGCCTCGGCTCGCGCCCCGGCTTCGCCTCCTGCATTGGCTTCGCCCCCCGTGCCGCGCGCGCCGGCGCCGTCCGTCCCGCCGCCGCCGTCCGTCCCGCCGCCGCCGCCCGCAGCCCCGCCACCAAACGCCAGCTCCCGCGCCGCCTCGGCCATGTTGAGCATGCCTTCGACGTTCAGCCGCCAGACCGCGCGCCAGCCCTTGCTGGAGATCAGCTCGGCGGGGCTGAAGAACTGCCCGCCGGCGTTGTTGACGAGCAGGTCCAGACGCCCGGCGGCCTCGATCGCGCCGGCGATCAGCGCGTGCGCGTCGCCGGACTCGCGAATGTCGCCGACGAGCGTGTGCACCTCGCCGCCGACGGACGCGGCGATCTCGGCCGCGGCCTCGGCGAGCACGTCCTCGCGGCGCCCGGCGATCGTCACGGCGGCGCCGCAACGCGCGAGCTCGAGCGCTGTGGCCTTGCCCAGCCCGGTGCCGCCGCCGGTCACCAGCGCCGCCTGCCCGCTCAGCAGGCCGGGCGCGAAGATCTCCGATGGGCCGCTCACGGCTGTCGATCATAGGTCGCGCTCGCGGATAGCATCCGCCGCGTGCCGCTCGTGCGCATCGACATGCTGCAGGGCCGCTCCGCGCTCGAGCGCGAGACGATCGCCGAGTGCACGCACCGCGCCATGGTGGACACGCTCGGCGTGCCCGAGCGCGATCGCTTTCAGATCGTCACCGAGCACGCGCCCGGCGCCTTCCACTTCGACCGCGCCTACCTGGACATCGAGCGCACCGATGCCTTCGTGCTCGTGTGCGTCACCCTGGCCTCCGGCCGCAGCACGGAGGTCAAGCAGGCCTTCTACGCGCGCCTGTGCGAGCTGCTCGTAGCAGAGGCGGCCCTGCGTCCGCAGGATCTGGCCGTCTCGCTGGTCGAGTCAGAGCGCGAGGACTGGTCCTTCGGCAACGGTCAGGCGTCCCATCTGACGATCCCCAAGGATCGCTGGCGCTAGTCCAACTGGAACTCGCCGTCGCGGTAGATCACGCGCTCGCCGCCGCCGCGCAGCTTCGCTGTGACCACGCGGTCGCTGGTCGAGACGATGTCCGTGTGCACGGTGGAGTCGTTGAAGCCGAGCTGCTCCCACTGATCGGCCTTCACCTGGCTGGGGTCGCCGGCGTATGCGTCCTGGTAGGAGCGACCGACGGCGATGTGCGTGTTGCCGAACGTGCCGCCGACGTTCTCGTCGTACAGCGTGTGCGCCATGAAGCGCGTGATGCGCGACAGGCGGCGATCGGTCAGCGAGAACTCGCCGATGCGGTCGGCGCCCTCGGTGGCGATCATCTCCGTCAGCACCTGCTCGTTCTCCTGCGCGCTTGCGTCGGTGACGCGCCCGTCGGCGAACTGCAGGCGGATGCCCTTGACCAGGTTGCCGTAGCGATACAGCGGCTGGTTGCAGTAGATCCAACCCTCGGTGCCGCGCCAGTCGGGGCTGGTGAAGGTCTCGAAGCTGGGAATGTTGCGCCCGCGCCCGCCGAGCCAGCGGCGCTGGTCGCCGATCGTGATGCGCAGGTCGACGTCCTCACCCTCGACGTGCACGCGCTCGATGTCCAGCTTGTCCAGCCAGTGGCGCGTCTCTGAGACCTGGTCGACGACCTCGCGCCAGCGCGCGATCGGGTCCTCGGCGTCCAGGAAGCAGGCGTGGATGATCTGCTGCCAGTACTCCTCGCTGCTCATGCCCGCCTCGGCGGCCATCGCCGGCGTGCCGTACAGGCCCAGCGTCCACGAGAAGTCGCCGGCGTTCTCCTTCTCGCCGCGCCAGTCCAGCAGCGGGCGCATGGCTGCGCCGCGGCGCATGATCTTGGCCGGATCGACCGAGTCAAGCGCGCGCGGGTCGGAGTCGGCCAGCAGCGAGACCTGGTGATCCATCTCGTCGACCACGCCGCGGAAGTACTTGGCGTTGAAGTGGTCGAGCTGCTCGTCTGAGGCCAGCTCGTAGAAGTCGCGCGACAGGTTGAAGTCGCCGTCGTCGTCGGGCTCGTAGGCGGCGATCACGTGGCCGCCGGCGCGCCATGCCGCCTTGGCCAGCTCCACATACAGCGGCTTTGCGCTCTCCGAGGAGGCGATGCGCACGACCTCGCCCGGCTTGACTCCACGGCCTCCGCCCAGCGCGAAGCCGACCAGCACGTCGGCGTAGCGCTCGAGGATCTGCTGCGGCGGCACGTAGGTCATCTACGCGCGCCTTGCGGACGCAAGATTGGCGCGGATCGTTCGCATGCACGGATTATTACGGCAGCGGGGACGGACAGCCGAAGGCTTGCACGCCGGCTTGCCTGTGGCGTTCGCGCCGCCGCACCAGGCGCGCACCGGTGCGCCTCCTCGGCGGCCTGCACCGGGCGACTACGATCCTGCGATGTCAGATCGCCCCGAAACGGTCGATGCGACGCGGCGCACGCATCTGGCCTCCGAGCGCACATATCTGGCGTGGTGGCGCACCGGCCTGACGTCGCTGACGGTCGGCATCGGCGCGGGCAAGGTCGTGCCGGCGCTGACCAGCGGCGCGACGTGGCCGTACACGATCGCCGGCGCCGGCTACGCGCTGCTGGGCGTCGTCTGCATCGTCTACGCGGCACAGCGCCGGCGCGAAATCGAGCAGGCGCTGGAGCGCGGCGACTTCGTCCGTCCGGACGATCGTGTGATCGCCGCCATGACCGTCTTCGGCGCGCTGCTCGGCCTGCTCGTGCTGGCCATCGTGCTCGCGCAGGGCTGAGCACGCCGCGCCGTTGCCGTCTGACGCGCGCTTACCCTTGAGCGCGATGAACGCTCTGGAAAAGCTGCGCGACCGCGTGGCCGAGCTGTCGGATCTGTCGGCGATGGAGATGCTGGCGGCGTGGGACCAGCTGGTGATGATGCCCGCCGAGGGAGCGCCGGCGCGCGCGCAGCAGCTGGGCACGCTGGCGCGGCTGACGCACGAACGCGCGACCTCGCAGGAGGTCGGCGACTGGCTGTCAGAGCTCGACGGGCAGAGCCTTGACGAGCTCGACGCCGACATCGCGCGCATCGCGCGGCGCGACTGGCAGCGCGCGCGGCGCGTGCCGACGGAGCTGGCGGTGGAGATGGCGCAGGCCAGCGCGCAGGGGCAGGAGAGCTGGCGCGCGGCGCGCGAAGCCGACGACTTCGCCGCTTTCGCGCCGGCGCTGCAGCGCAACTTGGAGCTCGCGCGCGCCTACGGCGAGTGCGTGGCCGAGAGCGGCCAGAGCGCCTATGACGCGCTGCTGGGCGACTACGACTTCGGCCTGGCGACGGCCGACGTGCGCGGCGTGTTCGACGCGCTGGTCGAGCAGCTGCCGCCGCTGGCGGCGCTTGCGCAGGAGCACTCGCCCAAGCGTTCGCTGGCGGTGCCGGTGGCCGCGCAGGAAGCGGCGGTGGCGGGCGTGCTGCGCCGCGTGGGAGTCGACTCGCAGAGCTGGCGCGTGGACGTGTCGGCGCACCCGTTCACCGCCTGGGTGGGCTCGCGCGACAGCCGTGTGACGACGCGCTACGGCGACGGTGAGGTGGAGTCGCTGCTGAGCTCGCTGCACGAGTACGGACACGCGCTGTACGAGCGCCAGATCGATCCGGCGCTCGATCGCACGAACCTCGGCACGGGCACATCGATGTCGATGCACGAGTCCCAGAGCAAGCTGTGGGAGAACCACGTGGCGCGCAGCGCCGCCTTCGCGGAGGTGCTCAGCGGCGAGCTGGGCGCCGGCGGCTTTGCGGTGAGCGCCGCCGACCTGCACGCCACGCTGGTCGGCGTGGAGCGATCGACGATTCGCGTGTCGGCCGATCCGCTGACCTACCCGCTGCACATCGTGCTGCGCTTCGAGCTCGAGCTGGCGATGATCTCAGGCGATCTGTCGGTCGCCGACCTGCCGGCGGCCTGGCGCGAGGGCATGCAGCGCCTGCTCGGCGTGCAGGTGGGCTCGGACGCGGAGGGCTGCCTGCAGGACGTGCACTGGGGCGCCGGCAGCTTCGGCTACTTCCCCAGCTACGCGCTGGGCTGCCTGATCGCGGCGCAGCTTTGGGAGGCCATCGAGGCGGCGATCGGGCCGCGCGAGGACGCGCTGCGCGTAGGGGAGGTGGCGCCGATTCAGGCCTGGCTGGCCGAGCACGTGCACCGCCACGGCCGGCGGCTTGACACGCTGGAGCTGGTGCAGCGCGCGACCGGCCAAGAGCTGACGGTCGAGCCGTTTCTGCGCTACGTGGCGCCGCTGGCCGGCGTCTGAGCGTCCGCGCCGCCCGCGCACCGCGGCCACGGCCTGCCCAGCTACCGCTAGCGCTCCTGCAGAACTGCCAGCACGTTGCCGGCGGGGTCCTTGAACCACGCGATGAACGGGCCGCCGCTGCGCATGATGCCGCGCTCGTCCTGCTCGAAGCCGTCGTAGCGCTCGGTCTGCACGCCGCGCTCGGCGAGCTGATCGACCGCCGCCTCGATGTCGTCGACCTTGAAGTTGAGAATCGTGTAGCCGGCCGGCTGGTGGTCGGGCTTGGGGTAGACGAGCGTCGGCCGATCGCCGGCCAGGTGCAGCGTCAGCAGGCCGTTGTCGCTGGTCGTGCGGATGCCGAGCGTCTGCTCATAGAAGTGGCGCGCGTCGTCTACGTCGTCTACGGCAAAGCCGCTGAATGCCTCGGTGCTGGCGAACATCGCTTCTCCTCTCGTTTGACCGGCTCGCGCCGGGCGCCCGCGCTGTGACGCCGACGCAGGGGTGGGGTGCAGGTGGTGGTAAGACGGACTGCCGCAGACGAACTCATCGAAAGGCCGATGAGTTTTGCCGCGCGAGGTCGTCAGCATGACCAAGACCCCGAACGAAGGAGGCCCGAGCGATGACGAGCACGCAGACAGACCGCAGCCGCTGGCTGGCGCTTTACGTGCTGTGCACGGGCGTCTTGATGATCGTGCTCGACGTGACGGTCGTGAACGTGGCACTGCCGTCGATCCAGACCGACCTGGGCTTCTCCGGCTCGGGCCTGGCGTGGGTGGTCAACGCCTACCTGATCGCCTTCGGCGGCCTGCTGCTGCTGGCCGGGCGCATCGGCGACCTGGTCGGGCACAAGCGCGTGTTCCTCGCCGGCCTGGCCGTGTTCACGCTGGCCTCGCTGGCGTGCGGGCTGGCGCAGAGCCAGTCGATGCTGGTGGTCGCGCGCTTCGTGCAGGGCGCCGGCGGCGCGGCGACCTCGGCGGTCGTGCTGGGAATGATCGTGACGATGTTCCCCGAGCCCGGCGAGCAGGCCAAGGCGATCGGCGTGTACGGGTTCGTCGCGTCGGCGGGCGGATCGGTCGGGCTGCTGGCCGGCGGCGTGCTGACACAGGCGATCGACTGGCACTGGATCTTCTTCATTAATGTGCCTATCGGCCTCGTGACGGCCGTGGCGGCGCATCGGCTGCTGGAGAACGGACGGGGCCTGGGGTGGAGCGGCGGCGCGGACCTGCCCGGCGCTGCGCTGATCGTCGGCTCGTTGATGCTCGGCGTGTACACCATCGTCTCGCCGGCGGCCAAGCACGGCTGGGGCTCGGCGACGACGCTGGCCTTCGCGGCCGGGTCGCTCCTGTTGGGCGTGCTGTTCGTTTGGCGCGAGGCGACGGCGCGCCAGCCGCTGATGCCGCTGCGCGTGCTTCGCTCGCGCGACATCGTCGGCGCGAACACGATCCAGGCGCTGGTCGTGGCGGGCATGTTCGGCACGTTCTTTCTCGGCTCGCTGTACCTGCAGCGCGTGCAGCACTACGACCCGCTGAAGATCGGCTTCGCCTTCCTGCCGGTGACGGTCGTGATGGGCACGCTGTCGCTGCGCTACTCCGAACGTTTGATCATGCGCTTCGGCGCGCGGCGCACGCTGCTGCCGGGCATGGTGCTGGTGGCGGCCGGCCTGCTGTGGTTCGCGCGCATTCCGGCGCACGGCAACTACCTCACCGACGTTCTGCCGGTGATGCTGCTGCTGGGCACGGGCGTGGGCTCGTCGTTCCCGGCGCTGATGACGCTGGCGATGGCCGACGCGGCGCCCGAGGACGCCGGCCTGGCCTCGGGCCTGGTCAACACGGCGGCGCAGGTCGGCGGCGCGCTGGGGCTGGCCGTGCTGGCGACGGCCGCGGCGACGCACAGCAAACACCTGACCGACCAGGGCAAGCCGCTGGCGGCGGCGCTGACCAGCGGCTACCACGTGGCCTTTGTGATCGGCGCGGCGCTGGTCGGCGTGGCGATCGTGCTGTGCGTGGCGTTGGGCGCGGCCGAACGCTCGCATGGCGCGGCGGGTGAGGCCGAGGGCGCGCCCAGCGCAGCCGAGCGGGAGGTCGCGCTGGCGGCGGATGAGGGCGCCGCGGGCCTGGCGCCCGCTTCGCACAGGCCGGCCGGGCCGCCGCGCGGCTCGATGGAGACCGGCTAGCGAGCCGCGCGGCGACAGATGGCCGGCCCGGCCCAGCGCAGCCGAAGTATCGAGATCCGCGCGCCGCTGCGGAGCGCGGATCTGCCGGGCCTGATCGAACGCACCTGCGAGCTGCTCGCCTCGGGCAGGCCCGAGCAGCTGCGCTGCGAGGTGGCAGCCGTGGACGCCGACGCGGTCGCGCTCGACGCGCTGGCGCGCCTGGCGCTGGCGGCGCGTCGGGCGGACTGCTCGGTGCTGCTGTGCGGCGCCTCGCCGCGGCTGCTGTCGCTGGTCGCCTTCGCCGGACTCGACGACGTGCTGCGCAGCTGAGCTAGCTTGCGCCGTCGCCGTCGCCGGGAAACTCGAGCGGCACGCCGAACAGCGGAAAGAGCGTGTCGGTGGAGAGGAAGAACGTCAGCTCGACGATCTTTCCGTCGGCGATCTCCAGCACCTGCAGCGCCCACGGTTCGTAGCCCTCGCCGCCGTCCTCGCGCGGCTTGTACTGAGCGAAAGCGGGCGAGCCGTTGGCGGTCTGTGTGGCGATCACGCGCGAGCCGCGACAGCCGGCGCCCTGGCCGACCCACCAGTTGAAGATGTCCTCGCGGCCGCGCAGCCACAGCTCATACGGCGGCATCGACTGCGTGGCGTCCTCGTGGATCAGCGCCGTCAGCGCGTCCATGTCATAGCTCTGGAAGGCCTCGACGTAGCGGCCGAGCAGCGCGCTGTCGGTCTCGGAGAGCTTGCCGTGGCTGGCGTCGACGATGTCGGCGCTGTCGAGCGTCGCGCGGGCGCGCTGCAGCGAGCTGTTGACGGCGGCGACGCTGGTGTCGAGCAGTTCGGCGACCTCGGCGGCCTTCCAGTGCAGCACCTCGCACAGGATCAGCGCGGCGCGCTGGCGCGGCGGCAGGTGCTGCAGCGCCGCGACGAAGGCCAGGCGGATCGTCTCGTGCGACTCGGCCACGGCGGCCGGGTCGCCGGCCTGGGGCACGACGAGTGCGTCGGGAACGGGCTCGATCCACGTGGTCTCGGCCAGGATCTCGCCGATCGGCCCATCGGGAGAGCGCGCCTCGCCGAGGTCCATCGGGCGCGCGCGGCGCTGCTTCGCGGCGAGCATGTCCAGGCAGACGTTCGTGGCGATGCGATACAGCCAGGAGCGCAGCGAGGAGCGACCCTCGAAGCTGTCGAGCGAGCGCCAGGCACGCAGCAGCGTGTCCTGCACGGCGTCCTCGGCCTCGAAGGGCGAGCCGAGCATGCGATAGCAGTGGGCCGTCAGCTCGCGCCGGTGGCGCTCGAGGTCGCCGAAGCCCTCGGTGACTGCTGCGGCTGAACTCTCCACGCCATCATCCTAGGGCGTCTCTGCGGACGGCCGAAGCGTCGGCATGTTCTAATCACGCGCCATGGACTCGAGCGAGATGCGCGACGGCGCGCCGCAGCTGATCGACGTGCGGCATCTGGGGCGCGAGCAGGTGATCGGCGCCTGGCGCGTGGGCGACGTGCTGATCGATCCCGGGCCGAGCAGCAGCGTCGACACGCTGCTGCCGATGCTCGACGCCGATCCGCCGCGTGCGATCGCGCTGACGCACATCCATCTCGATCACGCCGGCGCGGCGGGCACGCTGGCGCGACGCTATCCGCAGGCGGAGGTTTGGGTGCACGAGCGCGGCGCGCCGCATCTGGCCGACCCGAGCAGGCTGCTGGCCAGCGCCCAGCGGCTGTATGGCGAGGACATGCAGCGGCTGTGGGGCGAGTTCCTGGCGGTGCCGCACGAGCGCCTGCGCGTGCTGCGCGGCGGCGAGCGGCTCGGCCCGTTTGCAGTCGCCTACACGCCGGGTCACGCCTCCCACCACGTCTCCTACCTGCACGAGCCGAGCGGCCGCGCGTTCGCCGGCGACGTGGCCGGCGTGCGCATCGGCGACGGGGCGGTGCTGGCGCCGACGCCGCCGCCGGACATCGACCTGCCGGCCTGGCGCGCCTCGCTGGACACGCTGCAGGCATGGCGCCCGCGCAGCCTGGCGGTCACGCACTTCGGCGCCTTCGATGACGTGTCAGAGCACCTTGCCGACCTGCGCGCGCACCTCGACGAGGTCGAGGCCTGGGCGGGCGAGGGCGACGAAGCGAGCTTCATCGCGCGCCTGCGCGCTCGCGCCGGCGCCGACGCGGGGGAGAGCGCCGGCGCATACGTTCAAGCGCTGCCGGCAGAGCAGAGCTATCAGGGTCTCGAGCGCTATCTGCGCAAGCGCGCCGGCGGCTAGCGTCGCGAGTCTCTAGGGTGCGCCGGTGATGGACTCGATCGACGAGCTGCTGGCCAACAACGGTGACTTCGCGGATGCGCGAACGCCGACTCACCTGGACGTGCGCCCGAGCCGGCGCCTGGCGATCGTCACCTGCATGGACTCGCGCCTGGACGTGTTCGCAGCGCTCGCCCTGAAGGACGGTGAGGCGCACATCCTGCGCAACGCGGGCGGCGTGATCACCGACGACGTGATTCGCTCGCTGGCCGTCTCCCAGCGCCGTCTGGGCACGCGCGAGGTGATGCTGATCCATCACACCGACTGCGGCATGCTGACGCTGACCGACGATGGCTTTCGCGCGGAGCTGCAGGACGCCACCGGCGTCGCGCCGGCCTTCGCGATCGAGTCCTTCAGCGACCTGGACGCCGACGTGCGCCAGTCCATTCTGCGCGTGCGCCGTTCGGCGTTCGTTCCGCATCGCGACATGGTGCGCGGGTTCGTCTACGACGTCGACTCGCACCGCCTGCGCGAGGTCGAGGTTTCAGAGCAGCTGTAGGCTGCGCCAGGCATGAGCACGACCGACCCTCTCGCCGGCCTGCCCGACTACGCCAGCTATCAGTACGGCATCTACGCGGGCGGCCTGGCCGATCAGCGACCCGAGCTGCCGATCTCCGCGACCGAGCTGCAGCAGCGCGCGCGAGAGAAGCTGACCGACGAGGCCTACGGCTATGTGGCCGGCGGCGCGGGCTCGGAGCGCACGATGCAGGCCAACGCGGACGCGCTGGAGCGTTGGCGGATCGTGCCGCGCATGCTGCGCGACGTCTCCGAGCGCGACCTCAGCACGTCGGTGCTCGGCACCTCGATGCCGGCGCCGCTGCTGCTGGCGCCTGTCGGCGTGCAGTCGATCGTCCACCCCGACGCCGAGCTGGCGGCCGCACGCGCAGCTGCGGCGACGGGCCTGCCGTTCATTCTCAGCACAGCGGCGTCGCACTCGATCGAGCAGGTGGCCGAGGCGATGGGCGAGGCCAGGCGCTGGTATCAGCTGTACTGGCCGCGCGAGCGCGAGCTGGCGGCGAGCTTCGTCGGGCGCGCCGAGCGCGCCGGCTACGGCGCGATCGTGCTGACGCTCGACACGTGGTTTCTCGGCTGGCGCCCGCGCGATCTGGCCAGCGCCTACCTGCCGTTTCTCAAAGGCGAGGGCGTGGCCAACTACTTCTCCGACCCCGTCTTCCGCGCGGCGCTGGACAAGCCGCCCGAGGAGGACCCGGGGCCGGCGATCGGCCACTGGGCCTACCAGTTCGCCAACCCGACGGTCACCTGGGCCGATCTGCAGTGGCTGCGCGAACAGACCAGCCTGCCGATCGTGCTCAAGGGCATCGTGCACGCCGAGGACGCGCGTCGCGCCGTGGACGCGGGCGTAGACGGGCTGGTCGTGTCCAACCACGGCGGACGCCAGGTCGACGGCGCGCTCGGCGCGCTGGACTCGCTGCCGGCGATTCGCGACGCCGTGCCCGACGAGCTGGCGCTCTTGTTCGACAGCGGCGTGCGCACCGGCGCAGACATCTTCAAGGCGCTCGCGCTGGGCGCCGACGCGGTGTGCGTCGGGCGGCCGTACGTGTGGGGGCTGGCGCTCGACGGCCAGGCCGGCGTGGAGCACGTGCTGCGCTGCCTGCTCGGCGAGTTCGACCTCACGCTGGCGCTGAGCGGCTACACCTCGCTGGAGCAGCTCACCGGCGAGGCGATCGTTCGCGCCGACTGACCGCAGCTAACGCCCGAGCGTGCGCAGGAACTCGCGCGCGTTGCCGGCGAGCGGGCCGAGCAGCTCGCGCACCTCGCGCAGGCCGTCGCGCAGCTGGGCGTCACCGACCTCGATCGGGGCCAGCGAGTCCTGCAGCTCGCCCAGCGTGGCGTCGGCGCCTGCGACGGCAACGCCGGCGTTGTCGATGAAGCCGCGCGCTCCGGCCGAGGGCGCGCTTGGCGGCGCCGGCGCGAAGGCGCGGTCGGGCAGCTGGTGGCGCTGGGCAAAGCCAGAGTAAGTGCGCTGCGCGCGGCCGTAGGCGAGCTGGACAGGACGGAACAGCAGCGCTTCCATGCGCTCGGCGCTTTGATCATCGAGCTGCTCGTAGGCCTCGCCGAGCGCGGCGAGCGCCAGGCCGAGCTGTTCGATCGCGCTCGCTACGGTGTCCAGGAGCCCCTGTCTTGCGTCGGCGGTCGCGTAGGGCACGCGACCCACACTAGTGGCGCAACCCCGATGCAGCGGAGGTAGCCCGCGTGTCCGAACAGAACACCCGCGTTCGTCGTTATGCCACGATGAGAAAACTCGGTCGAGCACTCGCCTTCTGGCTGCTCGCGGCGACGCTCGCGGGCTTTCTGTTCGCCTCCAGTGCGCCGTCTCCGCTGTACATCGTCTACCAGGCGAAATGGGGCTTCTCGGCGATCGTGCTGACGGCCGTGTTTGCCGCGTACGCGCTCGGCCTGCTGATCGCGCTGGTCGTCGCGGGCTCGCTGTCGGACCATCTCGGCCGGCGCCCGACGCTGCTGCTGGCGCTGTCGCTGGAGATCGTCGGCATGCTGCTGTTCGCCGAGGCTCGCAGCGTTCTCTGGCTGTTTGCGGCGCGCACGCTGCAGGGCCTGGCCACGGGCATCGCGACGGCGGCGATCAGCGCCGCTCTGATCGATCTGCAGCCGCCGCAGCATCGCCGCCTCGGTGCGCTGCTGGCCGCCGCAGCGCCGATGACCGGCCTGGCTGCGGGAGCGCTCGGCAGCGGCCTGCTCGTCGAATACGCGCCCGAGCCGACGCGCCTGGTCTACTGGCTGTTGCTCGGCGGCTTTGCGCTCGCCGCGCTGGTGACGCTGGCGGTCCCCGAGACGGTGCAGCGCAGGCCCACGTGGGCGCGCTCGCTGCGCCCCACCGTCGGCGTGCCGGCTTCGCTGCGCGGTGACTTCCTGGCGACGATTCCCTGCATGACGGCCACGTGGGCGCTGGGCGGCCTGATCCTCTCGCTGGGGCCGTCGCTGACGGCGAAAGTGCTGCACGACTCCAGCCACGTGGCGGGCGGGCTGTGCATCTTCGTGATGGCGGGCGTCAGCTCGGCGACCTCGGTGGTGCTGCGCGACACGCACGCCCGCCTCGCGGCCCGCGGTGGCCTCAGCGCGCTGATCGTCGGCGTCCTGCTGGTGCTGCTGGCCCTGCATCAGGGCTCGACGGCGCTGTTCCTGCTCGCCACCGGCGTCGCCGGACTCGGCTTCGGGCCGGCCTTCGCGGGCGCCTTTCGCGCGATCACCAACCGCGCGCCGATCGACCAGCGCGCCGAGCTGGTCGCGTCGGTGTACGTGGCGTCCTATCTGGCCTACAGCCTGCCGGCGCTGGCCGCCGGCATCGCCGTGACGCGCTTCGGCCTGCACGACACGGCCGATGTCTACGGCGCCGCGCTGATCGCCCTCGCGCTGCTGGCGCTGGCTCTGTCGCACCGTCTGCAGGACCCCGAGTGGCGCGCGCCGGCGACGGAGGAGGACGCGCTCGTGCTGCTCGACACTCCGGCGCCGCTGCCCGGCAACGCGCAGTGCGTGGCCGAGCGAATCCAATAGGGTCTCGCTCCATGGGCGGCGAGCTCAAGCTGGGGCTGAACACGGGCTACTGGGCCGGCGGCCCGCCGCCTGGAGCAGCCGAGGCGATCGCCGAGGCTGAGCGCCTCGGCGTGGACTCGATCTGGACGGCCGAGGCCTACGGCTCAGACTGCCTGACGCCGCTGGCCTGGTGGGGTGCGAGCACCGAGCGCCTGAAGCTCGGCACGGCGATCGTGCAGATGTCCGCGCGCCAGCCGGCGGCAACGGCGATGGCGGCGATGACCATGGACCACCTTTCCCGCGGACGCTTCATTCTCGGCCTGGGCGTGTCGGGACCGCAGGTCGTCGAGGGTTGGTACGGCATGCCCTTCGCCAAGCCGCTGGCGCGCACGCGCGAGTACATCGCGATCCTGCGCGACATCTGGGCGCGCGGCGGCCCGGTCGTCGCCGAGGGGCCGCACTACCCGCTGCCGCTGCCGGGTGGCACGGGGCTGGGCAAGCCGTTGAAGTCCTCGATCCACCCGCTGCGTGAGGACATTCCGATCTATCTCGGCGCCGAGGGCCCGAAGAACGTGGCGCTGTGCGCAGAGCTGTGCGACGGGTGGCTGGCGATGCTGTTCAGCCCGACGCACCAGGAGCACAACCAGGCGGCGTTGAACGAGGGTTTCGCGCGCGACGGCGCACGGCGCAAGCCCGAGGAGTTCGAGGTCTGCGCGACGGTGCCGTTCATCGTCGCCGACGACGTCGACGGCGCGATCGACTCGCTGCGTCCGTTCTATGCGCTGTATTTCGGCGGCATGGGCGCCAAAGGCGCGAACTTCCACGCGAACGTCGCGATCCGCATGGGCTATGAGCGCGAGGTCGACGAGATCCAGGAGCTGTACCTCAGCGGGCGCAAGGACGAGGCCGGAGCGAAGATCCCACGAGGGCTGATCGAGGAGCTCTCGCTGGTCGGACCGCCGGAGAAGATTCGCGATGACTTGGCCAAGTGGCGCGAGTCGATCGTGACGACGCTGCTCGTCTCAGCCGACGCCGCGTCGCTGCGCACGATCGCCGAGCTGGTCCTCGGCTGAAGAGCGGAGTGTCGTCGCTGCGCTCGGTGTTCGCCAAAGGCGCCCGGCGATGGGAGCTGGCGACGTCGTCGCTGTCGGCCGCGCATGTCCGCACGGCACGCGAGGTCGTCGCTCTGCTGGGGTTCGTAGCGACGGTGGCGCTGCTCGCCGTGGCGCTTTCGGGCGGCGGCGGCGATGCCGGCGCGCTGGGCGCGCAGGGGCCCTCCGAAGGCTCTGCGCAGGGCCTGCTTCACCCGATTGCCGGCCCGCCCGCCACGCGGCCGAGCACGACGCTTTACCGCATCGTCGGGTGTCGCAGTCACGGCGACGTCATCTATCGCGGTGGCCCAGCCCGTCGCGAGGTCGCGATCGGCTTCGACGATGGGCCGGAGACCGACACGCCGGCGTTCGTCGAAATGCTCGCGCGCAACCATGCCCAGGCGACGTTCTTCATGATCGGTCGTCAGATCACCGCGAGCTTTCGCGACACGATGCTGCGCGAGCTGCGCGAAGGCGACGTGCTCGGCGACCACACCTACACGCACCCCGACCTGACGCGCTCGCGCGACGTGCGCGGCGAGCTGGAGAAAACGCTCGTCGCGATTCGCCAGCAGAGCGGCTACACGCCGTGCGTGTTTCGCCCGCCGTATGGCGCCGTGAACGCGCAGGTCGTGCGCACCGCGCGCTCGCTCGGCCTGGCGACGGTCGGCTGGAACGTCGACCCCAGCGACTACACGCAACCCGGCACGGCGACGATTGTGCGCCGCGTGCTCGAACAGGTGCGCCCGGGCTCGATCATCATCTCCCACGATGGCGGCGGCCCGCGCGGGCAGACGCTGGCCGCATATCCGAAGATCATCGCCGCACTGCGTCGGCGTGGCTACGGCGTCGTGACGATCCCTCAGCTGCTCGGCTTTCGTCCGGTCTATGAGCCGTGCGTGCGCCTCTGCGACGGCATCGGCGTGCCGCGCTCGCGCCTGCCGCACAACGCGCTGCTGCAGAACGCCCCGGCATAGGTCGCGCTGCCACACGAGCACTCGCTCAGACGCGGCGTGCGATCGCTTACGCCGTTATTCGAAGGCCGGCTCGCTCCAGCCCGGGAAGATGTCGGGCAGCCCGTCGCTGACGCGATCGGGAAAGCTCGCCGGGCGCTTCTCCAGAAAGGCCGTGATGCCCTCGGCCGCATCGGCGGACTGGCCGCGCGCGAGCATGCCGCGCGAGTCGGCGCGGTGGGCGACCATCGGATGCTCGGCGCCAAGCATGCGCCACATCATCTGGCGCGCCAGCGCGACGGACACGGGCGCGGTGTTGTCTGCGATCTCACGCGCGAGCGCGCGCGCCGCGGGTATCAGCTCGTCAGCGCTGTGCAGACTGCGCAGCAGTCCTGCGTCGAGCCCCTCCTGCGCGGAGAACACGCGACCGGTCGAGACCCACTCCATCGCGCGGCTGATGCCCACGACGCGCGGCAGAAACCAGCTCGAGCACGCCTCGGGCACGATGCCGCGGCGCGCGAACACGAAGCCCATGCGCGCGTCGTCGGCGGCGATGCGCACGTCCATCGGCAGCGTCATCGTCGCGCCGACGCCAACGGCCGGCCCGTTGATGGCGCCGATCACCGGCTTGGTCGACGCGAAGATGCGCAGCGTGAACTGACCGCCGTTGTCGCGTGGCACGTCGCCGCCGCTCTGCGTCAAAAGCGACGCCTCCTCGGCGCGGGCGCGGTAGTCGAAGGTCTCGCCGCCGGAGGCCAGGTCGGCGCCGGCGCAGTAGCCGCGCCCGGCGCCCGTCAGGATGATCGCGCGGACGTCGTCGTCGGCGTCGGCCTGGTCGAAGGCCTCGATCAGCTCGCGGCCCATCGTGGCCGTCCAGGCGTTCAGTCGCTCGGGGCGGTTGAGCGTGATCGTGAGGATGCCCTCGGAGACCTCCGTGGTGATCTGCTCGAAGGCCACTGCTCAGGCGGCCGTGCTCAGCGCGGGACGGCGATTGGCCCACGGCAGCGCCTGCTCGAGCTGTGCGGCGAGCCGAATCAGCGTCGCCTCGTCCCACGGCGCGCCGGTGAGCTGCACGCCGACCGGCACGTCCTCGTCGGTGCGATGCAGCGGCAGGCTGATCGCCGGCAGGCCGGTGACGTTGCCGAAGGCCGTGAAGGCGACGCTGGCGACCACGTCGAGCACGGGCGCCTCGGGCGTGGCGTGCTGGGCGGCAAGGATCGCGCCGGCCTGCGGCGGCAGGATCGCCGAGGTCGGCGTCAGCAGCACGTCGAAGTCACGTCCCCAGCGGGCGACCTCCTGGCGGCTGAGCAGCTCCAACGCGCGCGCGGCGAGCACGTAGTCATATGCGCCGGTTTCGCCGCTGAGCTGACGCTGGTGGACGATGTGCGGCTCGGTGGCCGGCCAGTCGACGCCCTCGTAGTCGGCCAGTCCGCCCTGGGTGAGCACGATGAACGGAGGAATCATCTCCTCGGAGATCGTCGGCACCTCGACCTCCTCGACGGCGTGGCCGAGGCCTTCCAAGGCGACGGCGGTCGCGCGCGCTGCCGCGACGCACGCCTCGTCCGTGGGCATGCCCAGCGGGGCCGAGGCCATCAGGCCGATGCGCAGCTGGCCGGGCGAGGCCTGCAGCTCCTGCGCGAACGGGCGGGCGGGGGCCGGCGCGTTGTACCAGGCGAGCGGATCGAAGTGGGAGATCGTGTCCAGCACGGCGGCCGAGTCGGCGACGGTGTGCGAGACGACGCCCTCGACGACAGCGCCGAGCCAGCTCTGTGCCAGCCGCGGGACGCGGCCGCGGCTGGGCTTGAGCCCGACCAGGCCGCAGTAGGCGGCGGGGATGCGAATCGAGCCGCCGCCGTCGTTGGCGTGGGCGATCGGGAACATGCCGCCGGCGACCGCCGAGGCCGCGCCGCCGCTGGAACCGCCGGGCGTGCGATCGGTGTCCCACGGGTTGCGGCTTGCGCCGAAGCGGCTGTTCTCGGCCGCCGTGATGACGCCGAAGGCGGGGGTGTTGGTGCGCCCGCAGAGCACGAAGCCGGCATCGACCATCGCGTCGACGACCAGCTCGCTGCGCTCGCTCGGACCCTCCGGGGAGCCATGCGAGCCGTATGTGACCGGCCAGCCGGCGACCGGCGTCAGGTCCTTGATCGGCATCGGCACGCCGAGAAACGGCGCGGCGTCGCCGCCGTCGGCCAGCCGGCGATCGGCATCGGCAGCGCTCGCGCGCGCCTGCTCGTCATTGCGCCACGTGACCGCGTTGAGCGTGGGGTTGAGCTCGTCGACGGCCCGCAGGCAGGCATCGAGCAGCTCGACCGCCGAGAGCTCGCGCGAGCGCAGCGCAGCGGCCAGCTCCAGTGCTGAGTCAGGCGGGCCGAGCGGCGACATGCGGCGACCATACCAGCGCGCCGTCTCGGCGTGCACGGCCGCTCATGGGCTCGTGGAAGCGACCACTTGGCATGGAAATACGCGGTCGTACTCACAAGCGCCGAGTCTGTTACGGTCCGCGTGAGCCTGGGTGATGATCCTGATGGGCGCCAACGACGTGTGCACCTCCACGGAAGCCTCGATGACCTCGGTCGCCAACTTCCGCACGAGCTACAAAACCGGTCTGGAAACGCTCAGCAAAGGGGTGCCGGACGCGCGTATCGACGTCTCTTCGATCCCCAACATCTTCAACCTCTGGAGTGTGCTGCACACGAGCACGGCGGCCCAGCTCACCTGGGGCCTGGCGAAAATCTGCCAGTCGATGCTGGCCGAACCGACCTCCGAATCGGCCTCGAGGTGGGCAGCAGCGCCTCCGCGACGGTCTCCGAATCCAGTGACGCCCTGTCGGGCTTTGCCAGCAACCCCGACGGCCCGCGTGCACTGAACACCTCCGCCCCCGGCAACGGGCAGACCGAGACGGTGCAGGTTCAGGACCTCGCGGGCAACACCACGACGCACACCTGCAGCTACGACGTGCACTACGGCAATCCGGGTGCACCGGCGCTCACGTCGGGCACGAGCCCGAACTCCAGCGGTCTGTTCACACTCGGGTGGACCGGTCCGGACCCGAGCGAATTCGCGATCACCTACACGCTGCAGCACTGCAACGAAGCCAGGAAGAATTCTCGAACGTGGCAACGGGCATCAGCAGCCTGCAATACGCGTCCACCGGCTCGGGCGAGGAAGAGGGCACGTGGACGTACCGCGTGCAGGGTTTTGACTCCTCGACGAACCTGACGACCGCGTGGTCGCCCACCTCCCAACCAGTAAAGATCGACAAGACCCCACCCACCCCACCAACAGCATCGCCAGACCGCGCCCCCGACTACGCCGGTGGCGGCGGCTTCTACAAAGACACGGTCACCGTGTCCTTCTCAGAAGCAAGCGACCCGCTGCTCAGCGACGGCAGCTCGGGATCGGGCATAAACCCGGCCTCGATCAGCTCACCGCAGACGTTCACCACAGACGCAAGCCACACCGCCCAAGGCACCGAGGCCGACAACGTCGGCAACCTCTCAAGCCCAGCATCGCTGACAGTCCAGGTCGACGCCAGCGCACCGACCGTTGAAATCAGCTGCCCGGCCACGACGCCGGTCGGCTCAAAAGCAAGTGCGACGGTTAGCGCCTCTGACGGCCAGTCGGGCCTTGCTTCAAACCCCAGCGGCTCTGTCGCGATCAACACCAGCAAAGCCGGACCCCAGACGATCCAACGGACCGCCACAGACAACGTCGGTCACCAAACCACCACGACGTGCACGACCGAAGTGCTCAGCACCAAGGTGATCACAGGCCACGTAAAGGGCAAGCTGATCGTCAAAAAAGGCGAAGCGGTGCAGCTGACTCAAACGGCCGTGGCAAACGCCATCGAAGTCCTAGAAGGCGGCTCGCTTGACGTCGAGGGTGCCACCACCAAGACGATCACCGCCATCAAAGCCGGCGTGATGCGCATCTGTGGCGCAAGCACAGGCGCTGTGAAAGTCCAGCGAAGCTCAGGCTCTGTGACGATCGGAGACGGTTCTGGCTGCGCCGGCTCGAACATCAAAAGCGCCACCGTCTACACAAACCACGACGGCGTCTCAGTCGTGGCCAACACGATCGCCGCCACCGCCAAAGTGCAGGGCAACGGCGGCGGCACGACGGTGCAGAGCAACACGATCGCCGCCAACCTGACGGTGCTCGGCAACGCAGCTCCCACGGTGGACAAACCGAACACGGTTGGGGGGGCTTCGAAACTGCAGTAGGGGC